>NZ_DJTD01000067.1:147757-378351 GCF_002440385.1 Sphingobacterium sp. UBA6317 | reverse complement strand
GTTTAAGTACTTCCGTATTTCCATGTACAGGCTATTGCATATCCTCCGCCTAGTGGTTATCGCAGCACAGGACCGTCGGTGAGCCTGCTCCATCGGAAGCTGTTCCGCAACTATCCTTTACTAGCCTTGTCAAACGCTATTGCTTTTCAGCAGTATCCTATAGCTGCATATCGACAAGTACAGCAAGAGCTACTCGTAATGATTTTAGGAATACTCCTGTCCTGCTACTAGCCTTGTCAAGCTATATTGTTTTTCGTCTGTATCGTATTGCAGTATATCAATTGGCCTTGCAGTAGTTACTTGTCATAACTAATTTTATATGTTATCTGACTGTTGGGAAGTATACTGGTAGTGGTTAAAGATATAGCTATCAGAATTACATGTTATACAGCTATTTTCCACTATTATTAAGTTTTATGAGCAGATATCCCTGTCCCAGCTGCTGTCTCGATAACTTACAGATGGGAGAAAATCTCCCTTTCTAGGTATATCATTCGTATTTCTACGAGATATTATCTAATTTAGTTGTTATTGCATTATATGATGATAAAAGTAAAACAGGTATTGGTTTTTGGTTTTTTAATCGTATTCTTTTTGAGGAATAATCGATTAAATGCGCAAAATAAGTCTTTGGATGATGGTGTGCTACGAATATTGGCCATCGGTAATAGTTTCTCGGAAGATGCTATTGAACAGAATTTATATGAATTGGCGAAAGCCGGCAAGAAAAAGATAGTGATCGGCAATCTCTATATTGGGGGAGCTCCTCTAAGTTTACATGTAAGTAACGCAAAAGATGATAAGCCAGCTTATCGCTACCGGAAAATAAATCTTGACGGGCAAATGTCCGAGAAAGCAAATGAGCGCTTATCTGAAGCGCTTATCGATGAGGCTTGGGATTATATTAGCTTTCAGCAAGCAAGTCCGCTATCAGGAGATTATGATTCGTATGCGAAGGATCTGCCACCTTTATATGATTATGTAACAAAACATATTCTATTTCCTGAAACTAAGTATATATTGCATCAAACTTGGGCATATCAGAACGGTTCATCGCATGAAGGTTTTGTTCGTTATAACCGTAGCCAAGATAGTATGTATAGGGCTATTGCCAATACTTCGCAAGAGGTGTTTAACTGGGGTAATTTCGATCTGTTGATTCCTTCGGGTACAGCTGTTCAGAATGCACGTTCGAGTTTTGTGGGGGATAATTTTACACGTGATGGTTATCACCTAAATCTGAACTATGGACGTTTCGTTGCTGCCTGTACCTGGTATGAGGCGTTATTCCATGAAAATATACTGAACAATACATTTTTACCGCTCAAAGTAACCTATGTAGAGGGAGAAATTGCGCGAGCAGCAGCACATAAGGCAGTGGAATTCCCCTATGCTGTTACCGTATTAAAAGATTTTCAATTAATGAACTAGTATTTATATGAGTATCAAAAAGAGCTATTTGATCGAATTGGATCACGAAACAAAAAATACCAAACGTATTCTAGATCGGATACCGGACGATAAATTGGATTGGCGCCCGCACGAAAAATCGATGAGTTTGGGCGAATTGGCTGCTCATGTTGTCGAGTTACATAACTGGGTACACAAGGCAATACCAAAGGACGTATTTGATTTTAAAGTAGATTATAAGCCTCTCAAAGTATCCTCTGTCGAAGAGTTGAAAACAATCCTCACTCTTGGACTGGAAGAGAACAAGGCAACACTAGCGGATATCGCCGAATTGGATTGGTTTAATGAATGGGTGCTTAAAGCTGGGGACCATGAGATTGCCCGTTTGCCACGAGCGGGAGCGATACGTTTTATTGTCAATAATCATATCGTTCATCATCGTGGTCAGTTGACTGTTTATTTGCGATTATTGGATATTGCTGTACCGGGCTTATATGGACCGTCGGCAGACGAAGCAATGTCTAGTTAATGTTGTCATCTAATTATTAGGTATAAAAAAAAGGGAATCAAATTTGATTCCCTTTTTTTTATATGCTCGATGGTCTAATTATTTAGCCAATTCTTCTGCGATTGCTTTTCCAATTTCAGCTGGAGATTCAACAACACGAATACCACACTCACGCATGATTTTCATTTTTGCAGCAGCAGTGTCATCTGCACCACCTACAATTGCACCAGCGTGTCCCATACGACGTCCTGGAGGCGCTGTTTGACCTGCGATAAATCCAACAACAGGTTTAGTACCGTGTTCTTTGATCCAACGAGCAGCTTCAGCTTCCATTCCACCACCAATTTCACCGATCATGATGATCGCTTCAGTTTCAGGGTCATTCATTAATAATTCAACAGCTTCTTTCGTTGTTGTACCAATGATAGGGTCACCACCAATTCCGATTGCTGTTGTGATACCTAATCCTGCTTTTACAGTTTGATCTACGGCTTCGTAAGTTAAAGTTCCTGATTTAGAAACAACACCTACATTACCTTTTTTGAAGATAAATCCTGGCATGATACCGATTTTAGCTTCGCCTGCAGTGATGATACCTGGGCAGTTAGGACCGATCAAACGAGAGTTTTTGTCGCTCAAGTAAGATTTTACTTGGATCATATCTTTTGTTGGGATACCTTCTGTAATACAAACAATCACTTCGATACCAGCAGCGGCAGCTTCCATGATCGCATCTGCAGCAAATGCTGGAGGTACAAAAATAATAGAAACATTAGCTCCTGTAGTGTCAACTGCATCTTGCACAGTATTGAATACAGGACGGTCTAAGTGTTGTTGACCACCTTTACCAGGAGTAACACCACCAACTACATTTGTTCCGTACTCAATCATTTGAGTAGCATGGTAAGTACCTTCGTTTCCAGTGAAACCTTGAACGATTACTTTTGAATCTTTATTAACTAATACACTCATTTCTTCTTTAAATTTTGCACACAAATCTACTATTTTGCTTTCTAAAATGGAAGCAATGTGAATAGGAATGTGACCTTTATTGATAAATTTTTAATTGAAATTGCGTTTTTGGATAAAATCCCAAAGAATAATGCCAATTGCGACAGATACATTTAAGGAATGTTTGGTTCCGTATTGGGGGATTTCGATGCAGGTATCAATTTTTTCCATGACATCTTCATCTACTCCATTGACCTCATTTCCAAAAATCAATGCATACTTTTTGTCATTTTCTGGTTCAAACTGATGTAACATAACACTATCATCTGCTTGCTCGATGGCAATAATGACATAACCTTCTGACCGAAGCTGATCAACAACAGCTGTGGTATCTTTGTGGTATTCCCAAGCAACTGATTGAGTAGCCCCGAGGGCGGTCTTTTCGATTTCGCGATGGGGAGGTGTGCCCGTAATGCCACACAAGTATATTTTTTCAATAGCAAATCCGTCTGCAGTACGGAAGGCCGAGCCCACATTATGCATGCTCCGTACATTGTCCATAACGATTGTGATAGGAGTTTTTTCTTGTTTTTTAAACGATTCAACATCTGTACGTTGAAGTTCATCCATCGATAATTTTTGCATGTCGCAAATATACTAAACCTAAAAAATAAAATAGATTTTGAATATTGAAAATAAGGTGTTATTTTTGCAGTCCGAATTACAAGAAAAAATTGAATAAAAATTAGCTAAAAAAAATGGCAAATCATAAATCAGCGATCAAAAGAATTAGAGCAAACGCTACTAAACGTTTAAGAAACCGTTACCAAGCAAAAACTACACGTAACGCAATCAAAAAATTACGTCACACTACTTCTGCAGAAGAAGCAAAAACATTGTTACCACGCGTAATTTCTATGCTTGATCGTTTGGCAAAGAAAAATGTGATCCACAAGAAAAAAGCTTCTAACAACAAATCTAAGTTAACAAAATTTGTTAACGGTTTAGCGTAAGCTTTTCGTATAGATATAGAGGGGTACAGCTCGCTGTATCCCTTTTCTTTATGTTATATACTTTGGATTTCTCTTTCCAAGCGAATGGTAAATAAAAAAGCATCGATATTCGATGCTTTTTTATTTTAAAACTGACTTGGAGTGTTTTTTATTGTTGCAAATTTGGAAGTAGCTCCGCGATGACCTTTTTCAATTTGTTGGGATCTTTCATGTAAGGTTCCAAATCGTAAAGTTCCACTTTTTTAAAGTCAATGGGATGACTCTCACTCTGCAGTGAAATAGTCCCCTTACTTAAAAACTGACCATCCTTTTTCACTTTAGGATCGAAACCACTTACATTGCCGCCACCAATTTGGGGTTTATTATACTGTAATACGACCTTGTTTTCAAGGATATGCTGCACAAGTGAGTCTCCCAATACTAAGAAATCAGCAGTTACCCATTGATCTCCAGCATAGGTTTTTGATGTTGAGCTGATGCAATGTGGTGTAAATAGCTTATTGTCGATTACAACGTTTGTGCCTGGTGTACAAAGGTTACTTGTGGTCCGTTCGTCCTTGCCATTTCCACCCAACAGTTGCCCTTCGATCGATATTGGAAAGTCTTGATCCACACCCATGGTATTAGGATCCTGTCCATGTAGCATGGCTCCGCTATTACGCCAGGCCCAACCTTCTCCACCATTTACCTGTTCACCAACAAATCTGTAAGTGACGCGCAATAAATAAGCTGAGAATTCTTTATTGTAGAATAGATGGCCATACTGAAAATTAAAATTATCATAACCATCATATCTTACTTTGAGTAAACCGTCTTCTACACGAAATGTATTTTTATAATTATCCCCAACTTTGTGGTTTCTGATTTTTGGGGTCCAGTTCTTCAAATCTTTCCCATTAAATAACTGAATGGGTTTGGGTTTCTTATCTTGAGATTTGGCAAATAAAGAAGTGCTGAGCAATAAAATTCCAGCACTATAAATGATATGTTTGAATTTCATCCTGAATTAGGTTTATTGACCTAAATTAGGTAAACATTTTTAAATAAGCAATTCTTTTTGTTTGACATATTCGCTTGGACGGATACCGACGACCTTATTGAATGTGTTACTAAAGGTGGGGAGACTATTGTATCCAACTTTGAGTGCAACTTCATTTACACTTAGTTTTTCGTCTAAAAGGAGCTTAAGAGCAGTCAGCATTCTGAGAATCGTGTAGTACTGGATAAAAGACATATTTAATTCTTTTTGAAATAGTCTGGCTAATGTACGTTCACTAATGTTAAATAATCCGGCAAGTTTTTTAAAGCTGACATTTTCCTCTATATTCTCTTCGAGGTAAGTAACGATATCCTTTAATTTCTGATGATTAGGATAGGGTAAGGCCAATGGAAGCTCATGCAGCGATAATTCCGGCAAGATAAGTTTAAATGCTGTAGCGATACTATATTTAGGTTCTTCGACCGGAAAGATATTGCCATTCCAGCGGTTGGTAAACATAATCAGCTCTATCAAAAGATCATTTACTGGATAGATTCCCATTTTGCTATAGAAGGGTGCGTCATTATTGGTTTTGGGAAAGTACAAATTACGCATAACGACCTCCGGTGTACTTGGATGAATACTATGTTTTATTCCAGCGGGAATCCACAAATAATGTCGGGCAGGTAGAAAATATGATTTTTCCTCTGTCTTAACAAATACGACACCGCCTTCTGTATATAAAAATTGGTCCTTATCGTGGCAATGTTCGGAAATATGATTCTCTGCAATAATGGCGTGGTGACAGTAAATGCTATCTTCAAATGAGTCTACTTCCGTCATATAATAACGGTTGACATATTTAGCATCTGTCGTTATATCTTGTGTATTCATTTTAACCTATAATACTATGTCACAAAGGTAAGACTTTTTTACTAGACCCCACCTTTACTTCTTGAAAGTGAGTGTATGCTTACGTTAAAATGGCAATTAATCGACGAGAGAGTTAGTCTTTACTTACTTTAGTTTTGCCTTTGTTATTGTAAGTTGTTTGTTATCAGTGTGATATATATTATCGATCAGTGTGATATAAAATATTTTTTTATTATGATTTGTTGTATATTTTTGATTTGTAGCGAGTTGTGTTTTTTTAGTCTCGTTTGGATAATTTTGTGTCGAATGGTAATAAATATGCAGTTTAAAAAAATGCTAAAATTGTTTGGTTAAGAGGTGGGAAAATATAACAAAGAACTTTACAAATAAGGGAAATATATAGGTTTCAATTTCTTAAGTTTACAATAATGGAATAAAATCAAACTATAACAATATGGCTTACGAAAGAATAAAAGTTCAAAGCTTACATGATAAAGTGATTACAGCGGAAGAAGCTGCTAAGCTATTTCAAAACGGAATGGTCGTTGGATCGAGTGGTTTTACTAAGGCTGGAGACAGTAAGGTTGTGTTACCAGCCTTGGCTGAACGTGCAAAAGTGGATCCATTGAAAATAACCTTGATTACTGGGGCTTCGTTGGGACATGGAACAGACGGTAAATTGGCGGAAGCGGGGGCACTATCCAAGCGGATGCCTTTTCAGGTAGATCGTATTTTACGTAATAAAATTAATGCCGGGGATGTGCTGTTTATTGATCAGCATCTAAGCGAAACAGCCGAATTGCTGCACAATAAGAATTTGCCTCAGGTGGATATTGCTGTTTTGGAAGTAGCAGCAATAGAATCAGACGGAAGTATTGTTCCAACGACTTCTGTGGGAAATTCGGCTACTTTTGCTGCATTGGCTAAGCAGGTTATTTTGGAGGTCAATACTGCGATACCGATGACGATTAAAGGGATACATGATATTTACCAAGCAGAAGATTACCCTCGCCGTAATGTTATTCCGATTGTAGCACCTGAAAATAAAATTGGGCGTAAAACTATTCCTTTGGACGCAAGCAAGGTGGTGGGAATTGTGTTTACGAATGAGCTTGATAGCCCAGCCGATATTGCTGAACCGGATACCAAAACTACAGCGATAGCGAAGCATATTTTACAGTTTTTCGAAAATGAAGTAGAGCTAGGTCATTTGTCAGAAAGCTTGATGCCCCTCCAAGCGGGTATTGGAAAAGTAGCTAACGCTGTTCTAACTGGATTTATACATAGTAAGTTCCGTAATATAACGATGTTTTCTGAAGTGTTGCAAGATAGTACCTTTGACCTTATCGATGCTGGAAAACTGGATTTTGCTTCTGCTTCTTCAATTACTGTTTCGGAAGAGTGTTATTCAAGAGTGTTCGATCATTTGGATCGATACCGCGATAAAATTGTATTGCGCCCACAGAACATTTCCAATACACCTGGACTGATCAAACGTTTGGGAATTATAGCAATTAATACAGCCATAGAGTTTGATATTTATGGAAACGTAAATTCTACCCATACTTCGGGAACAAATATCATGAATGGTATCGGTGGATCGGGTGACTTTGCACGTAATGCTTATTTGAGCATCTTTGTTACACAGGCAGCCTCTAAAGGGGATGCAATTTCTCATATTGTTCCTATGGTTTCTCACGTAGATCATACCGAACATGATGTCGATATTTTGGTAACAGATTATGGTTTGGCAGATTTGCGTGGTTTAGCGCCTCGTGAGCGAGCGAAAGTAATTATTGAGAACTGTGTACATCCCGATTATAGGGAGCAGCTATCAGACTATTATAACCGCGCTTGTAAAAGGGGAGGGCATACACCACATTTGTTAGAAGAGGCTTTTAGCTGGCATATTAATCTTCGTGAAAAAGGAACAATGAAAAAAGATCACTAACCGAGGGCGCGCGGTTACTTATAGATTAAATGTATAAAGAAAGGCGAGGCTTAATGGTAGACTTCGCCTTTCTTGATGTATAACTATCACAAAGAAAATCACGTATTCATTTTATTGGTTACAATGAGCCATTGTGGCTTCCTATTGGATCTGTTTAGCCCCCAATTTGTGGCGATTGAGACCAATCGTAATTTTTGTCCGAAACCATTGTTTGGTTTCTGGCGATTCAATTTCTTTACTGTAGCAAGTAACTAGCTTAGGGTGAAACTTTGCTATTGTTTTGGCCCCCCAGCCGATTCCTTTCTTCACGTGGAAATCTGTCGTGTTTGACAATGAAATCAGCAGCTTCAACAAAATGTCTACGAATGTGGCTGGTAGTCCCTTTTTTACAGCATAGTGCGTAGCTACACCAATGGTACGAACAATCCATTTATCAGGATGATGAGCTAATTCTTCTAATAATGGTATTGTCTTTTTAGGTGAAGTCAACAGCGCATGACCAAGTACGCGTTCGCCGATGATATCACAGACGTACCATTGATTGCCCATGGTTATATAGGTGCAGGCTTTATGGATGGATTCTTCAAAGTGTTCGGGGAGACGTTGCTGAAGAATTATTCCCGTTAAAACATAACTTCCCATTTCTGTTGTGACAATGAGACGATCTGTCAAGTGTAACTGCTCGGCCTCAGGCACGAATAGCATAATTTCCCTGGCCGCAAACTCCAGAAGTGGAAATCGAACTTTCTTTTTCAGTAAACACTCTTGTAAGCTTAATATAAGGCATTCAATACTGGATTGCTGTCCTTGCTGTTTCGCCGCTGCGACAATTTCTCGGATTTGTACTTTACTGGTAATTTGGTCCATAGCGCTGCTCGAATCCCTATTGTTGATCTTTATAAATATTCCAATAATTAAAGTCTGTCATTGGGGCATCCGCAATTCCAATAGCTCGGCCCATTGTAACGATCTGTCCCCTATGATATGTTCCGTGGAGGATCAGCTGTTGTATGTATTCGTACTTTGTGAAATCGCATTGAAACCATGGTGATTCCACTTTGATATTTTTTTCAAGATCCAACTCAGATAGCTTGTGTACATAATCCACAAGTTGAACTGAATTTCTTCTTAGTGCTTCAAATATTTCTTCTTTTGTGGTTCGCTTTTTTTCAAAATCGAAATCATTGCTTTCTGAAATGTGGCTCCACCAATATTCTTGTGTCTGCAAGATGTGGTTTAAGGTTTTCAAAATGGTCGGGAAGCTTGAAGGTACCTCCTGGTTAAGTTGGTCGTCCGATTTATCAGCCAGCCAATTGATGTATTTATTGACAACCCAGTCGTTATACTCGGCACTTTTTGTGATTAAGGTCTTTAAACTCATAATTTCAATCTATAGTATGGTTTTTAATGAAATATTTACTAAATATAAATCCTTTTTGGAAAGAATTTATATTAAATTTCATAGCAGATAGACTGTTTGAAAAGCTGCTTTGGAAGTTTTCATTTTTGTAAAATTGAGGCAGGTATAGCCCTATAAGCTAAGCGTAACTTCTTTGCAATAAATAAAAAGTGTTGTTCATATTTTTTATATTTATTTTGCAATAGCAGAATGGTTTAGCATTTGTCGAATGCGCAAGATACCAATAGAAGATTCGACAGCCGCTTGAGCTTGTTGGATTAACCAATTATAATAAATATGATAAAAGCAACGCATTGTATTCTTTCTCTACTAGCCATGTTGTTTATGAACATGGGAAACGCCCAAGTTAATAATTTACAGGAATCCAAAAAGGATTTTGATGAACGGATGCATTGGTTTAGGGAAGCAAAATATGGAATGTTTATTCATTTTGGGCTTTATAGTCAACTTGGAGGGATATATAAAGGGAATTCAACCAAAGGATATGCCGAGTGGATACAATCGGAAATGAATATTCCGAAGGCAGCCTATTCGGAGCTGATTAACACATGGAACCCCAAGGACTTCAATGCAGATCGTATTGTTCAATTGGCTAAGGATGCTGGAATGAAGTATATCGTCCTGACGACCAAACACCATGAGGGCTTTTGTCTGTGGGATTCCCCCTACACAGATTATGATATAGCTTCGACCCCAATGAAAGGAAGAGATCTCGTGCGGGAGTTGTCCACAGCTTGTAAGAAAGCTGGGATCAGATTTGGTACCTACTACAGTATTATCGATTGGCATCACGATTCGCAATATGTCGATCCCAATGGTAAAGGAGATTGGGGCCAGATCCTCATCAAGCCAGAACAGAAAGCTGCTTATATTCAATACATGAAAAATCAATTGAAAGAATTGGTTGTAAAGTATGATACTGACATCCTTTGGTTTGATGGGGACTGGGTGAACTGGTGGGATATGGCCGCAGGAGAAGATCTTTATCAATATCTACGCAAATTGAAGCCCTCTCTTATCATTAATAACCGCGTAGCAAAGCGTGATCAATTTAAGCGAGATTTTGGAACGCCTGAACAAGAACATCCTGGAGCGTTACTGGATTACGATTGGGAAGCCTGCTATACCCTGAACAATTCTTGGGGATATAAAAAATCAGATAATAATTGGAAATCTCCCACAGAAGTAAATACTAAGCTACGAGAGATAAATGAAAAAGGTGGAAATTTGTTGCTCAATATTGGACCTGATGCTAACGGAAACGTGCCGGTTGCTAGTAAAGAAATTTTGTTGAAAGCAGCCACAGAGCGCAAAAAGAACTAATCTAAGCAATATTCGCTGCTTGTTGACTCATGGCAAATGTTTTTGGAAAAAAGAGTGTTATTTAATCTTACTTATCAACAAATATGAAAACAAAGATCATTTTAGTTATGGTTTTGATAACCATGCTGTTGGGCTTTCAGTGCAATGTAAAGGCAGATCCACCTTTTCATAAAAAAGGGATGATCAAGGTATCGATTTTTTATCGTAATGGACCTGGAAAGACATTTGATTGGGATTATTATCTCTCGAAACATATTGCGCTTGTCAAAAAAGTTTACTGTAAAGCACTGAAAGGTGTAACCATTGATAAAGGGCTTTCGGGACGTAGCTCAGCAGAAGGTCCGATTTATTTGGCCATTTGCCATTTGTATTTTGATGCTGTTGCAGCCTATCAGGATCCTTTAAAAGAAAATGGGAAAAAGTTTGCTGAAGATTTTCCAAAGTACACGAATATTGCGCCAGAGGTACAGATTAGTGAAGTGATTCAATAGACCCTTCGTTAATTAGGCGAAATACTATTGTTTTGTGAAATATAAATCTGATTGAATGAAACACGAACTGAAAAAGTCGTTTGTGCATAGCAAACGACTTTATTTTTATGGACTTATAGACCTAACTATATAGCAGGTTTATAGTCGATGTAATCTAGCTAAAACTATATGAACGATTAAAATTATGAAGATATCTTGTATGCTATTTCCTAAATTATTATTTATTGGCCTTACCGGTGTCACTTCGCTTAGTGTGCATGGGCAACAGGCTGGCTCGGTCAAACGTATTTATGTCAGTACAAAAGGAAGTGATAGAAACCAAGGAACTATGGCCAGTCCCTATGCCACAGCTGAAGCCGCATTGCGATCGGTAGAAAAACAGAAGCAAGGGAAAAATACACCAGGCATCGAAATCATCTTTATGGCAGGCACCTATCAGCTGGATAAACCGATTGAATTGTCTGCTGGGATATCGGGTACAAGAAGGCAACCCTTGCGGATTAAAGCTGAGGATGGAGCACAAGTTACGCTGAGTGGTGCCAAATCGCTTAACCTCAAATGGAAACAGGGCGATCATGGTATTTGGGAGGCTAAGGTCCCAAGAGGATTAAACTTCCAAAGTCTATATGCTAATGATAAGCATCTTGTCCGAGCACGTTATCCAAACTACGACCCCACTGTCTTGCCATTTCAAGGCTATGCTGCAGATGCATTAAGTCCCGAACGTGTTGCAACCTGGAAAAACCCTAAGGGGGGAATTGTACATGCTTTGCATGCTGGTCGCTGGGGAGGATTCCATTATAAGATTACCGGAAAAGATGGCTTATCAACAGTTACACTTGAAGGTGGACAGCAAAATAATCGTCCCAGCAAAATGCACGAGACCTATCGCTTTGTAGAAAATATCTTTGAAGAACTCGATACCTTTCAGGAGTGGTATTTGGATGAGGAGAAGGCACTCTTGTATTATATGCCTGCTAAAGGAGTTGATCCCAACCAGCTGAAGTTTGTAGCGCCACAATTGGAAAATCTAATCTATCTTTCAGGTTCATCTTCCAGACCAGTGCATGATATTGAGGTTAGTGGCCTTCGCTTCATGCATACTGCTCCTACCTTTATGAAAACAAGCGAACCACTCTTACGTAGTGATTGGACGATCTATCGACAGGGAGCCGTAAAGATTGAAGGTGCGGAAAACTGTATCTTCCGCGCGAATGATTTTATCGCTTTGGGTGGCAATGCAATATTTGTTAATAATTACAATCGCGGGGTCAAAATCGAAGGCAACCGGATTGAACAGATCGGTGCCGGAGCGATCAATTTTGTAGGAGATCCAGCAGCAGTACGCTCACCGGAATTTCGATATGAAAAATTTGTTCCGTTTGACCAAATGGATACCATCAAAGGGCCAAAAACCGATAATTATCCTATGGACTGTGAGGCGAGTGACAATCTGATTCATAACATTGGATTGATCGAAAAACAAGTAGCAGGTGTACAGGTCTCTATGGCTGAATCTTTACGAATTTTGCATAATACCATTTACAATGTGCCTCGAGCAGGTATTAATGTAGGTGATGGAACCTGGGGCGGTCATGAGATAGCTTACAATGATGTTTTTAATACAGTCCTGGAAACCAGTGATCATGGAGCCTTCAACTCATGGGGGCGCGACCGATTTTGGCATCCCAATCGAAAGGAGATGGATGAACTGACGGGGAAACATCCCAATTTAATATTGCTGGATGCAGTCAAAACAACTAAAATTCATGATAATAGATTTCGCTGTGATCACGGTTGGGATATTGATTTGGACGACGGATCGTCCAACTATGAAATTTACAACAATCTTTGTTTAAGTGGGGGACTAAAACTAAGAGAAGGATTTTATCGCAAAGTGTATAACAATGTGATGATCAACAATGGTTTTCATCCACATGTCTGGTTTCAGAATAGTCACGATGTATTCCGTAATAATATTGTGATGGAGTCCCATCAGGATATACAGGTCAAGTATTGGGGGGAAGAGGTAGACCATAATATCTACGGAAGGCAGGATGACCTAGACAAGGATCGGGCGAAAGGCATAGAAAAACATGGTCGTGTTATTCAATTGAACTTTACGAATCCTGCAGATGGCGATTTCCGATTGAAGAACTGGAAAGATCAGGATTTTAAAAATTTTGACATGCTGCATTTCGGGGTTATGAGTAAAAGACTTAAAACTCTTGCCGCTAGTCCTGAAATACCTCAGTTGATCCAATCCGAAGCAGAGGAACAGGGGAGCAGATGGGCCTGGAAGTCGGGCTTATTTAAATCAGTGGAGACTTTGGGAGAGCAGTCGGCTGCGGGCCTACCCTCGATAAACGGCGTGCTGCTACTTCAGTTGGATGAAAAAGGCAATCTTTATAAAAGCGGTTTGCGTGTCGGTGATGTTGTGTTGAATTACCAGGGCGAGAAAATAGATCAATTAATAGACTTGCAACAAGCGATTAAAAAGCATGTACACGCAGACCAGCCGAAGGTGTTAATTTTTAGAAACCAACAGCAGCAGGAATTAACGCTGCAGCTGTAGCAAATAGTTTTTATTTCCATTAGGACTATTGAGCATCTTGGTCGTCATTATAACAGTGTGTTATCATTTAATGGAGTAGACACATGATATTAAATTCTTATTCGTATTAATTGATGTATAATAACAGTGTGTTATCATTTAATGGAGTAGACACATGATATTAAATTCTTATTCGTATTAATTGATGTATAAGGCTGTACAGCACCCATGTGCTGGCAGCCTTATTGATTTAACTGTGCAATGGATTTAACCACAGGTGATCGCCGAACGATGAGCGAGGAAGTGAAGGCACAACACCGGTACGACAATGAGAGGGTCTTTGTGGGTATGGGATGGTTGAAACAAGTTTCTTAAACTGGTTTAAGTTTGGACTGTTTTTGTTCTCTTAAATTTGATTTATATCGTTTATACCATATTTATATAATTTATACCATGTATAATCAACTTTTTGTACGTATAGCTGTATCGACAGCATTTTTGTCTGCTGTTGCAGATCGTTTGGGACTGTGGGGGGCACCGGGGGCATCACATGTTTCCTGGGGAAATTGGGCCAATTTTGTAGCTTACTCAAATACCCTTAATTTTTTTGTGCCTGAATCTTTCGGTAATATACTTGCTATAGGTGCAACATTATTAGAGGTTGTCTTAGCAATCCTATTGTTGATCGGCTATAAACTGCGTTTTACGGCATTCGTTGCCGGGATTCTACTGATCAGCTTTGCGATAGTGATGACACTCTCTTTAGGAATTAAATCGACTTTCGATTATTCGGTTTGGATAGGAGCAGCGGCATGTTTTCTACTGCGTACTGCCGATAATTTTCCCATTAGCATAGACCGCTATATTGAACTTCGAAAAAAGTAAATGGATAGATGATCTTCTCATTTTAGGAATAGATCTCAAAAAAAATAAAAAAAGCCGTTAAACGAGTCTGTTTAACGGCATTTTTAGGATTACATTTCCTTTAAGTTTACCTCTTTTTTTTCGCCGTCTTTGTCGATGCTGACGTGTTTCTCGATATTGGCTTTGTCGACATAAGATGATCTTGCCGTACCGTAATTTGTCGTGGAACCTGTATAACCCCAATAGTTATAATAATTGGTGTAGCCTGATACATAGGAATAGTTGTAAGAATTGGTGAAATCGAAGCTTGCCATAATCACGTATGCACCTGGCATGAGGTCTGCAAATTCGAAATGCCCCTCATCATCATACACTTTTGCTTTTTTAACCGCATAACCAAAATCAGGGTCTAATGGAACTTCCTGGACCTTTTTCTGTTTTCGGATCTTTTTATTGACTTCAAGCCATTCTTCGTAATAGGCCGAGTTGGCGAATAGCGTAATTTCTGTTCCTTTTGGAGCATATTGCTTTTTTGCAGTATTCACGAGCCCGCCAAGTTTTTTTCCGGAGCTAGATCGTGCGTAAGCCGTCCCGATAATAACACTGTTCCCTTGAGAAATCTGTTGGGCAGCCTGTTCTTTGTTGAATCTATTTTTAATAGGTTGATAGTCCAGTTCTTCGTTTACGGTAATTTCCCACTTTCCGTTTCCCATGGACATTTCCCTTTGCCATAATCGGCGATCTTTTTTATCGATGACATAATTGTAGATGGCTCCGGTACTTTCTTCTAAAAGTGTAACCAGCCAACTGTCGTGCTTACCTGTTTTTGGGGAACCATAACTGTAGCTTTTTACTTCCTTGATGGTATAGTCTTCGACAAAAATGTCGGAATCACTATTGTAATAAAATTGCGGGATGCGCGCTTTATACCCTAGATCTAAAGGTAGAGTTGAAATCAGATGGTCTGTCCAGTTAAAATCTACAAAAGGTCTAGTTGGCTGTAAGTTGATCTTTTTTTCCTTTTTAGTTTTCTTCGAATAATAATTACCTGTAATTGTTTCTGCAAAGTTGAGGTTTACTTTTGTTTCCTTGCCATCGCTCGCGTAGCTGATGGACCGAAGTGTTTTTGCGTCGGCAATCGTTGTGCGGATCGAAGTCCAGGCATTGTCTTTCGGAACATAGGTATTGGTTAAGGTCAGCTGATTGTTGGCCGCTACGATATCGTAGGTCAATGATCCTTGTTTGTCCCAGGTGTTATCTTTAACATAATATACCGTATACAGTGATTTTTCTGGTTTGATATAGTTGGTATTGATATCGCTGCTACCAGGGGTGACGGTCTTTTGACATAATCCTACGGCCGGAAGTAAGCCTACCCCCAAAACAAAGGCATATAATTTCATATATGTGAACTATAGTTAATGAAAAACAAGTTGTTTTCTTGTTCGATTTATTTATCTAAGGTAATAAAAAAGTTTTTTATTTTTTGCTGGGGATAGCCTCGTCGAATAGGCTTATGCTATAGCGGAAATTTGACCTCGTATCCCTTTTGGAGCTTGTTCGAATATTGATGATATGCCGATGAAAAAAATAAAACGGAGGTATTTCTACCTCCGTCGTCATGCTCTTTTGAGCACCAGTGATGATTAGAAAACAATCTTTGTGATGACGATCAATAGTTATCTTCAGCTTCTTTTTCTTTGTCAATGATAGAAGAGCGCATCCGGTAGACATTCATTTCACCTAGATGGGTGTAACTTTTTCCACCGTTTTTAAGGATCATTAGCCGGAAAAATTTGGACTTATAGTTTTTATCAAAAGCCAAACTTTGCTCTTCAGCAACATTTGATGTGGGAAGATTATCTTTTGATGTAAAAACTCTGGTCCACTGCTTGCCGTCTGAACTTATTTCTATTCCCCATTGTTTCGGACGCCCGGCTTCATCGCTATTGTTTTGTCTGAAGAAGTATTTTATGGCGCCAATCTCTTCTTCCTGAGGGAAATTGAGTTGGATCCAATGCGGAAGCGGGGCTGTATTTGCTGACCATGCAGTATGCCAATATGTATTTTTATCGCCGTCAAATAAATTCTTTTTTGGGCCCTCGCTGCTCTCCTGTGTATAGGTTTCTACCATATTATCGGTCACCTGTATTTTAGTTAACTCGTTCGGGAAATAGGTCACTTCCGAAGGCCTGACGATTGGCCTAACACTATTGCTGCTTATGATATCTCCGCCAATGCTTGTTTTCTTGTCTTGATTGAACAATTGGACGTTGAAGACATAGTCATATTTATTGATCAGCCCATCTATACGCATCGTGTCGGCAAAAGAACTTATATTGATTTTATAGATTTTATCGGGATCTTTTGATCCCGCTTTTTTATATGTAATCTGTCCATAAAGATAATTGTTGTCTGAAGGAAGTTTCCATTTCAGGAGAGTCCCGCCAATGCGTGGTTCTGCTTCAACCGAAACCAGTTGTGGTGGTTTGGTCATTTTTATTTCTTCTTTTTTACACGCTATTGCTAAAAAGAGTAGAGCGAATATTCCGATATTGTATTTCATCTTGTGCAATTCATTAAATTAATTAATAACCGGGATTTTGTACCAATTCCTCGTTTTTATTGATCTCTTCCTGTGGTATAGGCATTAAATAATTACGCTGACTAAAACTACGTGGAAAAACGACTGTTGTTATTTTGAAAAACTCTGTATCGGTAGCTCCTTGTATATTCATTCCTTTCGCCTGTTGGTTGAGGTATTGATCGGCGATCATCCAACGTCTTAAATCCCAGAAGCGATGGCCTTCCAAGTAAAGTTCAATGGTACGTTCTTGTCTGACGATGGAACGTAGTGTTGCCTGATTATTTGCACCGCCAATTGGAGCCCATGCGACATCAATTGTTGGAATGCCCGCACGGACCCGAACGCGGTCAATATATTGTTTGGCAGTATTCAGATCCTGACCATATTCGATTAGCGCTTCCGCGTAGTTCAGGTACAGTTCTGCTAGACGTATCACCGGCCATGGATAATTGACGGAGACCTGCAGTCTGCTTTGGTTCAATTCAGGTGCAATACCTTTTTTGTTGAGATATCCTGTTGGAGAGTAGTTATTAGACCGTCCTTGGATACCGCAATTGTCATTTTTCCTAAACTGAACAAGGATTTGATTGGCACTCCCCCTAACCACTTCATAGTAGCTGTTGTGATAGGCAATCCAGGCATTAAAGCGCGGTTCTCTGTTTAGATTTAACGATAATGTATTACCATTTGGCGTATTTGTTACGCCGTATCGTCCATTATAGTCGTAATTGGGATCTTTGTCAATCGGTAAACCATTTTTACTATAAAAGGATTCTATCAGGGTGAGGGTCGGGGATACCCCATTATAGGACTCACCTTGTGCGCCACTGAGAAATGGAGTAGATTTATTTTGAAAATCGTAAAGACCTTCCCGACGTGTTTCCGCCCAAATCACTTCTTTTGTATTGGCTTTGTCAATAAAAGTAAGGCGTAAGTCCTTTTCAATAGGATTGGCTGGTAGTGCTGTGTTGTAGGTACTGTTTTTATACAGCGAAGCTCCACTTTGTTCAGCTGCATCAATGGCTTCTTTAGCCGCTAGAGCTGCACGGCGCCATTTTTCTTTGTCGAAGGTTGTACTGATCAACGCTGTGCCATCCAAGTTTTTGAAATCGGCATAGAAGCTCTGTTTATCACCTCCACCACCGTTAAAGAGCGGTGAGGCTGCATAAAGCAATACTCTAGCCTTTAGCGCCTTGGCAATAACCGAGGAAGCACGACCCCATTCATCCGCGGCTCGAAGAGCAGGTAACTGTCCAGCTGTCTCATCCAGCTTTTTGATAATAAAATCAATACAGGCATCATAAGTCGACCGTTTCGGATACGCTGAAGAAGGTGCGTTGACATCAAACTCTTGGTCTGCAATAACAACTGGACCGTACATGCGGACTAATAGGAAATGATAAAAGCCGATCAGGAAGTTGGCTTCAGCTTTATATTGTGCCGCCTCCTGTGGATCTATCCCGGGAACCTTATCTACATTGCGAATTAAGATATAGCATTGTCGTATTCCTTTGTAAAGGTTATCCCAGTAGGAAATGACAGGACTTGACGCTGTATATTGTCCACGGGGAAATCGAGCAAAGGTTTCATGTTCAAAAGCAGTTGTTACTTCGTCGGAAGTCATCAAATCAATGGAAGAGGTGCCTACCCGAGAATTTGGAATCCACGCATAGCAGGAATACAAATAACCTTTGGCTGAATTTGGATCACGAAAGGCGTCTGCTTCCGAAGGACGTTCATCAGGGACGATATCCAAGAATTTACTGCAGGAAGTGGTAGTCAAAAAAGTCGCGCATGCGAATAATGCAAGGTAGCCTATATATTTTCTTTTCATCTGATAAATCATTTTAAAATTCTATTGATAGTTTTAATCTCGAAGTTGTTTTAATTGAAACGAAGTTGGACTCCGAGATTGAATACTTGCTGTGTCGGATATCCCAAACCATTGCCTCCACCTTGTTCAGGATCCCAAAGTTTGAACTTAGAGAAGGTCAATAGATTATAACCACTTAGAAAAATGCGTGCAAATTTGTGCGAATATCCAATCTCAGCACTTCTGAGTTTTAGGAATGCCCCATTTCTCAGCCAATAAGAAGAAGCTTCAGTATTGTTGAGATTGTCCAATTTGCTCAGTCGTGGATAGGCAGCAAATATGTTAGGATTTTCAGGACTCCAGCGGTCCTCGGCAATAAACTGCAATACATTGCGTACACCTTGATTTCCAAATGGATGGAAACCACTGATCATAAAAGAAGTTCTATCAACTCCCTGTAGGAGGAAAGAAAAATCAAATTTTTTGTAATTGATGGAAGTACTCAAACCATAGACAATTTCAGGTGTTGTTGGATAACCCATTCGAACTCTATCATCGCTATTGATGAGATTTAGACCATCAATATCATTGGTTAGATCTTTATATTTGATGTCTCCCGGAGCGACAAAACCCCCTAGCTGTTGTAATGGACTGTTATCTATTTCGGCCTGATCAATAAATAAGCGTTCAGCAAGATAGCCTAGGTTTGTGCCAATAGAATACCCAATTTGCGAGAGGTTGCGGTATTTGGTAAAGGCTGGCTCATTATTTTTCAGTACGGTGTTATGTGCATATGTAAAGGTTCCACGCATAGATATTCCCCAATCTTTTTCACTTTTGTTCCATTCTAGGGAGAAATCAAATCCCCTATTTCTTACCTCACCAACGTTGCCATACACTTTCGTTCCTGCAGTACCAAATACGTTAGGGATTGTTGCCGAACGATCAACGAAAATATTGGTTCTATCTTCCTGGTATAGGTCGAAAACAATATTGAACTTATTGTTAAGAATACCGAGGTCCACACCAATGTTTTTCTTCTCTGCAACTTCCCAAGAGATCATTGGGTTTGCAAATTGTAAGTAAGTAGGTCCTGTATAAGTCGTATTCTGATCGATACCTGTTGTAAACGATGCTCCATCCAATTTGAGGTCCGAAAGATAAGGAAAACGTCCTCCGCCAATCTGATCATTACCAACCTTACCCCAGCTCCCTCTAATTTTTAAATTACTGACAGCAGGAAATAAATCTGTGAAGAACTTTTCGTTACTGAGTACATAGCCCAAACCAACGGAAGGGAAGAAGCCAAAGCGACTTCCAGTGGCAAAGTTTTCGGAACCATTGTAGCCAAAGTTGACTTCGGCAAGATATTTATTGGCGAAACCATATGTTGCACGTCCCGTAATGCCCTGGCGTCTACGCGGTAGCGAACTGATTAGATCAGCCGGATTATTGACATTGAAATCGGTGGTATTGTAAAGAAATAAACCCGATACGGTGTGATTACCAAATGTTCTATTGTATTCGATGGAGGGCTGGAAATAGATTTCGCGATCACCGCTAGTGCCCGTTTCGGTTCCCAGGGAAAGATTTTGTGGCTGCCCCACCATGACTAGATCGTAGGTATATCCACCTGCAGGATCGGGTGCATAGCTGTTAATCATGTATTGATTGTAGCCACTGGTTCTTTTTGTTGTTGTGTTGCTCCAGTTTTTAAAGGAAACCAAGGCTTTAAATTCTAGCCCTTTTGTAATGAAATCAAGTTTTTGAGCTCCATCAATTGTAGTCAATAAGGTACTTTGGAAACCATTTTGATAGCCATTGACCATGCGGGCAAAGGGATTGATAAAACCATTGTTGACTGTACCACCAGCTTTTCCTCCGTATTGAACGTCTCTTCTGTCAATACCGGTAAATGGAAACATAATAGGGAAGTCCACTGGATTGGCATTCATGATGTCGCCAAATACGCTTGGAGCATCTACACCGGCACCGTAGTAATCACGAAGTTGTGCATTGAGCTTTAAAGCTATTTTGGTGGTTGAAGTAAGGTTAACATTGATATTGTTCTGAAAGCTATACCGTTTGACAGAGACATTGTTGTCAAAAGAGTTGAGGTCAAATTTACGCAATAAACCGTTGCTAATGTTACCGGTTGCACTGAGGAAATAGCCTATTTTGCTGCCACCACCTTGTACATTTAGATTGAGCTCGTTGTTGATGGTACGGGACTTAAACATTTCATTATACCAGTCAACATTAGGATATACATAGGGATCCAAGCCTAATCTTGTGCCGTTTATTTTATCTTGGGAATATAAAATTTCACCAGTACCGCGACCTGTAACCGCTTCATTGAACATCTCCATATAACTTACACCATCAACAAATTTTGGTATGGAAGTAGGTCTTGAGATCTGTGATTGTGCACGTGCTGAAATACGCGGTTTATTGAGGTCTTTACCTGTTTTTGTGGTGATAATTAGGACGCCGTTTGCTCCCCTAGTACCAAATACGGCAGTGGCAGTAGCATCTTTAAGGACTGAGAAGCTTTCGATAACTTCTGGTGCCAATGCGTCCAGGTCGCCTTTGGAGATTGCTACACCATCCAATAAGATCAGGGGATTGGTGGCTCCGCTAAATGTCGATACACCACGAATGAAAAAGCTAGCCCCATCTGCACCGGGTTCGCCCGAACGTTGTACTGCGATTACACCCGAAAGTCTTCCTCCCAATGCATTGGACAGATTGGCCGTTGGGATACGTAAGGTTTCTGGTTTTACTGATTCCAATGCTCCCACGACACTGGTTTTTTTCTGTGTTCCGTAACCGACAACAACAACTTCACTTAAGCTCTGATCGGGACTTAGCTGCACATCAATGCGACGTTTGTCGGCAATGGCAATTTCCTGATTGGCGTAGCCGACATAGGAAAATATTAGTGTCGAATTTGCGGGAACCACAAGAATGTATCTTCCATTGCCATCTGTTGTTGTACCGATTGACGGGCTGTCTTTAACCTTGACACTAACACCATAAAGATTGTTTCCATCATTTTTCACTGTACCTACAATCTCAACCTTACCGTTTTTTTGAACGGTGGGGGCGAGGGGTGTTTTTTTTTCTCTATCCGAAATCACAATGATGCCATTGTCAATTGTAAAGACCAAAGGCTGATGTTCCAATAATTTTTCAAGGGCCTGTTTTAGTGGCTTATTCTGGATATCTATGTTTTGAATAGGCCTTACTTTGTCGAGTTGGCTTGTCTTAATGATAAAATCGACGTTAGTCTGTTTTCTGATTTCTTGAAATGCTTCGGACAATGTAATCTGCTTGTGTTTAAGGGTAACATTTTGAGCAGAGGAGACATGTGTTAAAAAGATAAATGCTGTTAAGAGGACCGCAACTTTTGTAGATCTGTTGCATAATGATCCGATGTATCGCATAGCTTTAATAAAAAAGACAATGCAATACTTACTACATAAATAATAATGCATATATTTATAAATTGGTTAACTGGTTTGATGTTGAAATGAATTCTTGTTTTCCAAGTAAAAAATTAGTCGAGAGTGCTGGCAGGCATTTTCGGCTATTTTTTTGGAAGAAATGTTTAGGCTGGACTGGTTTCTTTCATAATCAGTGGTTATTAATGTGTGTTATAGTTTATTGCGATATGTACAGTTTATTGTTTCGTATGTTATACTTGATGGAACCGGAAAGCTGAAGTGCTCTTAATACATCGTTTAATCGTTTTTTTCTAGAAATTTGAGCGACATAGGTTTCCTGTGAAATGGGACCTTCAAAAATTACTTCAATGTTATACCAGCGCGAAATTTTACGCATGATTTCCTTTAAGTTGTTATTGGAAAAGTTGAAATCACCATTTTTCCAATCTAATACTTGATCCAGGTTTATTGATCTTACTGCGATATTTTGATCCGTTAACGTAGATTGTTGTCCTGGTTTTAGTAAGGTTGTATTGTTTTTGCAACTCACTCTTACAGACCCTTCTGCAAGGGATGTCTGTGTGGAAGATTCATCATCGTAGGCATTGATATTGAATTTAGTCCCTAAGACTTCGACCTTTTGAAGCGAAGTTTCGACAATAAATGGTTTTTGTTTATTTTTTGACACTTCAAAGTAGGCTTCACCCGTCAGTTCTACACGGCGTTCAGAGGTTGAAAATGCACTTGGATATTTAAGGCTGGAATTGGAATTTAGCCAAACTTTTGTGCCATCAGAAAGGGTTATCTGGAATTGCCCGCCCTTTGGTACATTCAAAAGATTCATAGCGATGCGTACATCGGTAT
Source organism: Sphingobacterium sp. UBA6317 (assembly GCF_002440385.1). Taxonomy (NCBI): domain Bacteria; kingdom Pseudomonadati; phylum Bacteroidota; class Sphingobacteriia; order Sphingobacteriales; family Sphingobacteriaceae; genus Sphingobacterium; species Sphingobacterium sp. UBA6317. Next base: position 355,304 of record NZ_DJTD01000067.1, on the reverse strand, counting down.
TTCCCTCAATTTTATAATTAATTCCGCCTTTTTCTGTTTTTTCAATTGTTGTGCCGAGCTCTTCCGTTAATTTTCCATTCGCAACATCCTCCAGTACGATCGTTTTACCAGAAGAAAGCACAAGTGTTGCTTTATCGCGACCAGGTTCGATAATGGTTGCTGTATGATCATTATATGTGCTGCGGTTAAGAAATAAATAAGAGATAGAGATAATCAGTATGATGGCAGCTGCAACGCCTGTAGTTTTATACCATGTAGGACTTTTGAAATTTTGTGGTTCCGTGTCAAGATCAATTTTACCAAAAACACGGTCTAAAATCATCTTGTCTATAAGTTCTTCCTTATCCCGAGATTCAAGTTGGTTCTCGATCATCTGTTCAAGCGCCTCCTTGTTATTCGTATCCTGAAAATATTGAAATAGCTCCGCCGTCTCTTCTCTTGAAGCGTGGTTATTGAGATATCTTTCAAATAATAGTTTTATATGTTTTGAATCTTTCACTGAGTAGCTATTTATATATAATACGGAAAATTAGAGCCTGTCCTCTGCTCTGATTTTAAAAAAAAGTAAAAAAAATTAAAAGTGTTTAAAAAGGGCTGTTTGAATACCTATGGGAGTGACCTGTTTGTCGATAGAAACAGCGAGTGTCTTATTTTTGATTTAATACGGCACTGATAAGAGCAATTAACAGGGACGGTGTAATTTCCTTGCTCAAACAGAAGCTCTGAATCTGTTTTGTAGCCTTCACGATATGGTCACTGATCGTAGAAGTGGAGATACCTAAGGAACTACTGACCTCCTCATAGGTTTTCCCCTCTATTTTGCATAAGGTATAAATGAGTTTGCGTTTTGGAGATAAGTTTTCAATGGCTTGATTGACAATTTTTTTAGACTCTTTGTACGCATATTCCTCCTCAATGTGGGAATAGTCTGATGTTGAAATGGAAATAATCAACTCTTTTAGATTTCGATTTTTGATCTCTTTATGAAAGAAATCATACACGAGGTGTTTAGCAATAGTGAAGAGATAAGACTGAAAGGACTTGTCGGGGTCTATTTCACCGCGCCTCTCCCATAATTTCTGAAATACATCCTGAAGGATTTCTTCTGCACAGGCAGGTATTTTGACTAGGTTAAGTATATGACGGTAAAGTCTAGGGCTATAGCGATAGTAGAGCACCTCAAATGCCTTATGATTGCTTGACTTAAGAGCGAGCAGTAAGGCCAACTCATCATTTTTACATGCCTCCATAATTTAAACTTGTATTTAAAACCAAATTCCTCCTGATCAGAATTTAATAATTGGGTATCATACCGTATAGTAGCAGTATTATCTTAATGATAGCAGATGAATACAACAAGTATATTAGAAGTATATTGTTGGTATACTACTGGTACTCTTCTACAATGTTACCGATTTGTTATTTGGTTTTTATACAATTTTTTTACGCAAACGATTGCTTTAAAAATAAACTACAGTAGAATTTATCGTTTTTTAAACCCGAATCCAATCCTTAATTATATTTTGGAAAATACTGATGTTTGTTTTTAACTTGATTTTAGATTATATCACTATCTATAAGAAGAGTTGGTACATTAAATTTTGAATGATCTAAACAACATTCTGGTTTATAGGTGAGTAATTGTGAGGGGGAGACATATCGCAATAAGAGGAATTGTATTCCTCTTATTGTATTCCGAAGAATTCTGCTATCTATTTTTTATTTACAGATTTTACTTCTACTTCGGGTTTCATTTTAAGGACGATCTTTGCGGGCGTTTCCTCCTTAACTTGAATATCTTTTTGATCTTGATTTGAACTGACAGTCGCATTCGCAGAAAGATTGATACGTTTTGGTTGACGCGGTTGAATATTCTCGACCTTGACTTCCTCAATTTTAGGTGCTACTTGCACTTCTTCGACTATCGGTGAAACTCTTTTTGATGGAGTAGACTCTTTTTGAGGCTCCGCAAATTTGATTCGCTCAACATGTACCTCATCGATTATTTTTGGGGAATTTTGAGGTGGAGCAGGTCTTTTCCGAGGTTCCGGGGAACGTACATTACCTTCTTGTTGGGAAGAAGACCTGCGCTGGGATATCATTGGCGGAACCATTTCTTTTGTCGGTGATTTAGGAGATCTTCCACTAGTTTTAGGAGCGGCTGGTTGCTTTGATGCAGCGGGCCTTATTGCGGTGTTGGTAGCCGCTGCTTTTTTTGTCGTGGTCGGCGTTGTTTTCTGTGCTTCCACATGTGTTGAAAACAATGTAGATATCGCTACTGTCAGTAATAAAGTAAGCCCGGGCATTAGCAAGAGTTTACTTCGGGTTGTTCTTTTTTGTAACATAATTAATCGTTTTTTTGTTGTTAAGAAATTAAAATTACTGGCCGGTAATGTGTTTATATCAGGGGTGGACATGCTCCACTCGATAATCAAATGTTGGTATCTTAACTTTTCATGAATCTTGACTACGGCATTATCTGCAAGGTATTCATGAGTTTGTCGGATCGATTTCTGAATGAGATAAATGAAGGGATTGAACCACAAAAATATACCCAAAATCTGTATGAAAAGTACATCCATCGAATGGCGTTGATTGGCATGGGCCCGTTCGTGAGTTATAATTGACTGATCAATACCGCCCTGTTGATAGGCATCTTTGGGAACATAAATTTTTTGAAAAAAGGAAAAGGGTGTTTTTAAACCATGTATACAATAAATGGACTGTTCATGGGTTGGTGTGGCACTTCGGATATAATATAGGAATTTGCGGTATAACCATACTTGTCTCAGAAGTAATGCAATGGTGACAATTACATACATCAGCAGAGCGACATCGTACCAATCGACGTGATAATTATTGAAGAGCGCTGAATCTGTTGCGGGCTGTTTAATGATCGGCCCCGCAGGGGTAACATCACTGTTTCTGTCGTTCAGTAAGTTGAAAACATCAAATGGGACAGCGATCTGTAACAATGGAATGATGACAGATAGGGGGATAATCCCGAGTAAATAACAACGGTTGAATAGCAGTAGTTTTTGGTTGCGTAGTATTGACCAATAAATAAGATAGAGTAAACCCGAACAGGCTATCAGTTTTCCAATATATAGCATCATGTCTCTTTGTTTTTAATTTCGGAATCAATTATATTTTTCAGTTCCTCCAATTGCTCTTTGCTCAGCTGAGATTGTTTAGTGAAAAAAGAAGCAAATTTTAATGCTGAATTGTCGAAGTAGCTTTCTACGATATCATTTACATGTGCTAAATAATAGCTGTCTTTATCAATTAGTGGATAATACTCTCTCGAATTTCCATAAAGCACATAAGATATCGCTCCCTTTTCAGTCATTCTCTTCAATAATGTAGCAACAGTTGTTGGCGCCGGTTTAGGTTCAGAATACGCTTCCATAAGATCTTTCATAAAAGCTTTTTTCATGTCCCAGATGTAGCCCATCAATTGTTCTTCCGTAGCTGATAATTTATTCATACTACAAATATAGAATGTATTCTACATTGTGTAGAATTAAAGTATGTTAAATAATTTATTATTTTTTTATTTTGTTGATTTATAAGTGTTTATTTTTTTTTTTTTTGAGGATGGAGATAATTTTCACCGTAAAATTAGTTGCTGTTCCCAGATATAACCGATAAGCTTATACAAATAATAGGGGAGCTGAATATGTCCGTATATTGTTTTAACTAAGGGATCTGTCGTTGGATATTGAAGTACTTCGGTCCCAGGTTTAGATGATTAGACAAGGACTAAGTGGTATAAATAAAACAAAATGGAATGTATCGCTATTATATATGATGTTGGGTGCGTAGTGAGATACCGTTTAGAAAAACTTTGGATAAATAATGGCAAAACTTTTTTTAGTCCGGCATGGACAGTCGCAATGGAATTTAGAAAATCGCTTTACGGGATGGCAAGATGTTGATATTACTGAATTGGGACAACAGGAAGCTCGGGAGGCGGGACTGGCTCTGGCAAACGAACCAATTGATATAGCATATACCTCGACACTTATAAGAGCGCAGCATACGTTAAAGATTATTTTGCATGAAATGGGCGATCCTCACATCCCCATTGTTATAGACGCTGCTTTGAATGAACGAGGTTATGGAAAGCTTGAGGGCTTGAATAAGGCCGAAACAGCCGAAAAATATGGTGCTGAACAGGTGCATATCTGGCGCAGATCTTTTGATGTGCCTCCGCCTGGAGGTGAGAGCCTTAAAGATACATACGAACGTGTTATTCCATATTATGAACGTTTTATAGCACCCAAACTGAAAGAAGGTAAAAATGTACTCATTGTTGCGCACGGCAATAGCCTAAGGGCGCTGATTATGTTTTTGGAACATCTTTCTCCGGAACAGATATTGGAACGGGAGATTGCTACCGGGCAACCGATCAAGTATCAAATTGAAGAATAAACGCTCAATTTTTACAAATTGATAGTTGAACTGTAGAGACTGATAATTTATCGTATTTCTATAGATTCTCCGGGTTTAGCATTTTAAAGATTTACTTGTTTTTGTTAGTTGTATCTAACAATTGTTTTCTTAACAAAGAGAAATAACAGTAGATTTCATTTCAAAAAATAACATTTTGATCTCATTCTCTCCTAGTTTAGGCGATAAGGCGTACAAGTAGTGTTGCGGTGACTTTGCTGCTTAGGACTTCTATTGGCCTGTCTTTGTATTCCACTGTGATGCTAGCATCGAACGGTTCTATTGATTTGATTGTTAAAGTCGTACCGAGCTCGAGATTTTTCGCTGTCAAATATTGTAAAAGCTCCTTAGAAGATGGCTGAACCGCCATTAATGTAACTATATCACCTACTTTACAACTATTTAGAAACACATAGTTTTCCAAAGGCATAACCCCATTAGAATCGGGAATTGGCGACCCGTGGGGATCTACCGTCGGATAACCCAATAACTCATCCATTTTACTGAAAAATTCGGGCGAATGTATATGCTCAATCTGTTCAGCAATCTGATGGACTTCATCCCAGGCAAACCCCATTTTCTCAACCAGATACATTTCAGTAAGTCGATGTTTCCGGATAATAAGGGCGGCTTCTTTCTTTCCTTCTTCAGTTAGCCGCAATGGTTTATAGCTTTCATAATGAACGAAACCTTTGTCGGCTAGTTTTTTCATCATACTATTTACTGTGGGCATCTTGATGTCGAGCCTTTTACTTATTTCATTGACATTCGCATCACCCTTTAGGTAAGTGAGGTTATACAATGCTTTTAAGTAATTCTCTTCGGTCTGTGAAATCATAAGACAAATTTATTAAATATTAGCCGTGTCTAATAATTATATTATAATTATTTTGTTAGTCTAATCTAACTTGTTAGATTTGCTTATCTAAATTTATAAATATAAAAAAGCAAAACATGATGAAAGTGTACAGTGCTCATTTGACAATTGCCATGGTGCTTACAGGATTTATTTCCTTTGGACAGACAGGTAAGATTAATGGTAAGGTTTACGATAAGAATGGTATGCCGTTAGGAGCAGCATCCGTTGTTATTCCAAAATTACAGATAGGTGCCAAATCGAACAACTCAGGAAGATATATCGTTGAAAGTATCCCCCATGGTACCTGGGAAGTGGAAGTAAAACACATTGGATTTAAGGAATTCCGTGATTCAGTAAAAGTCGGTCCAGGGGTATTGACCAAAGATATTCAGTTAGATTGGGCTGAACTTTTACTGGATGAAATTGTGGTAACGGGTACCAAAACATTTAAACGCAAAACAGAGAGTTCTGTAATGGTAAATATTTTGGATAGCAAGACTTTGGACAATCTACAAGTGTGTAATCTTTCGGAGGGTTTGAAGTTTCAACCCGGATTGCGCGTAGAAACAGACTGTCAGACCTGTAACTATACGCAATTGCGGATGAATGGACTTCAGGGTGGTTATTCACAGATTCTGATTAACGGTCGGCCAATTTTCAGTCCGTTGATGGGACTCTATGGTATGGAGCAACTACCGGTCAATATGATTGAAAAAATTGAAGTTGTTCGCGGAGGGGGCTCCTCATTGTATGGTTCAAGCGCAATTGGCGGAACGGTGAATGTGATTACAAAGCTCCCACGGGCAAACAGCTATGAAATCAATTCTTTCTATCAGCGTATAGGTGGGGGGACAAATGATTTTAACCTCGGGGGTAATGCAACATTGGTCAACGAGAAAGGGAATGCCGGAACTTCATTCTTCTTTAACAAGCGGGATCGTGGTTTCTACGATGCAAATGGTGATAATTTTTCTGAAATGCCCAAAATTGAAAATACCTCTTTAGGAATTAATTCATTCTATCAGTTTTCAGATAATCAAAAATTAGAAGTCTCCTTAAGCAACCTGAATGAATATCGGTTCGGTGGTGAAATGACCGATAAACCTGCGTATTTAACACAGCAGTCAGAAGAGCGACATCATAAAATTTGGATGGGAAGCACGGATTATCAGATTAACTTCAATCAAGATAAATCGGCATTCATCGTCTATACAGCTTTTCAAAATACCAATAGAAAACATTATACCGGCGTATTTCCAGATGATCCTGAGGCGATTGAAAACCATCTCAAGCATCCACCTTATGGGGATTCTAAAACAACAACACTTCAGGGAGGTTTTCAATTGAATCATGAGATCCGCAATTTCTTTAATGGTCGTAATGTATTGACCATTGGGTCGGAGTACGTTTCTGATAAAGTTTATGACGAAATTCCGAGTTATAATTATCTCGTGGATCAGCATACCAAAGATTGGGGAAGCTTCTTTCAAAGTGATTGGGATTTGGCGGCTAAGTTTAATGTATTGTCGGGTGTTCGGGTTGACAAACATAATTTATTGCATAAAGTTGTTGTCAGTCCGCGAATAGCACTCCTTTATAAATATGCCCCTACAACACAATTTCGATTAAGCTATGGAACCGGCTTTAGAGCGCCACAGGCATTTGACGCCGACCTGCATATTGCGTTTGCTGGTGGCGGCGTATCGCGTGTACAGTTATCCCCTGATTTAAGGGAGGAGCGTTCAAAAAGCCTGAGTGGTTCGATAAACTACGACAAAGCAACTGAAACGTGGATAGCAGGCTTCACCTTGGAAGGATTTTATACGCACCTGAATAATGCATTTGTACTTGAGGAAATCGGTGCAGATAATTTTGGGAAGATTTTTGAAAAGCGAAATGGAAACAACGCAACTGTAGCCGGAGGAACATTGGAATTACGTGCAAATTATGCTAAGAAGATTCAGTTGGAAACTGGATTGACAGTGCAGCAAAGCAAGTATGATAGTCCGGTGTCGTATTTGGAAGGAGTAGCTCCAATTCGATCATTTTTGCGGACACCCAACGAATATGGTTTTGCCAACCTCAATATTACAGCAAGTAAACCCTGGACAGTCAATTTAAACTATGTTTACACGGGAAATATGCGTATTGCCCATGTCGGGGGAGCAGATAATTTTCCTGACGATCAAATGGTACGGACAGGAGCCTTTTCGGAGCTCAATAGTAAAGTAGCTTATGCATTTAACTTACCGAAATACAAAAATATCATTGAGCTTTATGCAGGGGTAAAAAATATTTTTAACGCGTATCAAACTGATTTTGATACCGGGAAAAATCGCGATAGCAATTACATTTATGGGCCCAACATGCCAAGGACATACTTTGTCGGTGTAAAGATAAAAACACCTTAATGGTGAAAACAAAAAATCCTGCACACCGATGATGAGCAGGATTTTTGTTATTTGTATTCGCGTTATGCTATTTCAAAACGAATTTAAATCCTAAAGAAAAACGCGATGGCTCGAAATTAGAACCATGAGAAAGATTCCACCAAGGTTTCCAGTCGAAATGCATGGCCAATGGTGCAGAAGGTATTTTGAACTCTAGACCCAAAGCTGGACGGATCGCAAAATCAGTATGTGTTTTTCCATCTTTCCAATGGTAGTCGTCATACCAGTCGTCGTGCCATTTACCATAATCAATAAATGATACTTGTGGACCAACACCAATGTACCATGAAAGACCTCGAGATCCAGGAATACGTTTGTTGTATGAATAATCTACGCCGATAACAGTAATATTGTCTCCAAATAATACTTGTGCATTTCCAGCGTCATTTCCACCAAAATTGTGTTTTATCTGTGGACCGAATAATGTTTGACCATCGCCGACGTCTATTCCAAGACCAATGGCTGTCCGATAGGGAGTTTGTGCGTTTGCTTGCTGATGAGCAACAAATAGTAGCGTAAAAAGTGTTAGAAAAGGTAGAATTACTTTTTTCATGATAATTTAAAAAAATATAAGTTGTGTGCTTCCGATTAGAAAGCTTTCGCTGTTCAAACAAATAGTTTGCCAAAGATTTTTTTAATATTTTGATAAACAATAAATGATATGTAACTACCTCTTTTTTAGTTGATTTTTTTATGGATAATCTAAAAAAAAAATCAACCATATATATTAAAGTATTGTTCTTATAATAGAGAGCTGCTTTTTTAAGGTTTAATAGTGCTCAGGCTATTTTTTATTGATGGCTATTATAATTTTAATCGGTGAGGTGTTATTAAATGTTATAAAAAGCAGCATTTAAAATACTACAAAATACAGCAGATGGAGAAACTACAAATTAATACGGAAAGGATCGAAGAATGGATTGCAGCGGGATATGATGTTCTTCAAGATGGAAAATTAATAAAAGTCGAAGGTGATCTGCAGGAATTTCTAAAACAGTTTGCTGATGATACAGCAGATGGAGGACCAAAAACATATCTGTTGAAGGAGCTGCTTACCTGGCCAGAGGAAGATTTAAAAAAAGTAGAAATGGGTTATGGAACAGATGAAAATAGCTGAAGATAAAATTGTACCATTGGATTTTGATTCAGAAGAATTACCTTTTGAAATTCGTGAGCTACGTCCCGTTGTATTTAGAGAAGAAACGTCGTATTGGTGTTTACTGGGGCCCGATCCGCATCAAGGCGTTTTCGGAAACGGTGAAACGGCTTTAGATGCTTTAGCCGACTGGCTAGAAAATTTACAGGTACGTTTAAAAACTGGGGACGAAAATGATGAAGTAGCGAATTATGCTCGGGAAAGTCTTCGGGCATCGAATCGTGATGTCTGGTAATATTCCGTAGTTATATTAAAAGTCTCTCCATACAGATTAATTACGATTGTTAATCGTCAGTCGTTTGACCCGCAACAGGAGTTCTTCTGGGCTAAACGGTTTCACCATAAAATCTGAAGCGCCAAGGTCAAAAGCTTCAATGACGACTTCCTCTTGTCCCATGTTGGAAAGTACAATAACCGGGATTTTTTTCTCGAGCTTTTTTATGGAAGAAAGGACTTCTATCCCCGAAGCAAATGGCATCATAATGTCAGTAATGATTAGATCCGGATCGATTGTACTAATCTTTTCAATTGCATCTTTTCCATTGTTGGTAGTGATAACCTCGTGACCTGCCTTGATCAGTTTGTATTGAACTGTCCGTAATATCAATTCATTATCTTCTGCAATTAAGATGACCATCTTGTTTTTATTATTAATATACTATTATGGAGGCCACAGCAAGTTTAGATGCTATTCCATATCTAACGATAGGTACAGAAATATTTTAACAATATGTTTAGTTTCCAGCTTCTATTTGTGTTATACATGATCTGAAAACATAGGTAGCAAAGAAGGACTTCAATCGCAAGAAGCTGTCTTGGCATTACTGGAAAAATGATCGTAAAATTGCTTTTGGCTAATATGAAATTCAAAGTCCCCAAATGAATTTCTGCGCAAATATATCATTGTAATAGAAATATGCAATAAAAGAAAAGTATTAGAAGGTAAATTTTATGCTAATATGTTGCTGATAAGTCATGTAGCCTTTCTTTTTTACAAAAAGTAAAAGCTGTAAATAAAAGATTGTAACATGATGTTACATGTGAAGGAGATGATCGTCGACAGATGATTTAACTCCTGGATACAAGAATTATTCATTATATTTAGGTAACCTAGTTCATTCGATATGTCATATAATATTCCCGATAATCTGAAGGGTCTTTCCACAACCGAGGTTAATGCCTCTCGCGCTAAATATGGTTGGAATCAATTGAGCGATAATCACAAGAGTACCTGGTTTGAACTGCTTGTGGATATTTTGAAGGAGCCTATGCTGATTCTGTTGATTATCATCTCGATGATTTATGTTTTTGTGGGGAATTACGGAGAGGCTGTATTTATGTTTGTCGCTATTGTTGCTGTTACGGCAATTTCTTTTTATCAGGATAATCGTAGCAAAAAAGCGCTGGAGGAGTTGGAAAAGCTGAACGAACCATTAAGCACCGTGATTCGAAATGGGAAGGTCAGTGAAATTCCAACACATGAGATTGTTGTGGGGGATCTCTGTATTACAGAGGAAGGTCGAATTATAAACGCTGATGGTCGTATTTTACATAGTAACGATTTTTCTGTTAATGAATCTTCGTTGACGGGGGAGAGTTTTTCCGTCTTTAAGGACAATAAATCTGAAGATAATCTGGTCTACGGCGGGACGGTTACGGTCTCAGGGCTGGCTGTGTTTGAAGTTACTAAAATCGGTAAAGAGACCCGTGTTGGAAAAATAGGTGAATCGATAAAAAATATCAAGGAAGAAATTTCACCATTGCAGGTGCAAATCCAAAAATTTGTAAAGGCAATGGCCATTGTCGGTATCCTAATTTTTTTGATCGTATGTCTATACAGTTTTATTGACAGCGGTAATTTAGTGGCAAGCTTGCTCAATGGACTTACTTTGGCCATGTCTGTATTGCCGGAAGAGATTCCTGTTGCGTTTACAACTTTTATGGCGCTTGGCGCATGGAAACTCATGCGGGAGGGGATTATAATCAAAAGAAGCAGTATTGTTGAAACTTTGGGCAGTACAACAGTGATTTGCACAGATAAGACCGGGACTATTACAGAGAATTCCATGCAATTGAAATACCTCTATAGTTATGCTACGGATTCATCTTATGATCAGGAAAGGTTTGATGAATCCGATCTAAGAGAGCTTATCGATTATGCGATGTGGAGCAGTGAGCCTGTGCCTTTTGACCCCATGGAAATTACGTTGCATAAAATATATGAAAAAACGCAAAAACAGGACCTCAGAAAGGAATATGCATTATTTCATGAATATCCATTAGATGGTAAACCGCCGATGATGACCCATCTTTTCGAAAATACAGGAAAAGATCGGATTATTGCTGCCAAAGGGGCACCGGAGGCTATACTTAGCGTATCCAAGCTGCCCGATAGTGAGAAAGATAAAATTAGGGCTATTGTTAAATCCTATGGAGAGCAGGGCTTTCGTCTATTGGGTGTGGGGAAAGCGAAATTCAAAGGCAATAATTTCCCCGCGAAGCAACAGGATTTTGAGTTCCAATTTTTAGGGTTGACCGTATTTTATGATCCCCCCAAAAAAGGTATCCAGGAAGTGTTCCAAGATATTTATGATGCCGGGATTAAAGTCAAAGTAATTACTGGCGACAATGCCGATACGACTAAAGCAATAGCGGCTCAGGCCGGAATTCGTATTTTGTCTCCACCGATCAATGGCAGTGAAATAGTCAATAGGTCCGGGGATGAAATTATGTCGATAGCGGAGCAAACAACTTTATTTACCAGAATGTTTCCGGATGCTAAATTGGCTATTGTAAATGCCCTGAAAAAGAAAGGGGAGGTTGTGGCGATGCTTGGTGATGGAGTAAACGATGGCCCAGCATTAAAAGCGGCCCATATCGGCGTTGCTATGGGCAATAAAGGTACTGAAATAGCAAAATCAGCCGCGGCGTTAATTATCACAAATGATGATCTACAAAAGTTAATCATTGGTATAGCAGCCGGAAGAAGGATTTACGCAAACATCAAGAAGGCGGTTCAATACATCATTTCTATTCATATCCCCATTATTTTGACCGTATCACTACCTTTGTTTTTAGGTTGGGTATTTCCGCAGATTTTTAGCCCTGTGCATGTGATCTTCCTCGAATTGGTCATGGGGCCCACCTGCTCGATTGTATATGAAAATGAACCTATTGAAAAGGATACGATGAAACGACCTCCTAGAGCTATGGGCGACACTTTTTTGAGTATAAATGAGCTCGGAATAAGCATTGTTCAAGGCCTGATAATCACTATAGGAATTCTATTTGTTTATCAGTTTACTGTTCAGCAGGGGGGAACTGAGGAAAAAACGAGGGCTATGGTTTTCGCCACTTTAATCTTTGCCAATGTTTTGCTGAGTTATGCTAACCGATCTTTCCACTATAGTATCCTTGAAAGTTTTAAAAACCGAAACTTGCTGCTCGTGGGTATTTCGATCGCTGTGCTTCTATTTTTAGCCGTGATATTATATGTCGCTCCGGTCGCCCAATTTTTTACTGTAGCAGCCCTGAGCGGATATGAATTGGGGATAGCGCTCTCCGTGGCTGCAGCATCCGTGTTATGGTTTGAGGTCTATAAATTGATCGGGAGAATTGTACGTGCTAAAAAAGATTGAAGGGATATATCGAGATAATCCAAGTATTAAACGAATAGAATTAGGCGCAAGTCCAGGAATCTTACTGAATAAATTTCGAAGTAATTCCTCTTTTCTTGATGTAGAAATTCAGCGCTCGCCCTGCCTCTGTAGGTCGATCTGTACTTAATATATCTGCACCGCGATCAATAAATCCGGCATAAACTTGAAAGCCTTTTTTGTCGGCCTGTCTGTCTAAGTTTCCCAGTGTACCCAATATGCACATGATTCCATGGTCATGTAGTACTTTGGTTAATGCTGGGTCTGCTTCACGTGTTCCGACGAAGGCTAACAAGCGATTGTCGGGGATATCTTTTTCATTTAGACGAGCAAGGTCATCCAGGTTATTGACCGAGGCCGAAATCATGATGTCGCTAGCCAGACTGTGCACTTTGGCCGCCTGGTTGGCACTATACGTGATGATGACTACGCTAGATTCTGCCCTTTGTTTGCGAATAGCATTGATAACGGCTTCATAAGGGACATCATTTTTAATGTCTAAGGTGAAGATTACCTTTCCTTTTCCCCAAGAAAGTGCTTCTTCGAGCGTGGGGATCCTATAGGGTGTTATCTTTTTGTTATTGTCCAATAGACGAAGCTTTTTGAGCTCAGTTAAACTGCTGGCGTTCACAGGTCCTCTGCCGGTGGTTGTTCGGTTTAACGTATTGTCATGCATTAATATCAGCGCTGAGTCTTTACTGATGCGAACATCACATTCAACAAGGACTGGCTGCAAGCTCGCATTATAGGAAAATGTTTCGATTGCATTTTCGGGGTATCCAGATGCGGGGCCACCACGATGCAAACTGACCAATGGATAACGATTATCATCATAGGTCAAAAACTGATATAATTCCTCCACATTTTGGAGCTGTATACGTTTACCCACTGGCAAGCCATCCGTATTGGCTCCGTTACGAAAGCAACTGCTTACGATAAAGCAGATCAATAAAAGGAAGTAGTGGCGTATACGTATATTCATTGTCTATCTATTGTGCTGATTAATCAGATCGGCTAGTGCCTCGACACTGGTATTTAATTGGTCGATTGTCAGATGCGCCTGCGTATAATAAGGTTCTCTTTCGCTCAACTTCTCTTCGATAAATAGCCGTAGTTCCTCAGGTGATTTTCCGATTAGAATGGGCCTTTTGTGTAGTTTAGATTGAGAAAGACGGTCAAAAAGTGCTTTGGGTGACATCTGTAAATAGACGGCATATCCATTCGCCCTGATCCATTCCATGTTGTCAAAGAAACAGGGGGCACCACCACCTGTAGATATGACGGCAGCATTCTCAGAAAATTTACGCAATTGCTCGCGTTCTAATGCCCGGAATGCGTCTTCACCATGTTGACTAAAATATTCGGTAATGCTCATGCCAATTTGTTTTACGATCTCCTCATCTGTGTCGATAAAAGGGAGTTCGAGTTTAGTGGCAAGTTTCTTACCCAGGGTAGTTTTTCCACTTCCCATATAACCAATCAAAAATATAGGTTTAGGCATAGGTACTATTTGTCTTTACTTAGAAATTTATCTTCAATGGTTTTGGCATCCGGAAAGTTATTATAGTGCCATTTTCCGACGACGTTGCCTCCTTTTAGGAGCAGTACACCAGGATTTGCCCTGACCATGCTTTTTAGAGGAATGAGATCGGCATAGAATATCTCCGCAATTAATTGCATTTTATCACTCAGATATTGGGCGTCTTTGGATGCCGAAGCAGTCAATAGCACAACACGAAGCCCATTATAATCTTTTGTTAATTGGATGGCGGCCTGATTGATCTTTTGGATAGCATCAATATTGGTCGAAGAAAGATCCTTTGCAACGATAACAAGATTGTAATACGGATTAGCAATGATTTCTTGCGTATGGTCCGCTCCGTCAGCATCCGTAATCAAGAGATCAGGAATAGGAATATCATATCCCTTTTTGACCAATTTACTCTCAGGTTCACCTATAATTTCCCACGATTCATCTTCCCATAGCTTGTCAGCCATATAGACCTTGTCATTGACCTTTTTTGTTTCGCCCGTCTTTTTGTTTTTCATGGTATAGATTTGCTCAAACAAATCGCCTTGTTTGCCTTCAGGAAGCACCATTAATGAAGGTAAGTTGTTGCCAACTTTGTAGGGTAAAAAATCAATAAACGGGAGGTAGTTTACGGTATAGATACCAATACCTAAAGAGATAATCGCTGTAATCACAGTAGCAACGAATTGATTGCCTGATCCTTTGATAATTGATCGTAATTGCTTTCGGTTAAAAAATATAATAAGGATCAACGCCAAGAGCACCAGATCTTTAGAAAATGATTGCCAAGGAGTAAGTGGGATGGCATCCCCAAAACAGCCACAAGAGGTCACAACCTCAAAAAATGCCGAATAGAAGGTTAGAAAAGTGAAAAATAGAATCAGTAGTAGCAGGCCCCAGGCAACGGTATTCGCATAGACCCCCAATAATAACAGTGCTCCTAACAAAATTTCAAAACCACAGATTACTACAGCGATGGCAGTAGCGTATTCATTAAAAGCTGTGAGATGAAAGACCTCAAAGTATTCCTGAAGCTTATAGCCAAACCCTGTCGGGTCATTTGCTTTAATAAAACCTGAGAATATGAAAAGAAGTCCCGTAAAAATCCGGCAAAATCCTAAAAGATAATTTGTTTTGGTACGCTGCTGTGTAGCTGTCATAATCCGATTATTGTTGTGCGATTCCTAATTTAATTAATGCAAAAACTGCGTAATTGAGCATATCCTGATAGTTGGCATGGATGCCTTCAGAGACCAGGGTTTGTCCATCGTTATCTTCAATTTGTTTGACGCGATGTATTTTCATTAAGATCAGATCTGTCATGGAAGAAACACGCATATCGCGCCATGCCTCACCGTAATCGTGGTTTTTGGCAAGCATGAGATCTCTGGTCTCGGTAACCTTTTCTGTATATTTCTGATTCACAAAGGTTGGATCCAAATTTTCTTCACCATCTTCACCCAAATCAATCTGAATCATGGCCATGACACAGTAGTTGATAATACCGATATATTCGTCAACAATTCCTTCGCCCACTTTGGAAACCTTTTTGATTTCTAGCGTGCGTATACGTTGCGCTTTAATGTAAATCTGATCCGTAATGGAAGATAGGCGCATAATCCGCCATGCCGTTCCATAATCTTTTGTTTTTTTAATAAATAAATCCTGACAATGTTTGATAACACTGTTATATTCCTGAATGGTATCCATATCGTTGATTGAAGAAACTTGATGAGACAAGTTGTGATTACACTACAAATATAATTAGAAAATAATACTTCCAACGGTCAAATGAATGTACAATTTGTGCTTTATTGCTAAAATATAAACAATAATTTTGGATATTACCACAATTAAAAGTTCGCAGGGGCTAGGGGCAACAGCATCGTGCAAGTGCATGGCGTGAATTTCTCGTTTCCCATATCCTCAAACGTTTAAATAGCGGTAACTTTAGATAAGTTTGATCAGTTTGCAAGGTGTATTGCCAACTTTGAAGATAGTAAAAATATAAATTCATGGATTTTCAACAACCTGTTATTAGAGAAGTAGAGATCATCCGATATGTTCAGCCATTTCGGGAAGGGGGGTCTTTACCCGCATTAGTCGATGCCGATGATGGCTTTAGTTATGTTATAAAATTTAGAGGGGCAGGTCAGGGACGAAAAGCATTGATTGCGGAATTGATCGGTGGAGAGCTGGCGAGATTGCTCAAATTAAGAGTTCCCGAAATTGTATTTGCGGAGTTGAACGAATCCTTTGGCCGTACAGAACCCGATGAAGAAATTCAGGATCTGCTCAAATTTAGTGTGGGCAAAAATCTGGGACTTCATTTTCTGAGTGGAGCAATCACATTTGACGCGAATGTCGATGCTATCGGCGCGGAGGAAGCATCGAAAATTGTTTGGTTAGATTCACTCTTGATGAATGTAGACCGTACTGTGCGGAATACAAATATGCTGATATGGCATAAAGAACTTTGGTTGATAGATCACGGCGCTTCCTTATATTTTCATCACAGTTGGGATAATTGGGAAGAACAATCCCTAAAACCATTTGTTCAGATTAAAGATCACGTACTGCTCAAAAATGCAAGTATGGTGGAGAAAATAGATCAGGAATACCGTTCCGTTTTTACGGAGGCGGTATTTCGCGGAATATTGGCGGTGGTACCCGATGAATGGCTGGAAGATGCCGAACGTGAGCTCTCTGCAGCCGATGCGCGCGAAGTGTATGTTTCTTTCCTGAAACGGCGTGTAGCCAATTCATCCATTTTTGTAAAACAAATAGAAGATGCCAGAAAAGACCGTATATGAGTATGCTGTGGTACGTTTGATACCACGGGTGGAGCGAGAGGAATTTATCAATGTAGGCGTAGCTCTTTATTGTCGTAAGTATCGTTTTGCGAAGATGGTTTATCTTGTTAATGAACAGAAGGTACGGTCGCTTTGTCCGGATATTGAATTGGAATTGATCGAAAATCATCTTTCATCTTTCCAACGAATCTGCCACGGCGAAAAAGATGCCGGCAAACTTGCTGCACTGGATATCACCGAACGCTTTCGATGGCTGACCGCAAAGCGGAGTACCCTGATTCAATGTTCGGCATCACATCCCGGATTATGTGAGGACCCCGAAGCAACATTGAAGGAGCTGTTTGAGCGTCTGGTTCTGTAAATTAAAAGATGTGCACCCTTGATCATGGGACAATACGTGATGGTCAAAGGGGCTAAGTTTTGATAATAAGGCTTAATCTATCAATATTGTATAGTATATTTGTTTTAATAAACTAGTGAAGATGCATGATTTTTATCAACATATCTATGAACAGCAACTTGCTGTTCTAGAAATGCCTTCTAACAAGAAGATCTGTGGCTGGGCTATCCGAATTGTGGATGTGCTCTTCCCCGAACGAAATTCTAGCGAGATGAAATCGGTCGATGATGTGAAGCTCGCTTTTGAACAATTTGAATTAGAACTGGAGCAACTCCTGAGCAAATCCAAAGCTTGTCAAAGCTGCAATCACTCAGAAGTAGCGCACAAGTTTTTTGAACGGATTCCACAGCTTTATGAATTGATGTGCTGGGATGCAGACGCATTGATGGATGGGGATCCAGCAGCACAGAATAAAAGAGAAGTCGTACGTACTTATCCCGGTTTCTTTGCCATCTGTATCTTCCGAATGGCCAATGAACTGCATCGCTTGGGTGTTCCTTTGATACCGCGCATATTGACGGAACATGCCCATTCTAAAACAGGTATTGATATCCATCCCGGAGCAACGATAGGCCATCATCTGCATATTGATCATGGCACCGGATTAGTCATCGGTGAAACCTGCACCATTGGTAATTACGTGAAGCTTTATCAGGGTGTAACCTTGGGCGCGCTGAGTGTTGATAAGGTGTTTTCCAATGTAAAACGCCACCCGACAATCGGTGATCATGTCATTATCTATTCAGGGGCCACCATCCTCGGCGGTGAAACACACATCGGCCATCATTCGGTCATTGGCGGGAATGTTTGGTTGACAAGTTCTGTAGAGCCTTATACCACCGTATATCATCAGGCCACATCAAAATTTATAGATTCGAAACCAATAATATAGATACCATGGGAAATATCATAGATACCATAGGAAATACGCCTTTAGTCGAGATAACACAATTTCATACAAATCCCAAGGTGCGGATATTTGCGAAAATGGAGGGGAATAATCCTGCTGGTTCGGTGAAAGATCGTGCGGCACTAAATATGATCCGCTCGGCGATGGAGCGCGGTGACATTACAAAAGATAGCAAATTGATTGAGGCAACGAGTGGAAATACCGGAATCGCACTGGCTATGATTGCAGGTATATATGGACTTAACCTTGAGCTTGTGATGCCGGCTTCTTCAACACGGGAGCGAACACTTACGATGGAGGCTTATGGCGCTAAAGTCACCTTATTGGAATCCATGGAAATATGCCGCGATTATGCAGAAGAAAAGGCCAAAAAAGAAGGTTATTTTATATTGAATCAATTTGCAAATCCGGATAATTATGAAGCACATATAAAGACAACAGGACCTGAGATCTGGCGCGATACAGACGGAAAGATTACACATTTTGTAAGCGCTATGGGCACTACAGGTACAATTATGGGAAACTCCATCTATCTGAAGGAGAAAAATGCAGCTATTCAGATTGTAGGTTGCCAGCCTACTCCGGAATCCTCGATACCAGGTATACGGCGTTGGCCCGAAGCGTATCTACCCAAGATTTTTGATCCGAGCAGGGTAGATCGTGTCATCGATATATCCCAACAGGAAGCAACCGAGTTTGCGCGGGAGCTTGTCAAGCGCGAAGGTGTTTTTGCCGGAATGAGTACCGGTGGAGCTTTTGCCGGAGCACTTAAAATTGCAAATGAAATCGAAGCAGGCCTTATTGTCTTTATTGCCTGTGACCGAGGTGATCGTTATTTGAGTTCAGACCTTTTTGGCTAAGAACCCATACGAACAATACCAAGCCCACCACAGATCTTCGCTTATTTTTAGCAATCTTTAGTGGGCTTTTCAATGTTTAAGCATCGGCGCCAAAGGTTAGTAGATTGCTGTCGGGATCTAAAATCGAAAACTCACGCTGACCCCAGGGCTTCATCTCAAGTTTACCATTGGGATGGATCTCAACGTTATTTTCTTGAAAAGATTGATACAGACAATCAATATCGTCTGTGCGTATATAAACCATACCATAATTTTCTTCGGGTGGAAGTTCTTGGAATTCAAAAAAATGAATTTCAATATGGTCCTTTTTTAGCATCAGGTAACCGTCGTAATCGACTGGTCCACATAATGAAAATCCAAGTTTATGTAGATAAAAATCCTTTGTGATGGTTTTGTTGCGCATGGGCAGTTTGGGATGAATGGCTGTCAGTTTCATCGGTATATAATTATTAAGTCGAGTTTAATCCATATGTTTAGTAACCTATTTGAAATATAATCATTTATCGTAATATTTTAATGTTCTAACAATAAGGATTATTTCATTTTTATAACGTATTCTTTAGCTATTTTGGCTAAAATGTAGTTGTTTGTTATAACCAATTGTTATGACTCATTTATAATTGTGTATTTTAAAATAATTGAGAGTTATTCAATTTTGTACCAAATCAATGTATCATTGTCATGGACAAAAAAATAAATACGACAATTCGTTATAAGCAGCTACTCAATCGAAAGGTCTCCGTTCGGGAAATCATTTTTATGCTCTTATTTGTATTATGTCTTACCCCATTTGTTTCAGCTCCGCTTGCCTTACTTTTGGGTATTATTGTGGCACAATGGATCGGTCATCCCTTCCTGGCAGTCAACCACAGGGCAACACAGATTTTGTTACAGATTTCTGTCGTTGGACTTGGCTTTGGAATGAATATCGATACGGCTATCCAAACGGGTAAGCAAGGGTTTGTGTTAACCGTTATTTCTATTCTCGGAACATTATCATTGGGCTATCTATTGGGTAGGTTACTCAAGTTGGAAAAGGTAACCGCTTATTTGATTTCTGTCGGCACTGCCATTTGTGGTGGAAGTGCTATTGCGGCGGTTTCACCAACTATAAAAGCCAATGAGAAGCAAGTAAGCGTGGCGCTAGGGACCATATTTGTACTGAATGCCATTGCTTTATTTGTATTTCCTGTTGTCGGTCATTTGCTTGATCTCAGCCAGACGCAATTTGGTTTATGGTGTGCGGTTGCTATACAGGATACCAGTTCTGTCGTTGGTGCAGCGAGTAAGTATGGTAATGAAGCACTACAGGTCGCGACAACCGTAAAATTAACTAGAGCTTTATGGATTATTCCGATCGCCTGTTTAAGTGCTGTAGCATTCAAGACCAAAGGGACGAGCATTAAAATACCATATTTTATTGGTCTATTTGTATTGGCGGTTATCTTAACAAGTTATATCCCTTTTTTTCAGCATATAGGAGACTATGTCGTCTATATTTCAAAGATGGGGCTTACCTTAACTTTGTTTTTAATTGGAGCAAGTTTGTCTAGGGAGGTTTTGTTGGCAGTAGGTTTTAAAGCAATACTACAAGGAGTAGTGCTGTGGTTGGGATTATCAATACCAGTACTCATCTATATCTATTTTTGTCTCTAGGGATTTAACGTATACCGCAGCATAATCATATCTTTCAACAACTGGCCATTTTCATAAATAGGCAGCTCATAATTTTCAATGAAAAAATCTTTACGGATGGCGTATTTAAAAAAGCCATTTCGTTCATAAAAGCGAATTTGGGCCAGGCCACAATCTGCAGTACCTACAATCAGGTTCGGGTATTGCCGGTAGTTTTCCTTGATAAAATCAAGTAGTTGACTTCCGAGCCCCATACCTTGAAACTCGGGTGATACGGCAATGTTTTTAATTTCTAATGTCTCTGTATTGACCGGATACAAACAGAAAACAGCGATCGGTTTTACCGATTCATAGACAACATAAACCAGCGATTCATAGAGGTATTTGTCGATTGCATGAATGGTTTCGTCTGCCAAAAGCAACAAATCATAAGGATATTCCTTATGATTTGTAACAAGTTTTATTTGAAAGCTATTGCGCATGTATAAGAATTCGCTAATGGCCTATAGTCTAAGGTTGGAATTAATTGAAATGATATAAAAAGATGACATCACCCACATAAGCTGGTTTTGCACTGTCTTTGATTTTCAATGTAGCTTCGATGGTAACTTTGACAACCCCTCTCAAATTGACAACCGATTTTACTTGTGTATGGAGCTGTACAGCATTGTCAACCAAAACGGGTTGTGCAAAACGTAAGTTTTCAATCCCATAATTGATTTCCATTTTGACATTTCTTACTTCAGCAATTTGTTTCCATAAATAAGGAATGAGGGACAAGGTCAGATAGCCATGAGCAATAGTCGATTTGAAAGGACTATCAGTTTTGGCCTTTTCACTATCTAAATGAATCCATTGGTGGTCAAGGGTTGCATCCGCAAATTGATTAATTTGTTTTTGATCAATAACATGCCATTGGGATTCGCCTAATGATTTTCCTTCAAAGGCTTTGTACTCTTCATAATTGTTAATTATTGTCATATGTAATCTTTTTATCGCGTTTTGTTGGTATCGTTCTCCGCTTTCTATGAAGAAGGGGGAGACGAATTAGTGGCTAAATATAACTATACTTTTAAGAATCCTAAGCATATCCTTTATTTAAAAGATGATCGCATGAAAAGACAAGCTAAGCTCAATCGTCATTCATGCGATTGCCCGAGCTGTGTCGTTGCATAGGTGTTTTCAACGTAGGATCTGAAATTTTCGAGTATGGCCTGCCATCCATTACGTTGCATATCAATAGGATTTTCCGTTTCTGCATCAAAAATTATCGTGATATCCGTAGCAGACTTTTTTGCATTGAAGTTGATTTCAACATGACGACCATCAGGCATAACATAGGCTATTTTTTTAAAGGGTTCAAGCGCGGTATAGCTGCCTTCAAAATCAAAGCCCATAGATCCATCTTTTGCCTCCATTCGGTTTTTGAACTTTCCGCCAATACGTAAATCATTGATCGAACTTGTACAGTGCCAGTCATCTGAAGCATGATTCCATTGCATGATATCCTCGGCCGAGTTATAGGCATTCCAGATCGTTTCTACGCGTACGTTGATATGGGTTTCAATCTTTATCCGTTCCATATAATGTTATGATGTTTTCTAAGTTAATAACAGGAAAATTTGTGTTTTGTTATATCTGTTGCCAGATAATTATCAATATATAATAAAAAGTGTAAAGTTGAAACTTATTTTAACGCAACCAAATGGTTTTGATGGAGTTTTGTTAACTTTAAGCTATTTAATACTTAAATCCGATTTATATGTCTTCCAAATTGCTTGTTATCTTCTTTTTTCTGCTTTCACCGAGTTTGATGTTTGCGCAGCACTATAAAACGACAACCGACGTTGCCTATTGTAGACCAGATGAACCAGATTCTTATAAGAAAGAACGTTGTAAATTGGATATTTATATACCGACTGATCGTAAAAATTTTGCTACCATCGTATGGTTTCATGGCGGCGGACTAGAGGAGGGAAATAAATTTATTCCACTTGAACTTAAAGAAAAAGGTGTAGCGGTTATAGCAGTCAATTATCGGCTAAGCCCCAGAGCGAAAGCGCCGAGCTATATCGAAGATGCTGCTGAGGCTGTTGCATGGACATTTTCACATATTGCAAACTATGGCGGAGATCCCTCAAAAATTTATGTGTCGGGACATTCAGCAGGCGGATATTTGGCTTTAATGGTTGGTTTGGATAAGCATTACCTGCAAAAATTTGGTGTTGATGCAAATAATATAAAAGGGCTGGCACCGATTAGTGGGCAAACAAATACGCATTACACGATTAAAAAGGAACGTGGGCAATCCATGGTGATCCCCCAGATTGATCATTTTGCACCGCTTTCGTTCGCACGGAAAGATGCACCGCCAATTCTCCTGATCACTGGGGATCAACAATTGGAAATGGCGGCACGGTTTGAAGAAAACGCCCATTTGGCAGCGGTCTTAAAACAGGTAGGGCATACCAGAACCTCGTTGTATCAGCTACAGGGGTTTGATCATGGGGGAGTGTATGCGCCTGGTTGCCTGTTGATACTGAACTGGATCAAAGGACTCGAAAAGTAGTTTTTATGCGGCCAGGCCGAGAATCGGAAATACAGCAAATCAAAATATTATAAATAAAATAAAAAATATTACAATTGTACATTCGAAAATTCTACCGAAATTTATCTCCAAAGTAGCACATCTCTACTTTTCAAATTAATCCGTTATGTGGGCAAAACGTAATATCGTATTTATAATCTGTATGCTGGGGCTTTTCTTAGCACCGTATAGGTTATTTGCCTGCCACGAACCGTCCGAAAAGCCAAAACAGGAAGAAAAATCATGTTGCCTTGATGAAAGACAACAGGTAAAGGACGTCGAAACAGCAGATTGTTGTAAAGATGAAAGAGCTGAATCACCAAAATCAGATCATCATGCGGATGACTGTGGTAAACATTGTGGCGAAAAATCATGCCGTACCTCTCTGCAATGTAATCCTATTGTTTCAGTGATCGAAGCTCAGCTTATTTTACCCTTATATGCTGATGCATCAAGCGCTTATGCGCGCTATAAACAGCCTTATTGCGCTGATGCCTATTTTTCCATTTGGCAGCCTCCTCAGATCGCCTAGTGTTAGACTGATAGCCCATGCTATGTCTTTTTGGATCGGTTTCTCTATCCAAAGCCCCGTTTTATTTTAGCTTATGAAAATCCCTTTGGATCTATCGGATTCAATACGCAAATACAGTAAATCGCTGTAGAAGGGTTTTTCGTCGGTATTCTTTTATATACTACATATGATAATCATGAGATTAATGTCATTACTTGGTTTGGTAATCCCTGTATTACTATCCACCCAACATACACATGCACAAATTAAAAATGCAAAGACAGCGACTGTAAAGATTTTTGGAAATACACCGGCTGTTAAAACGATCATTGAAAAAGAAGGTCGGGACGGACAATTTGCGAAAGTTGACTGGAATCAGGCAACCAAACTGGCGGTTGTTACCTACGACTCGTCAAAAACAAGCGCGGATGAGGTTCTTAAGCGCATTGCATTGGCAGGGTTCGACAATGAAAAATTTCTGGCTCCAGATGATGCTTATGTTCAATTGGCAAAAGCTGAACAATATGAACGAGTCCTAAAACCAGCATTAAAAAATGATACTGAACAGCAGGTCGATCATACGAATCATCGTCAGGGTGTACAAACAACAATTCAGCCTTCGGTGAACTCAAAAGCAGCGGATGAAAAGACCGCATTTGCACTGTTGGCAAGTTCTTACTTTGCGCTAAAGGATGCATTGGTGAAGACAGATGCGGTGGCGGCAGCGGCTCATGCCGAGGCATTTCAAGCAGCAGTCAAAGCTGTCGATATGAATAAACTTGGCCACGATGAACATACCGTATGGATGAAGGTGATGAATAAGCTGGCAAGCGATGCGACAGGTATAACTAAAAATAAAGATGTTGCTAAGCAACGTGTGGCTTTTGCATCTCTTTCAAATGCGTTGTATGAGCTGCTGAAGGTGAGTAAATTGGACGGACCTATTTATTATCAACATTGCCCCATGTTTAATGAAGGCAAGGGAGCACATTGGTTAAGTAAGGAGAGTGCCGTGAAAAACCCGTTCTTTGGTGCGCAAATGATTAGTTGTGGAAGTACAGTAGAAACGTTAAACTAATCGCCTGTGTTATGAATTATTTCTTAGCTATCCTATCGGTTGTTGTATTGTCTTTAACGGCCTGTAGCGGTTCACAAACAAATACCAAAGCTGAAGATCAAATAGCTTCGACTGATCCGGCGATCAGTTTGCCTGTACCGTCAGTTCAATATAAATTGGGTGATCTCGTCCCTACAGCACAAGTTTGCATGGTGAATGATGCTTTTATGGGGAAAAAACAATTGCTGGTCAGGCACGAGGGTGAGGATTATTATGGTTGCTGTGAAATGTGTAAAAAGCGCATACCGCAAGAAGCTGCGGTACGTGTAGCCATCGATCCTTTTTCAAAAAAAGAAGTGGATAAGGCGACGGCTTCCATTGCAATTACCGGCGATCAAGGGGAAGTTTCCTATTTTGAAAACGAAACAAACTATCGAAATTATATTAAAAATCTAAACCTATAAATACACGTAATTATGAAAAAGTTTATGCTAATTGTGGCGATCGCATTGATATTCGTTGCATGCAACAATTCAACATCGAAAAATACACATGCAGATCATACGGTCCCTGTTGCTGCGGATACTGCAACGACGAATGTTGACAAAAGCAAAGGCGATAGCGCTTTGACTAAAGAGGCTGCCAGAGTAAATAATACAGCTGCAAAAATAGAACCATCGGCGGGGAAAGTTGATGTAACAGCAGCTAGCAATCCTTTGCAGGCTTATACAGCGCCTATTTCGCGCTGAAAGATGCATTGGTTAAGGATAATGGCGCGGCTGCACAGACAGCAGCGAAAGGAATACAGGCTGCCATTGCAAAACTTAATAACGAGCAATTAGATGCTGTTCAAGGAAAACTTTGGAAGGAATACCAACGGAAATTGGCTTTCGATACAGAGCATATTGCTGGGATTACGGAAAATGAACATCAGCGAGAGCACTTTGTGACCCTTTCCAAAAATACGTATGTGTTGATGAAATCTGTCAAACCTGAAGCTCCAGTCTATTATCAGCATTGTCCGATGTATCGTGATGGAAAAGGAGCCAATTGGTTGAGTACACAAAAGAAAATTGAAAATCCTTATTTAGGTCAATCAATGGCCACCTGTGGATCTATCGTAGAAACAATACATTAATACAATGAAAAGCTTATTCGAAGGACTGCCCAGCTTACACCCGCTATTGGTACATTTTCCGATTGTGCTCTTGCTGATGGCCTTGATTAGTCATATAGGTGCCTTATTGTTAAAAAAACATCGACGTCCTTTCACTGTGCTGACTTTCGGATTGTTATTACTGGGAACACTTGGAGCTCTTGCTGCAATTCAGACCGCAACCCATATTTCAGGCGATGCAGATGAAAAGGCCCTCGCGGTTTTTGAGATCCATCAACGTTTTGCCTGGATCAGCTTTTGGATTGCAAGTAGCACTACAGTCCTGCATTTTGTTGGATTGCGAAAAGATACAAGTGCTTGGATAAACTATTTGATATTGATTTTGTTGATCAGTTTATCGGTGACACTATTTATCACAGGGCATCACGGTGCTAGACTGGTCTACCAATATGGCGTAGGACCGATGGGAAATGGAATACTAATGAATTAAATGAATGAACATGTATAAAAAGAGTAATATATTAACGGTTGTCTTACTATTGATGACACAACTGACAGTGCTGGCCCAGAAGGTGGTTCGTCATGACCTTTATGTACGGGATACCATTGTCAATTATGCCGGCAAATCAAAACGGGCAATAGCTGTAAACGGACAGATTCCAATGCCGACCCTGACTTTTACTGAAGGAGATACGGCGGAAATTGTTGTTCACAATGAGTTAAAGGAAAGTACTTCGCTGCACTGGCACGGTATTTTTCTGCCGAACAAAGAAGACGGTGTGCCACACCTGACGCAGGAACCTATAAAGCCGAATTCGACTTATACCTATCGTTTTCCGATAATTCAACACGGTACACATTGGTATCACTCGCATTCGGGCCTCCAGGAACAGATCGGTATGTATGGTAGCCTTATTCTCAACAAGCGTGCAGATGATAAGACTTTCCGAAAAGGAATTGATGATTTACCCACGATTCCGGTCATATTAAGTGAATGGACAAATTATAACCCCGATAACATTCAGCGAATGCTACACACGGCCAACGATTGGGCCGCGATAAAAAAAGGGTCTACACAATCGTACGTCGAAGCAATTAAAGAAGGGAAGTTTAAGACGAAAGTCACGAATGAATGGAAACGTCAGCTGGCGATGGATGTCAGTGATGTCTATTATGATAAGGTGTTGATGAACGGGGCTCATTCCACGGATTTAAAGTCGGTGAATGGTAAAGCTTTGAAAGCAGGAGATAAAGTGCGTTTACGAATTTCCAATGGCGGTGCTTCGTCTTATTTTTGGCTGCGCTATGCAGGTGGCAAAATTACCGTTGTTGCCAATGATGGGAATGATGTGGTTCCGGTGGAGGTCGATCGATTAATGATTGCGGTATCGGAGACTTATGATGTCGTTGTAACCATACCAAATGAAGGTACAGCTTACGAATTCATGGCAACAACAGAAGATCGAACACAATCTGCCAGTTATTTTGTCGGAAATGGTATTAAACAATTGATTTCCCCGCTTCCCCGCCTTAAATATTTTGAGGGCATGAAGATGATGAACGATATGATGAAGATGAATGGTGATCTCAATGATATGGGCATGAAGATGAGCCTGAACCAGATGGATATGAATGTGGTGATGTATCCCGAAATCACAGGTGATGGAAAGAAAAAAGAAGATCACAGTAAACATAGCGGTATGAATCATGGACAAATGAACATGGACGAAGATCCCAATCGTTATAATGCCAATGCATTAGGCGATATTGTCACGCTCAACTATGCGATGCTGGAGTCTCCTCAAGCTACTGAACTACCTAAAGAAGCGCCGATACGAGATCTCAAATTTACCCTTACGGGAAATATGAGCCGTTATGTATGGAGCATGGACAATAAAATTCTTTCTGAAACGGATAAGATACCTGTAAAAAAGGGCGAGGTATTGCGCATTACCATCTATAATAACTCAATGATGCGTCATCCAATACATCTGCATGGCTTTGACTTTAGATTGTTAAATGGAAAAGGATCAAAAGCGCCGTTGAAAAATGTGGTGGATATCATGCCCATGGAGACGGATACGATCGAATTCTTAGCGAATGAAGAAGGAGACTGGTTTTTTCATTGCCATATCCTGTATCATATGATGGCGGGGATGAACCGCGTTTTTGCTGTGGACGATTATAAAAATCCCTATCTTCCAGATAAAGCTAAAGCCTATAAGGAGTTGCAGATGGAAAGTAATATGACTCATTTCATGGCGCAAAATGATTTCGCTACCAATGGAAATGACGGTCAGGCAATGTTTCAGAATGCACGCTGGCAGCTTGGTTCAGAATGGCGTTTGGGGTATAATGATATGCACGGTTATGAAGTGGAAACCCACTTGGGTAGATACTTTGGGAAGATGCAATGGTTTATGCCATTTGTCGGTTTTGATTATCGTTATCGTCGAATGGGTGAGGATGAACATGAGAAAAATATTTTTGGACAGGCCAATAAAAAAGATAGTCGCAAAGCTTTAAGTCTGGGTTTTATGTATACTTTACCCATGTTGGTCAATTTTCAGGCAGAGGTGTATCACGATGGAATTGTGCGATTGCAGCTTATGCGTGAGGATATCCCGATCGCTAGAAGGATCCGTGGCGATTTTATGGTCAACTCAGACCTTGAATATATGGCTGGACTAAATTATGTCATCACCAAAAATATGGCTTTTAGAACACATTATGATAGCGATATGGGCTTTGGTGTGGGCTTGTCATTAAATTATTAAAAACGTAGATTTTATATTGGATTTTTAAAGGGGGCTTTGCATCGCAAAGCCCCTTTTTTTTGTGCTATAAAAAGAGTGGATAAGTGGCGTACTGTTTATGAAATAATCCTGATTTTATTGGTAGATTATTGGGAGATAAATCGGACTTTAGCCGCGTTCATCCGAATGAGGTCCCTATAAGGTCCGAATAAGGTCCCTATAAACTCCCTATTATTGAATATAAAAATAACTTGTTATGTAAGCCTTGTCTACAATGTATTTTCATGTTTTGCCCTTCGGGTTATCGCTAGCTTAGTGCTTTCCCCGCTAGCGTATTCCTTTCTCCGCTACTCTGCCTATAAAAGGAAGATAGATCAATTCTTATTGGGGGATGGCGAATCTGGTTTTGGTAGATGGAAAGAAAGAAAAACGCCAGAAAAGGTTTATTCCTGGCGTTTTATACTAGTGTGAATTTTATGACGACTAAAGTTTTTGATCGCTTAAATCATCCATTTAAATATGCTGGCTCCCCAAGAGAAACCTGCACCAAAGGCGGTTAACATGACTAAATCACCGGTATTTAATTTTTTAATATTCTGCCAGATACACAACGGGATCGTGGCAGCAATGGTATTTCCTAGGTATTCGATATTACTTAATGCTCTGTCTTCTGGTATATTCAGACTACGCCCAACGGCATCAATGATGCGCTGATTAGCCTGATGTGGAATTAACCAGTTGATATCTTCAATCTGTAGGTTGTTGCGTTGTAAAACCGTATTACAGGCGTCGCTCATAGACTGAACAGCATGTCTAAATACAGTTTTGCCATCTTGTTTCAGGAATCTGTTGTCGTTGACAGGAAGATTACTGTCGATTGGATACAAAGAACCGCCGGCTTCGATTTTTAAGAATTCTTTTCCCGCGCCATTGCTACATAGATAGGCATCCATAATTCCACCTTCCAAAGATGGCTCAAGCCATATCACACCAGCGCCATCACCAAAAAGAATATTGGTCGAACGATCTTTTAAATCGACATAAGTACTGATGTTGTCAGCACCGACTACGAGTACATTTTTATAACGGCCTGTCTCAACGAGAGCTGAAGCCATGTCTAAGGCATATAAAAACCCAGAGCAAGCAGCGTTGACATCAAAAGCCCAAACATTGGTAAGACCTAATTTTTCTAAAATGATATTTGCTGTTGCCGGCATTGGCATATCGGGTGTAGAAGTCGCTACAATTAATGCATCTACATCGTTCAGATTTTTATGATATTGTGTTGCCAAATCTTGTATAGCTTTTACAGCCATGTCTGATGTGGCAAGATTTTCTTCTAAAATTCTCCGCTCCTTAATACCTGTACGTTTGATAATCCATTCATCGGATGTATCGCAAAACTGCTCCAAATCTGTATTTGATCTCTTATTCGGTGGAATATATCCGCCAATACCAGTAATTGCTGCATACGGCCTGCTGGGTATTCTCTCAGTCATAAATTAATGTACTCTATTCTCTCTCTTATTATAGCTATCCTATTAGGAATGACTCGTGTGTTTTTTGCGCCGTAAAACTACGGTTAATTTATGCGATTAATAAGCGAAAAAAATGATTTATGGCAAAAAATTACGTTTTGCCAACACTTTTAACTGTTTTTTACATATTGTCTATACTAATCTTTTAATCGGTCTTTATGATGCGGAATTAAATATTGAATGCGCCTGTTTTTACGAAATATTAATCTAACTATGTTCGTCCAATTCGCAAAATAGTCTAGTTGCTTTTTGTGTTTCAAATCATCGGAAGGAGCGTTTCGCCTGTTCCAAAAGTTCAGCTAAAATGATGATTCCTTCCTCGATCAATTCCTCAGATAAGGATCCATAACCAAGTCGTATTCCACCAAAAATATTTTCTCTGCTGTAGTTTTCGGGATGCGGTATATGGACTGATCTTTCCCTTAATTTTTGGGATAAAAATGCCCAGTCGATCTGATGTTTAAATGATAGCCAAACCGCCAATCCTCCTTGTGGAGAAGTATAGCTCACATGATCCTGCAGATATTTGTCTACTTGGGCGATCATGAAATCACGTTTCTTTTTGTAAAGCAGCGTTGCTTTTCGGATATGTCTACGAATTGTTCCATCCTGAATGAGTTCCAGGACAGCTTGCTCCATAATATTGTCACCTTGTATATCGATGATGTAGCGAAGTTCGGTAACCTGCTGGAGTAGCTGCTCGTTTCTTGTCGCCAGATAACCGATACGGAGTGCTGGTGCAACAACTTTGCTGAGTGTACCAATGTAAACAGTATTGATCAGTTCCTGCTGTGAAGCGAGTGGGTAATAGGGCGCTTGTTCAAAATGAAATTCGTAATCGTAATCGTCCTCAATGATCGTGAAGTTATGTTGGTTGGATAATGCTATTAATTGTGATCTCCGTTCTTTGCTTAAGGTCACAGTGGTTGGATATTGTCGATGTGGAGTAAGATACAGTGCCCTAATATTGCTTTTTTTCAATAAATGTGGGAGAAGTTCATCAACGATAAGACCATCGGTATCGACAGGGATAGGAATCAATCGCGCACCAGCTTTTTCAAAGATTTTCCAGGCTGAATGGTATCCAGGGGACTCCACAAAGATATAATCATCGTGCCGTAATAGGCATTGGGCGACCAGGTACATGGCCATTTGACTTCCACGACTGATGCATAGGTTATTTTTATCAATGTGCATGTTGCGCTCGATGTTGAGCATATTGGCGATTTCTTCCCGAAAATCAAGATGTCCTCGGGGATCGGCATAGCCCATCATTTTCCAACGTGCGCTGCGTTTAAAAATTTGACGATAGGCCCGTCCGAGCTGTTCTATCGGGGCAATCTTGCTGTCTGGATTACCATCATCGAATATAATACGTGTGGGGGCTTGATGATCAGATAATTCGATCTTTTGTGCAACATATAGGTTAGAGCCATAAGGTAATTGAGCCGCTACAAATATACCTCTACGTGCCTGACTAACCAGCCAGCCTTCGCTCAACAGCAACTGTATGGCATCAATTACCGTGTTTCGGTTTAATTTTAGTTGGGCTGCAAGAGATCTGCTACTGGGTAAGGCCGTTCCTTTCGCCAATCGACCAGATTGTATATCAGCAGCAATGTTATCCGCTATTTGGATGTAAATCGCTTTTGAAGAGGATCTGTCAATATCTATCGTTAAATTCCAAGGTCTAAGCATGAGGCTATTGTATCGGGTAATTGTTCAAATATACAATTGTTCTGCAGGATTAAAATACATCGGATAGATGATGCATGATCAGTGCTGCGCTATTCTATTTAAGATGAGTTATTTTGTTTATTGTACGTGACGGCTGGACTAGGAATAAATAACCATCTTGGACTAGGAATGAAAGGAGATTTAAGTTGATTTTTGAGTTTTACTAATCGAAGTCATTCATGAAACCATTTCCCGTTTTTGAGAAAGTTGATATTGCGATCGAACGAGCCCTTGGTTGCTTTGTTTATGATAAACAGCAGCAGGCCTATTTAGATCTATATGGTGGTCATGCCGTTATTTCTGTTGGGCATAGCCATCCGCATGTTGTTGAAGAAACTATACAACAGATGAATAAGATCGGATTTTATTCAAATGCAGTTACAAACGATCTTCAGGATCGTTTGGCCGAGCGTTTGGGCAGTGCCTGTGGTTATCCTACATATGCTGTTTTTTACAGTAATTCGGGGGCCGAAGCAAATGAAAATGCACTGAAGTTAGCTTCGTTCCATACGGGAAGGAGGAAAGTATTGGCGATGTCAAATGCGTTTCATGGGAGAACCTCAGCCGCGGTTTCGGCAACGGATATCCGGTCGATTCGTGCACCATTAAATGACAGTGAACAATTTGTCTTTACACCCTTTAACGAGATCTCCAGTTTGAAAAAACAATTGGAAACCGAAGAATACTGCGCTGTAATCATTGAACCTATTCAAGGTGTCGGGGGGATTCATCGGGCAAGTCCTAGTTTCTTACAGGAAGTAAGAGCAATCTGCACGAAAACTGGGACTATGCTTATTTTGGATGAAATTCAATGCGGGTATGGGCGCACGGGACGTTTCTTTGCACATCAGCATGCTGGGATAGAAGCCGATTTAATTACGGTGGCCAAAGGGATTGCAAATGGCCTCCCGATGGGGGCGACAATTATTTCGCCTAAAATAAAGCCGGTCACGGGGCAATTGGGCACTACTTTTGGCGGTAGTCATGTGGTTTGCGCGGCGGCACTGGCTGTACTTGATGTCATCCAAAAAGAGCAATTGATTGATAATGCCGCAGCTGTAGGTGAATTTCTGTTGAGAGAATTAAGAAAAATTCATGGCGTAAGTGAAGTGAGGGGGCAAGGATTGATGATTGGCGTAGAGTTTGAAAACGATATTCAACACCTACGGGAAGAACTTTTGTTTTCTGAAAAGATTTTTACAGGATATGCAGGACGCTATACCCTCCGCCTATTACCGCCGCTCTGTTTCACCATGAATCACGCGGAGACATTTTTGAAGAGTCTACGGAAGCTTGTGCATAAAGAGAAACTAGCCGATGATGTTTCGGTATATTGATTGGACCCGCTGTATTGATTTTTTGCGAAGTTTTAACGAAGGATTCTCCAGATGAGCTGTTGCGCTTTGATAAATGTTGTAAAAGAAGTAATTTCACATCTAGCGTATTTAATCAGTAATAGCGTATAATGGATTTCAAGACAACAAAAAAATATTTGCCTACAGCGGGTTTAGTGAGTATTAAGGAAGATAAATTATTATTGGCGTATAGCAACAATAGAAAGGCATGGTATCTGCCAGGTGGGAAGATTGATGCAGGGGAGGAAGCCCTGCAGTCCCTACGTCGCGAGATTTTGGAGGAGTTGAATATCAATCTGGATCCGGATAAAATCTCGTATTATTGCCATGTAACAGCTCCGGCGTACGGGCTTGTGCCAGAGGTTATCATGGAACAGGATTGTTTTCTGTACCCATTAACAGAGCAGATCGAACCCAGTAATGAGATTGGCGCCGTTCGTTATTTTTCACACCAAGAGTACCAGAAAGAACCTATCCAGGTCATTGGCGTTTTGCATGTGTTTGACAAGTTGAAGGCTGACGGATTGATTTAAAAAATCCTGTCGCCGCTAGATGCCATAGCCTTCATTGAGGCAGCTGATACCCTTTGTGTCTTTTAAAGGAATAATTTTTTGGCTTTTGGTATCCATTCGCCATCCCTTGACGATTTTGTCGAAATATTCTTTGCTTTCATCGACCCGGCTAATCGCTATAATTTCGCTGTCTGGTTTGTCACCTTGCTTGCAGTTGCATAAGCTGAGTTGCTCGTTGGACTTCAGTTTTTGAATATTGATGGTATCCAAAATCTTATATTTGACTTTACCTTTGCTATCATCGGGTAACAATTCCTCTAAAATACAAACACCATTTTTGGCATTTGTAAAATAGCCGGCAGCAAAGCGAAAGTCTCCTTGGGTATTCTTGTCGGTTTCAATAAGTGCACCAGTTGTATATGTATAAGATTTTAATTCAGCAATTTCATTGATCTCACGGAATACTTTCCCATATAAGGGATTTTTCTGGTCGTTAACGGTCTTGAAACTGGACCAACTGCAAATGGATAGCATTGCAATGGGTATAATTAGTATATATCTCATGGTTTTCAAAAATTAAAAACGTTGTTTAAGTTAACAAATCTTTCTGTTATATTAAACAACGTTTTTACTGCAGCACTATTGTGTTGACAGACTTTACTAGAACTTATTGCGAGTTTATTTAGCCTGTGATTCTTGCGTCTTTTGAGATTCTTTATATACTTTGTTGTCCTCGTCATCCATTTCCATGTCGAGATCTTCTTCTTTGTATTTTCCCATTTTTAAGTGAAAGTTATCTGGAGTGCCCGTAATTCGCATAGGTATCCCAAAGATTCCAAAAGGAGAGATTGACTAATTCCATTAAGTAACTTGAAGCCTCTGAATTTAATTTGATTCAGTGTTAGGGATCCATCGCCGACGATGGAGGGCATTACTGGTTGCATATTGCCATTCAATAAACCACCCAATTTATAATCCAATGAAACCAGGCCATAAGCATTTTTGGCAGAGCTAACCATTTCTCTGAATAGCGGTATCTCTTTGTAAGCGCGTTGAATATCAAAGCTGTCAGCTTTCACAGCATAATCAAAACTTGCTCTACGTGGATTTATAGGACGATAGCTTCCGTTCATATCTACTTTCAGTCCCGCTAGTTCAAAGTTTGTCTTATGAAGAATCATCTTACCGTCTTTTACCTGTAGGTCACCTTTGAAGTCTTTGATATTCATTTTATTATATGCTATGGCATTGACAAGCCCCAAGACCTGAACGTCCAAATTTTTAGGCAGAAGAACTACACCACTTTCCGAAGAGCTTGCAGTCGTCGATGTGGCCGGAGAAGCAAAAACCATAAAATCATCCACATTGATTTTCTTGCTGCTGAGTGTAAATTGCCCCTTTAACGGTGCTTGACTACTTGTTGCATAATTAATAATGTTGTTGAGATATCCTTTGATGGAAATATCATTCTTCGCATAGGCTACCAAGAATTTATCGAAATTCATTTTCTCCTGATAAAAACTGAAGTTCCCACTTCTAATTGCAATAGGCTGTGGAAGCATGTCGGACTGAACCTGGATGTTTCCAATACTTAACTGACCACTATTTTGGAGTCGGTTATAATGACCATTGGTGGCATCGCTCTGTAAACCTTTTAAACTGAAATCCGTATAGATAAAACCATCGACATTGGTACCATCTAATGCAAAGAGTTTATAAATAGGGCCGAGATTAAGCTTACCCTTGGATTGTATGCTGTACTTGATATTATTGAAGTTCTTGAGGTCTGCATTCAAGAAAAATGGTTCGCCAGCAAATGTAAATGATACCGGTAGGATTTTGACATTCAGATCTCGAAGTGAGCCTTTTTCGCTATTGACAAAAGCTTCGACCTGAATATTTTCCATCGGGATAGGATAATCATTTGACTTGATCAAGCCATTCTTCATCACGATGGATGTATTGGTTTCGGGAAAAATGTTTCGTTTGAGATCCACATAACCTTTTGCCATAAGGTTGACATCCACCAACCCTGCCAATTCAACTTGTTTAATGGGATAGAAATTTTTGATATCTGCTAAATTAAATGAAGCTTTTAAATCCGAGTTGACCGCAATTTTATTAAAATCTGTTATTGAAATAAAACCCTTTATATAGTTGTTAAGCGCCTGAACAGAAATATCATGGATTGCTATTGATGCACTTTTTAATTGGCCATCGGGATCCTTTGCTTCCAGACGATAAGCAATTTTGTCCAACCCCTGTGGGAGGTTCGCCAATTTGAATTTACCATCGACGAGTGTATTTTTGATATCAAAAGTAGGAATGGATGCAATGTATTCCTGTTCGCGTTTTTGAAGTCCTACCTTACGAATAGCTTTGGCGTATGTTCCGTCGATTTTTGCGTAAAGATTCCATTTTCCACCAAATGAAAAGTCTGGGAATTGTAGGGATTCATTGAGTTTACCGAGATCAAGATCACTTTTTATGTTGGCATGCACGGTTACAGGGTGTAAACCCGCAATGTTGCCCTGTGCATTGAAATAGCCTGAAGCAACTTTAAAGTCAAATTGTTTCAGATCAATTTGTAGTGAGTCTGGATTCAGTGCCGGCAGGTCTATCCGTAATTTTGCATTCCAGTCTGTTAGCGGATTGGTGGATTGTTTATACGCGAGAAAGCCATTGTTGACCATGAGTCCAAGGGAAAGATTAGGCATTTTGTTGTTGTCGACAATATAGTCTCCTTCTAAATTGACAAAAACCTCCGATGTACCTTTCACGGAGAGGTCCTTGATCCAAGAAGCGTAGCTATTTGGGACTAATGAAAGTAATTCGGCCAAGGTGCTTTCCTGTGATTTTAATTTGAAATCCAGGTGATAACCATGGGAGATAAAAGACAACAACCCACGGAAACGAACCGGTAATTGATTTATTTTAATATCATTTCGTTCGAAGACGAAAGATAAATTATTGGTATTGATCCGTGTTAGCAAATTGGCATCGATCGACTTTTTGTCCACATACAATTCATTGTCAAAGGAAAGTGAAAAGGATGCAATTTTTGCACGTGTGTTCAAGTCAAAGATATTTGACATCAGATCTCCCTTACCCTCATATTCCAGATCTTTTGCCTCTATCTGTAGCGGAATGGAGCGATCTTCATAATGGAGATTTGTTTTTTCAAGTTTAATCAGTTGGAAGGCTAAAGCACTGCTTTCGGAATTGTCTTGTGTTTTTGTAGCATCAGCGGAGCTAGATTTATAAATATTGTAATTGGCATTTCCCAAAGAATCAACCAGGATATTGATCTTCCCGCTGTTAACGATAAACTTGTCGATTACAATTTTAGATTTGAGAAGACTCATAAGGTCCACGCCAAAACTGACTTTTTTTGCAGCGAGCAGCGTGTCGTTTTTGAAAGGTTCGGCCCCTTTTAGTAAGACATCATCCATCGATGCAGTAAGCAAAGGGAATTGATCAAAGAAGGTTAATCTTACTTTGGAATAATTTAATTCACCTGTAATGTGCTCGTTTACGAGCGATTTGACCTTGCTGTTTACTTCATTTTCGAATATATAAGGAATAGATAATATGCTGATAACGAGTAGTACGGCGATGCTTGTAAAAACGATAGCGATACGTTTCACAACTTTTATAAATGTTGCTTTTGACACTTTGGAATTTTTTGTGGTTACAAAAAACAGAAAATTATTATTAATCTCAGTTATGTGATGCATTTATTTTGAAAAGGGCTTGGATTATGTCGTTTTTCATTGACAAGAGGCCGCGTTAAAGCCTTTCTTGCGAAGTGCTTTGCATAGGCTTTTAAAAATTTCATGTATTTTTGCAGCGTGAAATTTCGATTTAAAAATGCCGAACAGAAGAATAGTATCATCCTGACTGCCTGTTTGTTTTTGTTGTTGTTGATTGGGGGGGGCTTGCTCGGTATTATCCATCATAAAGTAGACCTCCTTAAGAAGAGGATACTGATCGATTTTGCAGATGAGAATATGTTGCTTGTCAAAAAGCAATTGGAGTTGTTGCAGCAAGATCTATTCCTTTCGGAAAAAAAGATCTTAAATCAGCCCGCCTTTGATCTAAAAGAAAGTGCTGACTCGCTGTTGGTCGTTTTGCCGGTTGGACAAGCGGACTCTGTCAATCAGCGAATGCTTACCTTGTTACGCACACGGACAATAAATCACCGACTATATCACATTTATCTGGATGTAGTAAAATTGAATGCCTATTTCGCGGAACTCAATTTCGGAAGACGAGCTTATTTCGAGATTTACGACGACCGTGGATTATGTGTGTATTCTCCAGATAATCGAAAGTGGGGTAAGCGGGCCAGTACAGCAGTTGCAAAACAAGGACAGATTGTGAAATCTGATTTTCTTCAGCTGGACGTTATGGTCAATTCGTATCCCTGTAACATTCTTTTAGTGGGTGGTGAAATCAAGGTGTATGTCCTGTTGCTGAGTATTGAAGAGGAAATCCAAGAATTGCTAACGTATAGCATCTTGCTTGGTGTGGGCTTGATGTTGGTAGCTATGGTGTTAATCTACTTTAATATCGTGGAGCGTCGCAAGATTCAGCAACTGAAACTACAATCCCTGAAGCAAGAGAATGAATATACGCGCATGCAGTTGGTTCAACTGCGGCAGCAGATCAATCCGCATTTTTTATTCAATACATTTGGGTCGCTTCAATACCTGATTGGAAAGGACAATGATCTTGCGAAGTCTTTTATTGGCAAGATGACAAAAGTCTACCGGAAGATGCTCCGCACAGATGAAGCCGAATGGTCATCATTGGGGGAGGAGCTGGAATTGGCCAAAGCCTATTTCTTTTTACAGCAGGTGCGGTTCGGAGCGGCCTTAAGTGATATGGAAATTCGGCTGCCAGCAACATGTTTGGATCGGAAAATTCCACGCTTGGGCCTGCAGATGCTGGTAGAAAATGCGATCAAGCATACCCGTATTTCGATCGAACATCCGCTGAAGATTCAGATCATCTATCTTGTTGAAGAAAACGTGCTGGAAATCCGCAATAACTGGCAGCCCAGACAGGGGGCAGAGCTGGAAGGTGAGGGGTACGGACTTAATTATTTAGCATCCATCTATCGTTATTATGCGATGTCGGGCTTTCGGTACGGGATAGAATCGGACTTTTTTTCGGTATACTTACCACTCTCATCCAGTTGAAAATGAAGAATAAAAGATGGTCGGTTTACGTGTTCATGTTTTTGTAGCGCGTGTTCATACCTTTAAACTGCGTGTTCATCGCTTTGCATACTTTTCTGTATAATATTTTTAACAAATTTGGCTCCTAATCTAGAAATATTAGTTCGTGGTTAGCCTAATCCTATCCGATCAAATAGCATAAGTTTTAAGTATAAATGACTTGGAATTGACCTGCTTGGAATAGACAAAATTACTTTCTAATCGTTCTGTAGTAAGCTAAAATTAGCTTATGGATAACACGAGATAATAGCTTGATGATCCGTCATCACTTTTGAAAAACACATGGAGTGCAACGAGCTCAGATATCACCTTTGAAAACAAGGGCTCAAAATATTTATTTGATGAAAAACACTTACACTAAGTTAGCCATAGGTCTTTTATTTTCCGCTGGTCTAATGCAATCTTGTTCATTATTGCAAACAGTAGGCCTGCGAAAAAAAGAAACGGTTACTTCTGCTAAAGATTCTATTGCCAAGAAAGATACGACAGCTGCGTACGACAAATTGTTTAAAGATGCCCGGGTTGATACTGGTATGTTTACGGTAATTCGTAAGGAAAATAATTACTATTTTGAAATTCCATTGAAGAAAATGGGACAGGATATTCTGTTGATACAGAAGCTGTCTTCCGTTCCATTGGCTTTAAATGAGGCTGGGGTAAACAAAGGAATGAATTATGAAAATAAGGTCATCCGGTTTACACTCCGCAAGGAGAAGAAAGAAGTGTGGGTTTCGGAGATCAAACCTCAGGTGGAAGTCCCTAAAGGTGACGCAATAGCCGCTTCGGTATACGATAATTACCGCCCTTCTTATATTGAATCTTTTAAGATTGAAAGTTATTCAAAAGATTCAAGTGCTGTTGTAATCAAAGTCAATAAGGTATTTGATGGTTCAGAAAAGAGTTTTACGGATGTGTTTACTTCCTTGGGTTTGGGAACTTCACCTAAAACCAGTATATCTACAGTTGAAGATATCAAATCCTATGCGAATAATATCGTTGTGAAGTCTGTATTTTCTACCAAGGTGACGGAAGGTAATGAATCTGTACCGGTTTCTTTGGAAATTACAAGTAACCTTTACGAACTGCCTGAAACGCCTATGGTTGCCCGGTTTGCAGATCCAAGGGTTGGTTTCTTTACTTCGCCGCGTTGGTATTTTAACGATAAACAACAAGAACTGGATAAGAAAAATCTGGTCAATCGCTGGCGTTTGGAACCGCGTGACGAAGACAAAGCGCGCTATCTGAAAGGGGAGCTGGTCGAACCCAAAAAACCGATTGTCTTTTATTTGGACCCAGCGACCCCAAAACAATGGCGTCAGGCCATTATTGATGGCGTACATGATTGGCAGGTCGCCTTTGAAGCTGCTGGCTTCAAAAATGCAATTCTGGCCAAACAACAGCCCGATAGTGTCAAATTTGATCCAGACGACGCTAATGTTTCTTCTATTGTATACGCAGCATCTGCTCAAGCTAATGCCATGGGGCCATCTGTTGTTGATCCACGCTCAGGGGAGATATTAGAAGCTGACGTGATTTGGTGGCACAACGTCATGACTATTTTGAACAGTTGGATGCGCATACAGACCGGTATCGTAGATACATCAGTACGTGCTAATGTTTTCTCCGATGAGAAAATGGCACATGCTATTCGTTTTGTGTCGTCCCATGAAATTGGACACACGCTTGGATTGATGCACAATATGGGCTCTTCGGCAAGTTTCCCTGTTGATTCGTTGCGTAGCAAAAGCTTCACCGCTAAAATGGGAGGGACCGCTCCTTCCATTATGGATTACGCACGTTTCAATTATGTGGCGCAACCTGAAGATGGTGTGGAACAGATTACTCCCGTGATCGGTGCTTACGACAAGTACGCCATTGGCTGGGCCTACCGCTGGTATGGCAAAACACAGCCTTGGGATGAAATCCCTTTGCTGAGAAAGGAAATTGATAGCCATGTACATGATCCTATTTATCATTACGGTGAACAGCAGGACTCTAAAAATATCGTTGATCCGCGGGCTCAATCGGAAGATCTTGGTGATGACGCCATGAAGGCTGGCGAATATGGTATGCTGAATCTGCGTCGCATGATGCCTAATATTATCAATTGGACAACCAATGTCGGCGATGATTACTACCGTGCCGGTAAGTTGTATATGGGCGTGGTTGGACAAT
Organism: Sphingobacterium sp. UBA6317; assembly: GCF_002440385.1. Classification (NCBI taxonomy): domain Bacteria; kingdom Pseudomonadati; phylum Bacteroidota; class Sphingobacteriia; order Sphingobacteriales; family Sphingobacteriaceae; genus Sphingobacterium; species Sphingobacterium sp. UBA6317. The sequence continues at coordinate 313,994 of NZ_DJTD01000067.1, read as the reverse complement.
GGTATGCATATGCTGATCATGTTTTAAATAATATTGGTGGTATTTACCTCGAAAATGCTGTTTTGGGTGATCAAAAAGATGCCTATAGCCCAGTACCAAAAGACAAACAACTACGTGCTTTGGAGTACCTCAAGAAGAATGTCTTTTACATGCCCGAATGGTTGTTCGTTCCGGAGCTGATGGCAAAAACTTTTCCATTGAAAGATTCTCCGTTAGGACCATTTGAGTACGCTCCTTATAACTTACAACGTGAATTTCAATACGCTATGTTGTATAAACTGGTCAATGATGAACGTTTGCTGCGTATGGTTGAGATGGAAAATCTTTTCGGAAGTAAGAAAGCATGGAGCGCACCGGAGTTTTTAACTTCTGTACGTCAGACGGTTTTTGCTAAAACCATCAGCGGACAATCGTTGGATCTTAAAACACGGATGCTGCAACAAAACTATGTGGATGTGCTGATGGTCTCTACCAACAAATCGATGGAGAAACTAAATGCGAAGAAACTAGCAGGTATCGAGCAGCTGGTTGAAGCGACGCAACCTGACCTATGTTTACATCCACAACATGCATCCTCTTCAAAAGCTGGACTGCGGAATGTACATGTCACTGGTATGATCCGTACTTCGGATATGCTGACTTATAAACGCGCTGAATTATATGAGATTTACCAGTTGTTGAAACAAAAGCAGCGGACTGGTGATGCGACGACAAAATCGCATTACATGGATCTTTTATTGCGTATTGCAAATACCTTAGAATTAAACTAATATATTAACATCTACCAAAATGAATAAGTTTTTAATACCGTTGACCTTCATGTGTGTGCACGTTGCGCATGCGCAGGAATCCAGAGAATTGAAAGGAAAGGTTCTGGATGCGGTCACTTTAAAACCTGTCGTGGGGGCGACAGTTGTCGTTGAAAGTTCGGCAGTAGCAGAAGATATCGGTGTACCTAATCAGGTGCAGCAGTCGGCATTGGGTTCATTGACCGATGCGGCTGGTGAATTTCGCTTAAAAGTGCCTAGTAATTTAAAATATGTAACGATTAGCTATGTCGGGTACCAGCGTATTCAGGTGCCGGTATTTCAGGATCATAAGACAATCTTGCTTCAGCCAAGTGGTGAATCTTTAGATGAAGTGATCGTAACAGGTTATACGGATATCAAAAAACGTAAGAATACGACGGCTTACAATAAAATCAATGTCGCTGATATCAAACAAACCGGAGTTTCATCGATCGACGAAATGTTGGCTGGTCAGGTCGCAGGCTTGCAGCTGAGTAATTTTAATGGTGGACCTAACAGCGCGCCACAGATCCGTATCCGGGGTACGGTATCACTCAATGGCACACAAGACCCCTTATGGGTCATCGATGGCTTACCGATTGAAGGAGCTGAATTGCCCAAACGAATTGACAAAGACAATTTGAATAGCTTGAGTAATCTTCCGATTGCGGGTATCAATCCTGACGATATCGCCGATATTACGGTATTAAAGGATGCAGCGGCGACTTCCATCTATGGCGCGAGGGCGGCAAATGGAGTCATTGTGATTACCACAAAAAGGGGGAAATCTGGACCTGCAAAACTGCAGGTATCAGCAAATACTTTTGTGACGCAACGTCCGGATTTCGGTAAACTCAACCTGATGGATGCCAATGAAAAAGTGGACTTTGAACTCTTGATGGCCGACCGCACCGATTTAAATTATCGTGCGGATAAGGGGGCCGTTATGCGGATATTAAACAAAGCAAATGCATTGGATGCTTACCGTTCGGGTGGTTTGGCAGCCTTATCACCTGAAGTACAGCAGTCAATCAATCAATTGCGCACACAACAGACGGATTGGGGAAAAGAACTTTATCGTCAAGCTTTGAATCAGCAGTATTCAGCTTCAATTTCTGGTGGTAATGACGGGCATCGTTATTATTTGTCCAGCAGTTTTTACGATGAGAAGGGAGCAACAAAAGGAGCAGATCTTCGTCGTTATTCTTTGACATTAAATAATGACTTCAATATTAACGACAGATTCAAAGCTGGAATCAATCTATTAGGATCCGTTTCAAATAGGCAGAACCCAATCCAGGATGACGATGCCTTTACTAATCCTAGTAATTATATGCGTTTGGTTAATCCATACTTGACTGTACGTGATCAATCTGGTAAATACAATTATGATCCGGATATTGAAGGCTATGAAAAAGATACCTATATTCCTTTCAATGCTATAGAAGAAAGGGAGAATACCAAATATACGTTAACGAATAAGGCACTGAAAGCGATTGGTTACCTGGAATATACTATTATTCCACAATTGTCATTACGCTCCGAATTTGGTTTGCAGTTTGATGAAAACAGCACAGAAAAATTTGCCGATCAGGAAAGTTATAATACGCGCAAGTTGCGGGCTTCGACGCGGTATTACGATTCTGCAACTAAAACGTATAAATATTTCTTGCCTACAGGAGGTAAGATCGAAAATATCAATAATAGTATCTTCCAATATAATTGGAAAACTTACCTAAAATATAACAAAACTTGGAACGACAGACATGAGCTGGAATTGATGGGAGGAACAGAGCTGCGCCGTAGTACGAATAAAGCCGTATCAACGAAAGGTTTTGGCTACAATCCAGCGACTTTAACTACACAAAGTATTGTTTTTCCAAATAGTAATGATCAAACAAACGCCAAATTCCTTCAGTATAGTAAGGGATATATCGAGAACTCATATGCCTCTTTTTATGGAAATGCGACCTATACGTTTGATCGTAAATACAACGTCAATGGTAGTATTCGTTATGACGGCTCAAATATGTTCGGTGTAGATCCGCAATATCGTTTCTTACCAATCTGGTCTTTGTCCGGATCCTGGAACGTACTTGAGGAGGACTTCATCAAAGGAAAAACGGCGTTATCGGATCTCCGTTTACGTGCTTCCTACGGTATCCAGGGCAATGTCGATCGGAATACCTATCCATTTATCGTTGGAAGGTATGGAAATTCGACTTTAATTCCGGGTTATAATGAAGGAACAGTTACGGTTGAGATACCTGCAAATGATAAATTACGTTGGGAGCGTACGCAATCTTATAATGCTGGAGTTGATCTAGGTCTATGGAAGAATAGATTGAATATTACGGTTGACTATTACAACAGAAAAAGTACCGACCTAATAGCTTATAGTGCATTGCCTTTAGAAAACGGTTTCCAGAATGTGCAGGTCAATTGGGCCTCAGCACGAAACCAAGGTGTAGAACTGACCATATCAAGCCGTCAGATTCAAACAGATAAATTCTCCTGGTCAACGGACTTTAATATCGCACATAATGACAATAAGTTATTGAAGGTTATGAATGATCCGAAGGCTTATGCACCAGAGGCACAGGAAGGGCGCCCAATCAGTGGTCTATATGTGCTGGAAACGGCTGGACTGGATAAAGATGGTGTGATGCAATTTAGAAATCAAGATGGATCGGTTTCAAGCTTTGAAGAGTTTTATGGTTTATACGATCCTTGGGCTGATTTCTTGCCGGGTTATATGTCGCAAACCGACATGACAGCTGCAGAATACCGTTCTAAATTTAAATACAAGGGTAGTAAAGATCCGAAGCTTATCGGTGGTATGACCAACCGTTTCCGTTATGCTAACTTTGACTTGGCGATTTCAGCTGTCTTCAATCTGGAGCGTTGGGTAAGCCGTACACCGACTTATAATCCAGCGAAGGTCGACCGCGGACAGAATTATACAACAGATCTTTTGAATGTCCTACAAAAGGGTGGTAATATGCCTGCTTTGGGAAGTATAAGTTCTGAATTAAATGACCGCTGGATGGCCTATGCCTGGATGGAAAGCAACGACCCAATTAATTCGTTTAAACAATATGATATTTGGGCTAAGAAAATGAGTTATGTCCGTATCAATAGTGTACGTTTGGGATATACACTACCTCCTGCACTAAGCAAAAAAATTGGTGCAAGCAATTTACGCGTGAATGTAGAAGGACGTAATCTATTTGTTTTCGGAGCAAATTATGAAGGGTATTTTGATCCGGAGACTTATGGAAACTATTATGCGCAGCCGATCAGCAAATCTTTTGCTTTTGGTCTGTCAGCAAGTTTTTAATTCTTTTAACTGATTTATAACATGAAAAAAATAGTTTATTTTGGAATGATCATGGCAGCGAGTGCATTGGCATCCTGCAATAAATATTTAGATATACAACCGGTAGGAACGGTCATTCCTGCCTCGGAAAGTGATTTTAGAGGGTTAATGACAAGTAGTTATACTGGTTTTCCTGCGCATAAGTCTTATTTGTCCTTGCGTACAGATGAACTATTGTTGGATGAAAGTTCGACAGATGCGGCTAGAACCAAAGATATCTATCTTTGGAACGATCAAAACCCCGATCCTGCAACAATTGCTTATCCTTATTTGGCATTCTATAAAAGTATTTTTTATACGAATCAGATCATCAGTACGATCGATGACAAGTTGGCTAGTAATGGTACAGTAGACCAGATCAAGGGTGAAGCTTATCTCATGCGGTCTTACGCTCATTTTGAGTTGTTAAATCTTTACAGTGAGGTCTATTCGGCGAGTAATGCAGGGCTTCGGGGTGTTCCTTTATCGACAAAGATTGACCTGGAACAACGTTTTGTTCCCGCGACCATTGGAGAGTCTTATATGCAGATCCTAACTGACATGGAAAAAGGGACAGCGTTACTGACTGTCGATGATCAGGCAAAAGGTGTTAATTATCGCTTTAGCAAACGCGCTGCTTTTGCAATGGCCTCACGCGTTCATTTATACCGCGGTGAGTGGCAGGAAGCAATTGATGCCGCTAAAAAAGCTTTGGCTATAAATGACAAATTGGTTGATCTCAATGTTGCTGGAAGCCTACTTCCGAATGATTTTGAATCCGCAGAGATGATTATGGCTTTGGAAAAAGTATCTGTTCCTGGTGTACGTACAAGTTCCTTTATTTCACCGGCCTTATTAGACAGTTATTTAGCAGGCGATTTGAGAAAAGGTCGTTACTTCCAAAAAAGTGGGGGCGATTATGTATCCCTCAAAGGTGGAGACAACCGTTTTAACGTGAGTTTTAGAAATGCTGATCTTTATTTGACGATGGCCGAATGTTATGTTCGCCTGGGAAATACAGCAGAAGCATTAAAATATCTGTCTGCTTTAAAGAAAAACAGATTTACCGCAGATGCCTATGCCAAAGAAACGAAGGCCGACGCAGGTTTGTCAAAGGAGCAATTGCTAGATGCGGTTCTGCTGGAACGCAAGCGTGAACTGGCGCTAGAGGGATTACGCTGGTATGATCTAAAACGGACGACAAGACCGGCGATCACACACAGTAGTTTCGGTAGGACGGTAACCCTGCAGCAGAACGATCCACGTTATGTGATTCGCTATCCACAGGAGGCAATCAATAATAATCCCGATCTGTTAAAATAATCGATTTTTTTTATCCTATATATATTAATCCATTTTCTTTTTTTAGGAAATGGATTTTTTATTACATTCAACCCATGAGATGGAAAATACTGATTGTCGAAGACGAAGACTGGGCTTTTGTAGGCTTAAAGGAAATGTTGACTGCGCTCTATGGAGAAAGCGAACTGATCTTTACCAATGCAAAAGAGGTTCAGGAAGCGGTGATGACGATCAATAGAAATCAATTCGATCTGATTTTTATGGATATCCACCTGATGGATGGGCTGAGCTTTGAAATTTTTAAACAGGTATCGATCGATGTGCCACTGATTTTTACGACTGCTTACGAACAATATGCATTGGAGGCCTTCCAAAATAAGGGTTATGCCTATCTGTTAAAGCCTTTCGATAGCGACGAGTTGGCGGAGATCATGAAACGTATCGAACCGCTACTACCCAACGTAGAACCTCGGCTCAAACAGCGCTTCCTAGTGAAATATGGTAATTTTTTAAAGTCGCTGGCCATTGCTGATATTGCCTATTTTATGGCAGAAGACAAAGAGCTGTATGCCGTAGAAAAAGGATCGGGAATTGCATATATTATTGAAGATACCATCACACATCTCGTTTCACAGGTGGATCCAACAGTTTTCTTTCAGATCAATCGGAAATTCCTTGTTCGGATAGATGCCATCCAGTCCATGTTAAAGATTAGTCGAAATCGAATCAAGTTAGAGCTAATGCCTTCAACCCCAGAAGGAATTGTCGTCATTGTTAGTGAGGAACGGTCCCCGAAGTTTCAAAAATGGCTTGATCAATAATGGTGAATTAGCTAACGAAAAAATATTTTTCTAGACATATTTATAAATTAAATAGCTGAATATTAGTGTTTTTTGTTTTTAGTTCTTAAAATCTAGTAATTCAATGGGTATCGGCTCCATTAATGCCTCCAGTGCACCTTTGATCGTGTTGGATGGTAGTCCCTATGCAGGAGATATTAACTCCATCAATCCGAATGACATTCAGTCCATCTCTGTTTTAAAAGATGCAGCATCAAGTGCACTTTATGGTTCCAGAGGGGCAAATGGGGTGATTATCATTACCACAAAGTCGGGAGTGACTTCCGACAACACCAAGATTAATCTCAATTTTACACAAGGCTATTCAACACGTGCAGTTCGTGACTATGATCAGGTGTCGACCGATGAATATTTTCAACTCTATTGGGAAGCTTTAAGAAATAAAAACCTATCAAATGGCCTTACGGCAGAGCAAGCGGCGTCCAATGCAAGTAAGACCGTATTGACAGATTTAAATATTAATCCTTACGGCAGTCAATACCCACAGCCGGTCGGCGTAGATGGTAAATTGGTTGCTGGAGCAAAAACGCTTTGGAATGATCCATGGACCGACGTATTGCAACGTACTGGGGTGCGTACACAGGCAGACCTCGGATTTAGCGGTGGTAGTGCAAAGAGTACCTACTACATTTCAGGAGGTTATCTCAATGATCAAGGAATTGCAATTGAATCGGGCTTTAAACGCTATAATCTGCGTGCAAATATTGACAGTAAGGTCAAGTCTTGGTTAAATGTAGGCCTGAATATAGGTGGTAGCAGTACACAACAAAAGTATCCGCAGTCTTAAGACAGTAATACGGCTAATATTATAAATTTTACGAGACTGGTCCCGTCTTTTTATCCGTACTATGAGCGGAATGCGGATGGCTCATATGTCCTTGATGGAGCCGGAAACAAGATTTACGATTTTGGAGAATATCGTCCAAGTGGTGCGACTCCACGTAATAATCTGGCAGCATCTCTTCCTTTGGATCGAAATGATATCCGCCGCGAAAATCTATCTGCACGAACCTATCTGGAAGTGTTGTTTTCTAAAAACTTAAAGTTTAAGTCGACTTATAGTCTTGATTATCTCAATGGAAATACGCACGACTACACTAATCCATTGTTGGGCGATGGTGTGAACACCGGGGGGTATGTGTATCGTTCAAACGTACGTACGGTCGCACAGACCTGGAATAATTTGCTGACCTATGAAAAGCAGTTTAGTTTGCATTCCCTCAATGTATTGGCCGGACAGGAATACTATGATTTTAACAGCAGTAATATAAATGGTAGCAGACAACAGTTTGTACTTCCTTATTTTGACGAACCTGCTGCTGCATCTCAACTTAATAATTTTACAGGATCCAGTGTTGATTATAGGTTACTGAGCTTTTTGGGAAGAGCGGAGTATAACTATGATAACAAATACTATTTTTCAACTTCCTTACGGACAGATGGATCATCTCGGTTTTCGCCGGATAAACGTTGGGGTACATTCTGGTCTGTGGGCGGCTCATGGAAACTGAAGCAGGAGGATTTTCTGAAGGATAATACAACGGTTAATCAGTTAACCGTCAGAGCGAGTTATGGTGGACAAGGAAACGATAATCTGGGAACCTATTATGCTTATAAAGGACTTTATACCATTGCAAATAGTTTGGGTAAAGGCGGGACGTATACCGGCAGGCTGGCTACGCCGGATCTAAAATGGGAGTCGAACCTTAATTTGAATGTGGGGGTTGACGTATCCGCTTTTGAGAACCGGGTGTCGTTAAGCGTGGAGTACTTTAACCGTCGAAGTAAAGATTTGCTATTTACAATGCCGATGGCTTATTCAACAGGATATACAGGCTATGATGCAAATATAGGAGCGCTGAAAAATACAGGTGTCGACGTGGATATTCGTACTGTCCCGGTTCGAAATGAAAATTTTAAATGGAATTTAGACGTCAATCTTTCGCATTACAAAAACAAGATTACAGCTTTGCCAAAAGACAATAAACCGATCATCACGGGTAATAAACTCCTGCGTGTAGGTGGAAGTATCTATGATTTTTATCTGCCGGAATGGGCTGGAGTAAATCCAGATAACGGTCTGCCGCAATGGTATACTGCTGATAAGGACGGTAATAAAACAGGTGAAAAAACTTCGGAATACAGTAAGGCCGGTAATTTTATTGCCGGAACTTCATTGCCAGATCTTGTCGGCGGGATTCAAAACAGTTTCACCTACAAAAATTTTGATTTGTCTGCTTTATTGAGTTTTAGTTTGGGTGGACAGATATTAGATAACGATTATATTCAGCTTATGCATAGCGGTAATAATCCAGGACGCGCTTGGTCAAAGGAGATCCTCGAGCGCTGGACGCCTGAGCATACGCAGACCGATGTGCCTAAATTGACAACTGATAACTTGAATTGGACTTCTTCGTCCACACGCTTTCTTTACAGTGGCACTTATGCACGCCTTAAAAATGTAAGTTTAGGTTATCGATTACCTTCGGATTTATTGAAGCGGATAGGTGTAGAAAAACTTCGCGTCTTTGCAACAGCCGAAAATCTATTGACATTTTATGGTCATCAAGGAATGGATCCAGAACAGACGGTGAATGGGGCGACCTATTTTCGCTATCCGGCAATGCGAACAATCTCTGGTGGTATTCAGCTTGTTTTTTAATGCCTTATTGTTAATCTGAGAATTTAAATGAAAATCATGAAACTAAAAATTGTATATATCATATTGGCGCTCTCCCTAGTAAATGCATCATGTAAGGATGCGCTTGAGCTGGATCCGACGACCGCAGTGCCTGAAGGTGAAGTTTTTAAAAACACCGACAATGTTGCTACGGTGATCAACGGTACCTGGAAGTATTTAAATGATACCTATTTTACCTATGCTAATCCGGGATATACAGCGGTGATGCGTACTAGTGATGCGATGGGAAGTGATGTGGCGGTGACCACCAAATATGGCTATCGTGATGCTTATGCCTTTACCGAATTGACAAATAATCGATCAAATCGTGTCAATTCTTTTTGGATTATGTTGTATAAGGTGATCGATAACATGAACAATGTCATTGCAAAGGTAGATGGGGCCGAAGGCTCTACTGAAACTAAAAATGTGTTAAAGGGAAGAGCTAAAGCATTACGTGCATTTTCCTACTTAAATCTGGCCACATTTTATCAGTTTAGTTACCTCAAGGACAAAAATGCGAAATCTGTTCCGATTTATACCGAACCCAGTACACTATCGACTGAAGGAAAATCAAGGTCAACACAGGCAGAAGTGTATGAACTTATCTTGAAAGATCTCAAAGACAGTGAAAGCTTGTTGGCTTCTGCTGGTCGAGCGGATAAATACGAAATCAATGCAGAGGTTGTTTATGGTTTGCTCGCTCGGACTTATCTGCAGGTTGGCGAATGGAAACTGGCCGCAGCGTATGGTGAAAAAGCAGCTCAGAAGTATAATTTAATGACTCCGTCAGATTATCAGGCGGGTTTTAATGATCTTGGAAATAGCGAGTGGATTTGGGGGCATCAGCAGACTAACGAGCAAAATGTGGCAAGTTATACATTTCATTATTTGGATGTTTCGTCAGCTGGATCTTATTACTATAGTTTTATGGCCGATCCTTATTTTAAAGATTTATTCGATACCAGTGATGTGCGTTACGCTTTATTTGAATGGGATAATTTACCCGGTCGGGAGGGCTTTCTACGGTATAAGAAGTTTAAGTTTAAATCGAATTTGATCGGTGACATTGTGTATATGCGTGCTTCGGAAATGGTTTTGATCGCTGCCGAGGGGTACGCACGGGCTGGTGAAAAAGATAAAGCAGTAGCAGCCTTGAATAAGCTGCGTGCAGCGAGGAATGCAAAGCTGTTTTCAGGAAATGATACGGATCAATTAATTGCAGCGATCCTGATTGAAAGACGAAAAGAGCTTTGGGGGGAAGGATTTGCCCTGTCGGATATTCTTCGGACACAAGGAAAGGTTGCACGAAAATCTTATGTTGATGCAGACGGCAAGCCTATTCAAGTCCAAATTGTGGGTGCAGATGGCAAACCGAAGCTAGTGAACGGGCAGGGGCACCGGGTTATTAAGTTTCCTAATGGATCTAATTTTGTGGAAAATAGCCCTTATTATTTGTTTGCTATCCCATACGAAGAGACTGTGCGGAACCCGAATCTGTAAAGTTAGTTGTTGGTTTATTATTGAAGAAATCCGGTGTACCCTGTGCATCGGATTTTCTTTTTTCCCGCTCGCCCTTCTTCTTAGGCTGTATATTGTGGTTCCTTATGTCGAAGAATGCTTCCTTTTTTTAGTGTCGCCCTGTTGGCCCTGCTGCGCGTTGGGCTCTTCTCGATTTAAAGGTTGTCATCTTTTTTCTCTTGTATGTTGTTTTTTCAGCTGGCTTATCGTGTTCCTGTAAATTTGGACAAGAGATTGCGTCGGTAAATAGGGTGAGGGTTAGTTTTCCACATTATGTTAATAACGCTGTTGAAAACCTGTTTAAAAGAAAAATACAGTTATTAACAGTACTTATTAACATTATGTTGATAACCTTTCTTTTTCTTCTTTTTGCTTTTGTTCATCCAGATGATGTATCCGGTGATGGGCAAGGAAGCACAAAAGAGACTGGCAAGGCAAGCGATAATTTTTGTTGTGAGTCCACCGATGGCACCGGTATGAATATCATAGTTAAGTGCACCGAGCTTATCCCCATACTGCAATTCGTTGCTGGATTTGACTGCTGTAAGACTGTTTTCTTCTTTATTATAATAAAGCCAGTCAAATACACCACTTCGTTTTTCATGATGTCTCACCTGTATATCCATTGCTGTTTCGGTCTCTTTTTTTAGTCGGATCGACATCATTTCAGCATCCGGATAATTTGTCAAGGCATACCGCAGCGCATTGTCCTGAAATTTCTTTTCCACAGCGGGCAAGGGTATAGGGGAGCTACGTGTGGAAGAAGCTGTTGGCGACTGCAATAAATTGAATGTTGCGCTATAGGTCTTTTTAAAATCCGGAAAAGCAAAAGCGAGTCCCGTAATGGCAAAAATCAATCCGATAAATAAACTGTAAAATCCGATGACATTGTGGAGGTCGTGGTTCAGTCGCTTCCATTTGACTTTGGTATCTAACCAAAAACTGCGCTTGAGATTCTTGCCCTTCCATTTTTTTGGCCACCAAAGAACAATACCACTAAGTAAGATAAGGACAAAAATGACCGTTGACCAGGCGACGATAGGGTGGCCATATTGCTTGCCCAAGAGGAGGTTTAGGTGAAGCTGAAGCACTAACTGAAAGAACTCTGTTTTTGAATTCTCTACTTGCTGTATCTGGCCAGTATATGGATTGATGAAAACTCGTTTGTAATAGCGGTAATAATTCCAATGGCCAAATGCTTTTTCGTCCGTTTTTATGGCACGAAATACCCAGGTACGATTCTTCGAAGGATAGAGATCAACCCGCGTGATTTTTTGATTTTTTTTGAGGCTTTTCTGTGAGCTGTCAAGAAGTGTGCTTAATGGTAGTGGAGTTTTTGAGTGGATGGTTGTATCGGAGATAAAATATTTTTCAGGATAAGCCCAGAGCTTGAGCTCATCCTGAAAGGTGTATATGCTGCCCGTCAGGCTTAGGATGAATACCACAACTCCGGTGATGATTCCGAGCCATTTATGCAACCAAAGAATGACGGTCTTAAACATATTAAAATTTATAATTGATGTTAAATGAGGCCAACATACCTTGTCCTTTGACGTATTCTTCATTTAAGGCACGATATTGACTGACAACAGGGTAATAGTTTTTATTGAATAAGTTTTCTACACCCATACCGATAGACCATTGTTTGTTTACTTGGTAATTTCCATTTAAGTTAAATAGGTCAACAGTTTTAACGGGGCCTTCACTGTTTTTGTAGACGCCTTTATCGTTTGGAAGAAAGCGATCCCGGGACCCGGTATGTACCCAAAAAAGCTGAAAGGTTAAGGGTTTGATTGGCGTGTAATAGATGTATCCCGTTGCTTTGTCTGGCGAGATCCGTGAACCATTGAGGTAGGATTTTGATCCATCGTCCTTTTTTGACTTTCCTTCCACATAGGCATAGGTTCCACCGATGGTCAATTGAGGCGAAATATCAGCGCTTAATGCAATTTCGTAACCATACACATCTTCTGGAAGACGTTGTGGCATCAGGTAACCGCCAATGTCCACCAGTTCAACACCCATTTTTGAAGTACTGTAGTAATAAGATGCTGATAGCTGGAAAATGCTGTAATTGCTTGAGAATCCGATTTCGTAATTATTGGTGATAATAGGATCAGTTTTTAGGCTATCTAAATCATTATCTGTTGCCCGACGTACAATACGGCCAAGTTCATTGATCGCGAAACCTTGAGAGAAACTCACGAAGGGATTAAAGATCGCGAATTTGTTGTAACGCAAACCAGCATTGAAGGTCGCTCCTTTGTAGGGGATATTGCCTCCTTTTACAGCAATACTTCCTTCGTTGTTGGGACCTGTAGCGATGGTATTGAAATCCTTTATTTTGACTGTTGCATTTTCATAACGTACACCGCCTTTAAAGATTAAGTTTTCTAGGAAATCAATTTTTACCTGGGCGTATGGAGCAACGTTTAACATATTCATATAGGGAATATAGACCCTGCCATCGGTCAGATTTTGATCCGTAACATCATTTAATAAATCCACACCATAGGTGATATCCGCATTGGAACCCAATACCTGGAAAGGTGTGTTTAGGTTAACGCGTAGGCCTTTTTTCTCCGAGTTGATCTGTGTTTGTCCCGGACCGTACCATGCAGAGGCTTTCTCAACATAACGGTTCATGGATCGAAATGTATTGTAGTATGCAGAAGCAGTTAAGGATGTCGAAGCGAATAGATTACTTTTAGTATAGGTCAACATGGCATTGTGGTTATACGGAGTTCCGGCAGGTTTACCTGGATCATCGCCTTTTACGCCTATCGTTGGCGTTTGACCATATACACCTGTTTGGCTGATGTATCTGTTGTGTTGGTTACTTCTGTAGAAGTTGTACACTGCTGTAATATTGGAACTACTATCGATACGGTATCCGGCCTTTAAAAATGCATTGTATTGATAGGTGTTCGAAAGACCGTCTGTCTGACCAAGGGGAACTCCGTCGCCATCGCGCTGCAAGCCAACGTAATCGGCCGAACCGCTAACGGTATAATTCCATCTGTTTTTTTGTCCGTACAAGGTTTGTCCTATGCGATATCCCATGGTGCCGGCGCTGTGTACGGGATTGAATGTTGTTCGTAGACTGGTGATTCCTTGGATAGCTGCAGCGTCTTTGGAGGGATTGCGTGTAATGTAATTGATAATCCCGCCTGCCGATCCATTTCCATAGATGGATGTGGCACCTTTGATAACCTCCACGCGCTCGATGACACTCGGGTCAATGGTCCGGAGATCACGTTGTCCATTCATCAAAGGTGTAGATTGCGGAATTCCATCGATCAACACCAGTACAGATCGCCCACGCAGTGTTTGTCCAGAATTAGTCGCTTTGTTGGTTGAGGTTCCCAAGCCCGGGATGGTATTACCCAAAATTGTGGAAAGATTGGTGCTTATCTGACTTTGAGCTTCGATTTCTTTTGTGGTTAAAATAGAAACTGAAGAAGGAACAGTTGAAATGTTTTCCGCTTTACGTCCAGCTGTTACGATAATTTCATCTAAAAGTTGAGTAGAATTGAGCTGAAATAACAGGGGCTGTTGAACGGTATCTAAATTAACCATTTTTTCAACCGTTGAAAAGCCTGTATAAGACACACGCAATTGAATGGGATTATTCAACGGTCTTTTGGCAAAAATGAATTGTCCAAGTTGATTAGAATAGCCGACGTTTTTTCCGTCAACTTTGATATTCGCTTGACTTAATGGTTTATTGTCACTGTCCTTGACAATTAGGGATAATTCTTGTGCATTGAGTTGAGCGCTTAAAAGCAAAAGTATTCCACTGCTGAACATTGTATAGCATGTTCTATTTTTCATGGTAATTTATTTGGATTAAATATAAATTAATGTGCAAATATAGTTTATTTTATCATTGTGCCGACAGCTATACGTTATTTTTTTGATTTTTATAGATGTTAGGTCGTGATTTTCAAGTTCATTTTGTCGCACTTGATGCATATGAATTGGTAAGCAAATGTTTACGGGCAGGGGTTTACACGAATTGAATGCTTTATTAAAGATTTATTGATCTTGGATGATTAATTTAGCATACTGTTTTTTGTGTGTCGCAGGCTTAGAGATTTTAACGTAATTATAAATTCATGAGAAGAACATTTTTTGCTTTTTTTCTTTTTGTTTCGTCGTACTCAATCGTCGTCGGACAAAAAATCCACTCACTCGCGTTTGCTTCTCCACAGGCGATGCGAGATTATTTTACCTATGCTAGCGACAAAAAAATTGTCAGTGGTCATCGGGGAACGATTGAGGCTGGGCTTCCAGAAAATTCGATTGCGGCATTTGAGGCCGTGCTGCAAAAAACAACGGCTATTTTTGAAATCGATCCGCGTTATACCAAGGATAGTGTTGCTATTTTGATGCATGATGCGACATTGGATCGAACCACAAATGGAAAAGGAAAAATAGCAGACCATACCTGGGATGAATTGCGTAAACTGAAGCTAAAGGATCAGGCTGGAAATGTGACCAACTATGGTATTAACACACTTGATGAAGTTATTAAATGGGCAAAGGGTAAAACTATCCTCAACTTAGATAAAAAAGACTTACCATTGGCGGCTACAGCAGCAATACTAAAAAAATACAATGCCTACAGTTGGGTGTGGGTTACGGTACATAATACTGAACAGGCAGCGTTTTATTTGGCGCAGAATCCAGAACAGTATATGTCCATGCATATCAAAGATCAAGCTGCATTGGAGAAGTTTAAATCCGCTGGATTACCCTACGACCGTATGATTGTCTATATCGGGCCAGAACTAAAGGATTCCAATCAGGCGATGTATCAATTTTTCAACAGAAAGGGTGTGATGTGCATGATTTCAGCAGCACCTACCTACGATAAATTGAAGACAAAGGCAGAACGTGCCGAGAAGTATAAGGCCATATTTGCGGAAGGAGCCTCCATTCTTGAGTCTGATCTTCCTATGGAAGTTGGCGAAGTAATCGATTCGTTTTGACGAATTATTATCAATCCAAATCGATATTGTCATCTAAAAATTTAAGATACTTAGGTGATTCATCGTCAAAAATGTCTCTTCCTTCCATCATATAGGCGCGGAGAAGATATTCCTGGGCAGACTCGCTATTATTGTCTTCCAAATAGCACTGTCCTAAGCGCAGCATGATAAAAGGGTTTTCATAGGCATTTTCGATAATGTTCTGTTTTGCCTTTTCAAAATGGGAGAGTGCATTGCGAAAATCGTCCATTAAGAAAAAGGCATCTCCAATGGAAGCTTCGAGCCAGAGGCTTTCCGCATGAACATTTTGTGGACTAGGGACTAGATCAAGCGCTTCGGTCCACACCCGAATTGCTTCCTGATAGTTGCCTTCATCACATTGGATGTTTCCTTCCTCGCTAAGTTGGTCTATTCTGTCTAATGTTTGATCGTCCATAGCATTTTATTCTTTAGAGTGCTATACGAAGATAAGAAATAATAATAAAAAAACACCTGAAGCCTAAGCTTCAGGTGTGAACTGATTGAAATACCGAAGTTTATTTATTCCACCATAATTTGGTGCTGATTACATCATCTCCTTGTCGTGAAAGTGCAGTTTGATAATTCGTCTTATTGGTACTTTGTTCTTTTAATGGATACACCAAACGGCTTGGGATTGTGCTGCCTACCTCAGGAGTGAAAGTATATGTGACAGGTTTGCCTTCTACTGTTCCGGTCCATGTAATATCACCTTTTTTGATTAGGAATAACGGATACCCTGTTCTTCTGATTTCGGACCAAGATTCGATGCTTTGGTTGAAAAGTGCTAAGTACTTTTGAGAAAGCACATTTTCCTTATTCGCAGCAGGAAGTTTACTCAAATAGGTTGCTACTTCATCAGAAGACACGGACCATTTTTCAAGAGATGCCCGAACACCCTTTTCGTAATTTGATTGATCCCAGTTATTGTTTTCCGCTAAAATAAAGGCTACTTCCGCATATTCCATAAGTACTTCCCCATAATCTGCAGCGTTGATAATGTCACTAGGCAATGATATTTTGTCTACAGGAAATAGATTGCCTGCTGCTAGGGGGAGACCATAGGGTTGGCCGTAGTAAATATTTCCTGAGCTTGTCGGTTTGGCAAATTTTGACAGACGTGGATCGGCAATTTTAAAGGGACCGCGGCTGCCCTGTAAAGTCTCAACAATCACATTAGAAATTGCAAAATCTTTTCTGTTGGCAGTTACCGTAGCTCTAAACAATGGTGCTTCATTTGGTGATGTTTTGGAGTATTTAAATATCGCATTATCATTGTTGGAGGTGAATATACCTTTTTTGATGGCATCGGCGATATGTGTCGTTGCCAAAGCTGCATCTTTACCTTTGATTCGATTCGCAACACGTAGACGTAGCGAATTGGCGAATTTTGCCCAGTTAGTATTTGATCCTTTATAAATAATATCAGCTGTTCCGAAAGTCGTGGCTGTTGGATACTTTGCTAGTGTATCAGCTGCCTGCTGTAATTCATTGAGAATATCTTTGTATATTTTCTCTTGACTAGCATATTTCGGCGTCAGGTTATCCGGGTCCTGCTGCAGAGCTTCAAAATCTGCATCTTTATTGCCATAAGATTCATATGGGATATCACCAAAAACATCTGTTAGCGACTGAAAAGCGTAAGCCTTGAGTATTCTTGCTATCGCAATCTGATTGGTATTTGTACCTGCTGTTCCTGCCGATGCAATCGCTTTAGTGGATTCATTGGTATTTAGCTTAATAATTTCATTTAAATTGTTAAGTGATTTGTAGGTCGCAGTCCAATAGTTGTCTGAATAGCTTGTTGGTATTTGATAACGAGATTGGTCTGTATAGATGTTCTGACTGAAATACTGAGCAAATAATTGAGCACCACGTAGGCTTACCTCTTCACTTCGTAATGCACTGACTAGCTGTTTCTCGGCTGTCACTAGAATTGTTGGCGTTGTGACAGAAGCAGGTCGATTTGGATCTGTATTGATATCGCTAAATGTGGATTTGGAGCACGAAGTAGCAATAAGCGATAGGCCAATGAATGAAGTATGTAGTATGTTTGATATTTTCATCTGTGTATATTTATTTATAAGTGCTTGTTCTGATTATCTATGAATCAGTTGCACTTGGTTTATCTTTTAAAGCTGATGAACGATCAGATTTATCCGGTTTGGATATTACGGAATAAATCATGATGAGTTTCATTCTTCTAAAATTTAAGATTAACGTTAAAGCCATAAGTAACCGGAAGAGGTATATTTCCACCTTCGATACCCTGCACATTTCCACCGCTGGATGTAAACTCTGGATCAATATATTTACTCTTGGTATAAATGTTCCAAAGGTTACGTCCGTATACATTCACGCCAATGTTTTTGATAATTTTGGGATTAGTTAATTTGAAATTGTATCCCAGCGTAACTTCCCTTAACTTAACATATGTTGCATCGAAAATTGAAAATGTTGTTGGGCCATTATATTCATTGCGCGCCCATTGTTGTGCGGTAATATTGGTGGTATTCTGCTGGATGTTACTCACATCATACGAACCATCACTATGGAATGCAACATCTCCCTTAACGCCATCGAGAACGACACCTGTTTCACGAATATTATTTGCAGCTGTCTTATCCAAAATACCCGAATACATACCAACTTTATAGGTTTGTGAGAAGAATTTTCCACCCACTCGACCCGAGACTAAAAAGCCTAGACTAAAGTTTTTGTAACGGAAACTGTTTTGGATACCGAAGGTAAAATCGGGTAGTACTGACCCTAAAGGAACCAACTGTGATGTTTTCATGTAGGTGCCATCTGCCTGTACAACGCGTTGTCCATCCGGAGCATAGACAAAGTCGTAACCCAAAAATTGACCATAAGATTCTCCTTCACGTGCAACGAGCTCGACCAAGGAATTGCTTAAGCTCAATGTATTGACCTGATCATCCAGTTTAATGACTTTGTTTTTATTTTTAGCCCAGTTGATTGTCGCATCCCAAGTAAAATTTTCGTGTTTGATAGGGGTACCATTTAAGACGACTTCAATTCCTTTATTATTAATTTTTCCAGCATTGAATACTTTTCCGGCATACCCGAATGATGATGAAACAGGAACTGGTAAGATTTGATTCCTAGAATTGTTGTTGTAATAGGTTACATCAAATCCTAGTCGATTTTTGAATAATTGTAGATTTACGCCTGTCTCCCAAGAGCTGGTAATTTCAGGTTTTAGATTAGCATTTGGTTTAGTGCTTGGAAGCCCATAGGATGCTTGTCCATCAAAGGATTGTTCGGGTTCGTAGACTTTATACAATTGATAAGGATCTGTGTCATTTCCGACTTGAGCCCATCCCAAGCGGATTTTACCAAAACTAAGCCAATCCAATTTTTTAAAGGCTTCCAATTGGCTAAAAACAAAACTACCTGTCAGGGATGGATATATAAATGAATTGTTGTTGGTCGGCAATGTAGATGACCAGTCATTACGTATTGTTCCATCTAAGTATAGAAAATCGTTGTATCCCAAAGAAAAGCTACCATAGATTGATGCAATGCGTCTATGGTATCGGAAGTTGTCAATTTTAACTGCATTGGCATTTTTCAGGTTATAGTAATTAGGAATAATCAAACCACCCTGTGTAATCGCGTAGTCTTGCTTCCGCTGCTGGTCACGGAGATTGGCGCCTACGTTTCCTATAAGGGAGAATTTATCCCAATTTTTCTTGGCGGTAGCCAAAAATTCGTAGTTGTATTCATTTAACTTATTGTTCGCTTCTTCGTATTGAGAAGTGCTTCGTGAGTATACCGCAATTCGATCTTGGGATTGGAATGAATAAATATCTCCATGTACTTTAGCTCCTAAAGTTAGCCAATTGTTTAAGTCATATTGTAAACCAATATTACCGTAGAAACGATCTCTATTGTCCTCCATGTACGACTCATAGGCTGACCAATAGGGATTATCAATAAAGCGGGTCGCCTCGGCGGCAGGCGTATTTTGCCATCCCGTTCGGTTCCAGGCTAACGGGGTTCCGTCTTCACGTTTGTAGTTTTCCAGTATTTTGTAATCGACTTGTACAGCTCCCCATTGGAATGCTTCCAGGATAATATTTCTATTGGAAGCACCTGTCCATGGACGGCCTACTGATGCATTACGGATATAGTTGAAATTCGAATTAATCTTCAGTTTACCTAATTGTGTACCTCCTGAGAAGTTAAACGTATTACGTCCCAAACTGGAGTTAGGTGTTGTTCCCGTTACATTTTTATTAGTGTAGGAAAAGCGATAATTTGTATTTCCGCTATTTCCTGCTATGGAAAAATTGTTGGTGTTGGATACACCTGTCCGAAAGAAATAACTAACATCATTTTTAGGATAAATCCACGGAGAAGGATTTAAATAGTTAGCCTCATCTTCAGGGTTTAGATTATACCATTGAAGCACAGGTGTGCCGTCCAGTTTTGGTCCCCAGCTTTCGTCTGCGGCGTAATCGACTGTTTTGTAGTCTGTTCCGTTGATGTTTTGGGTTTGAAAGCTTGTAGAATACCCTTGACCATAGAGATGTTGTCTTTTGGGTAATCGAACGATATTTTCAAAATCAACCCCAGTATTTAAGGAAATATCTATTTTTTCACCTTTTGATGCACGTTTGGTGGTAATCAATATAACTCCATTGGCTGCCCTAGAACCATAAAGTGCAGCAGCAGAAGGCCCCTTTAATACCGAAATATTATCAATGTCGTCTGGGTTGATATCTTGTATCATGTTACCAACGTCTTTACCGGCACTTCCGTTGATAGTAGAAGAAGAGTTTAGATCGGTATTATCAATTGGGGTACCATCAATGACATATAGAGGTTGATTGTTCCCCGCGATTGAGTTAATACCTCTCAGTAAAACATGGGAAGATCCACCCATATTTCCACCTGAGGTCGTTACTTGAAGTCCTGCAACTTTTCCAGACAAGGCACTGAGGGCATTGGTGGGACGCGTCTGAAGTTCAACAGATTTAACTTCCTGTACGGCGTAACCCAATGATTTTTTTTCGCGGGAAATACCTAAGGCTGTCACAACGACTTCATTTAGCTGTGAAGTCGTTGGCAGAAGTTGAACAGTCGTGAAACCTGTAGGATTGGTTTGAACAGTCCTAGTTTCAAAGCCAATGTATTGAATGCTGATGTTGAGTGAGCTTCCGGTCGAAGGGAACTCAAATAATCCATTTGCATCTGTTTGAACCTGCTTTTTACTGCTTGTTTCGGTAACTGTAGCCCCTTGGATAGGATTGTTGTTGTTGTCGACTACTTTTCCTTTTATAGTGGTTTGTGCGTATAGCGCACCAGTACTAAGACAAAGCGCGGCCATTACGACAAAATTTATGTTATTTTTTGCCATATTAATTATAATAGTGAGTTTATTGTTTGAGTTGGGTTATAGGAGATATTTGAAATTTACCTGTAAAAACATCCCCTTAGGACATTCGTTTTTCAAGGATATTATCTGTATGCTGTTTCATGTGTTAAAAAATGTTAATGCAAATATATAAAATCTACCTGATAACTATACTTTGTTTTTTTGTTTTTTGTAATTTTTGAGTCAGAATGATGAGATGTGGTCGTTAAAGGAGCGGGGAGGCTAATTAATCAAGTTCGTTTTCTTTCCGGAATACCTTCATATGTTCTATGCAATATGTTGCCTATCAGAATATTGATTGGCGGATACGAATCATAAACAGCGACGCACGAATTGTAAATCTTTGTATTCTTAAATAGGAAAGGGCAACATTCTTGTTCAGCCATTCCATGTAATAAAACGTATAACAAAATGATTATTTTTGGCACAAGAACAAAGGTATTAGCTAACAGATCGCAATCGGCGATTGGCAACTGTGCATATTGTGGTACTGCTCAGTCTCTTTTTGCATACAGACAAGTGAAGTACATTCATATTTTTTGGATACCCCTATTTCCATATGCCTCGGAGATTATTACCATGTGTACCCATTGCAAAAAGCTAAGTTATCAACGTGAAATCGACCCACAAACACTTCAGTCCATATCATCGGGAACTATCCGTAAAACACCTATTGGATATTTTGCGGGCTTAGTTCTGATTGGACTTTTTGTATCCGCTATTGTTATAGCAGGAATTTCCGGTGCAAAAAAGAAGGAAAAATACCTGAAAGATCCAAAGGTTGGCGATGTGTATGAGTTTTCTTATACAAAAGATGGAAAAACCATGCGTACGCTTTATCGCATCGCCAATTTAACGAAAGACTCTGTTACCTTTGACCTAAACGATTATGAAGCGGATAGCCGAAAGGGCCTACGCAAATTGCGCGAGCAACATGCAGATAGCTATTCTGAAAAGCAACGTTTATCACGAGCTGAACTTGAAGAAATGAAAAGTAAGATATCGAATATTGAAAGATTGTAATGATTATTTTTATCGTTGTTATGAACAAGCTTCAGCTCTTTACCTGATCTATTTCTTTGTTTTGACAATATTAAACTTGTGAATATAACCTACCATAAAATATTGTTTTAATGTTAGTGAATTTCCAAAATACGTCCTGTTGCCCTGACTGCCCCAATAATTTTGGGTATTCTGATTCAATATGTCAAAGCCAGTCAATTTTAGCTGTGAATTGTTTTTCAATGTGTAATAGACTGAAGCATTTAAGATATGGTAGTTTTTTCTTCCACTCAATCCGCTGGCCCGGTTATCTAGCGAGTAGGTAGATTCCAATGAAAACCCGTGGATCGGATTAATATTCAATCCTGCGCCAATTTTATGTGTAGAATAGGTTGATTCAATAAAGTCGGGTTTATCTTTTACCGAATTTATGTTTTTGTTCCAAGAATAAGTGTACTGTGGTGATATCGTCACCATGTTTTTCCAAGTCGCGGAAAATTGTTGGCTGGCATTAATCCCTATATTGGTCCCTTTATTATCAACATCATTGATGGAACTATAATTTTCATAGGTGTAGATATTGTTGTTTTGCGATAGATAGAATGACCAATTTTTATTAGCTTTTAGGTTGTATCTCAGGTAAGTATAGGCACTATAGTTATATTTTGATCCAGCAAGAAACATCTGGGTGGTCATTTGTCCTGTATTGTTGTTTCGCCAGCTACGGCTCCCGATGCTGTTATTGACATAATTGATATTCCCATTGACATTAAACTGCAATTTCGAGGTATACTTATAGTAGGATATACTAACATTCTGTTTTTCGATATTGTTGAATATAAAAGATGTCTTTCGCGTATACAATGGATTTAGATCCATGACGAGCTGTTGAATTCCGTAGAGTTCGGGAGACTCGAGATCTTTGTACCAGCCGAGGTTTAGATCTTTATAACGGATGTTAATATTGGGAAGCCAGTAGCCTAAAGATGATTTCTCGACCGAATTGATTTTAAGTAAATCAAAATGATTTGCCTTTACTTGATAGGCTGTTCCAAATTTTACGTTGAAATCTTTGGTTGGTCTCCAGTAAAATATAATCCCCGTAATATAATCCTGGTATTTGTAACGGTAACTATTTTCATAGGGAGCGGCATGTACTTCTCCAGTACTGTCGCGGTTGATGTACACACTCTCCTGTGGTCCCTGCCGGTTGGTGACATAGGTAAAATAATAATCAAAGTTGAGTTTTTTAATAGTTTTATTGTAATAGGCAGCACTAAAATAGAGATTGTTGGAATTATTTTGTGTTAGGTTTTTATGCCATAGACTAGTTTGAGGATTTGCTGTATCGTAAATATTGGTAAGCTGGAAAGAGCTGTCGGTCTTTTCATTGGTATTGATGGAAACCGTATTTCTAAACGATACAATATGATTTTTATGGAGTTGTTTTTCGATATAGAAACCATGTGAATAGTTTAGTGTATTTTCATTATTTCCTCCTGTACCTGTTGCGTCATTTAGTTTTTTGAGATCCGTATAGGAGCGGTTCCTTCCTAAGGTTGAGCTGTTTTTTGTATTGATACCCAAACTCGGTGTAAATTCAAAGTAGGCTGTGGTGTCCATGCGATGACGGAGCAGGGTTTTGATATTATGCCCTACAGATCTCTCCTGTTGTTGGTAATTGGATTCTGAATATTGTTTTTCCTGGTCGAATAAAGAAATTTGATTGCCTGTATTCTGATTTTCGGCTTTATTATATTTCAGCATATACATGATATTCAACTTGGTTTTCTTTCCCCAGTCATTGTTGAGGTTAAATCCTAAGCCTATATCGTTGGCTTTACCTGAATAGTTTCTACCTCCAAAATTATCAAAACCATAATTTTCGGAACGACCAAGCCCAGCTTCTTGGTTCAATTCATTGTAGTCAAAACTTTGGCGGTTAATGTTATTTCCGAAACCGATTAAACTCAGCTGGAGTGTATCCTTAAATGTATTGAATAAACCGCCAGCCTCATATCTACTCCGGGTACCGGCACTGCCATAGAGCTTACCGAAGCTCGCTCTGAGGAAATCTTTCTTAAATTTTAAATTAATCGTGATCGGCAGTTTATCTTCGTCTTCATTATCCTTTTTTGTTTCACCCTTATCACGGTACACCTGTACAGTTTTAATAAGCGAAGCGTCCAGGTTTCGTGTAGCAATACGGAGATCACTCGAAAAGAAATCCTTGTCATTTACTTTTACTTTTGAAACCTCTTTTCCTTGATAGTAAATCGAACCATCCATATTGACCTGCAGACCAGGTAGTTCTTTGAGCAATTCCTCTACGTTGACGTTGGGGCGAGTTTTGAAGAAGTTGGTGTTATATTCTAACGTATCTTTATTCATCCGCACGGGGGGAACGATATTGACGACTACTTCATCGAGACTTTTGGAATCGAGCTTTAATAGAGTGAAATCATAATTTTCTCCGTTAGGAATATTGAATTCTTGACGAAAGGGATTTGCATTGACATGTGAAATAAAAAGTGTTAGTGCGGTGCCTGTTGGAATTTTAACAAATTCAAACTTACCTTTTGTATCAGTAAGGAGATAGGAAACCACGGAAGAGTCTTTTGAATTGAGAATCGTTACAGTTGCTTTTTCTAATGGTTCCGCGTTTTGAGAAAATACCGTCCCGAGAACTTTTCCCTTCGATTGGCCTATAACTATAGTTGTGGTTAGTAATAAAATTAAAAATAAGTAAATTTTCATAAAATTTAAGTACGTATATCTTGGCTATATTGAGGGTCAAAATGATTAAATGTAAATCATTTTAATACAATATTAAAGAAATGAATTTTATATTATAAATGAAAATTTATTTAAAAAACAATCGATTGCGGATTTTATTTGTTACAATATCTTTTGAATTATTTGTTTGAAGGGCAATCTTTTTGCGATGATTATATTGTGCTTCACGATATAGCTAGCATTTCGATAAGCAATTTGAAGAAGGGTATAGTATTAAAATGAGGGTATCCAGTAGATCGGATACCCTCATGGCATTATTGGTCGATGTTGATTTTGTAAATTGCTTCTGCTTCTTTGTCATCAAATTGGCGCATTTGCGTGAGAAGTTTCTTTTTCATCCGTTTGACGACGCTTCGATAGGTAGGATCCTTGTAGATATTATGGAGTTCATTGGGATCCTTCTGAAGGTCAAAGAGTTCCCAATTTTCGATCCGTTTATAATAGCGGATCAATTTATACCGATCATCACGAACACCAAAGTGGGGGCTCACGGCATGTTCGCCATTTTCAAAATAATGATAGAACAGATCTTTCCGATGTTCCTCGCTGTTATTTTTCAGAACATGAACAAAAGATTCACCTTGCATGTCTTTCGGTTTTTGGATAGCAGCTAATTCCAATAGCGTGGGAGCGATATCAGCGTTGACAATTTTAGCATTTATAGTTGAGTTTGGGTGTAACAGGGCTGGGTACCGCATGACCATTGGTGTACGAAAAGACTCCTCATACATCCAACGTTTATCGAACCAGCCATGTTCACCCATATAAAAACCTTGGTCTGAAAGATAGATTACAATTGTATTTTCAGCGAGGGATTTTCGATCTAAATAATCCAATACTTTCCCGATGTTGCGGTCCATGGATTGGGCAGTATTGAGATAATCAATCATAAATCGTCTAAATTTCCATTCAGCGAGCTGTTTTCCTGTCAAATTACCCTGTTTCAATTGTTCATAAATAGGACGGTAATAGGCGATATAGCTGTCCTTTTGAGTTTGGTTCATCCGCTTGAAGTTACCGTCGGCCATCATGTCTTCCAACGAATTGAACATTTTGAGATCGTAGCCCATTTTCATGTCCTTGTCAATGGACATTTCCTGCAATGCAGCTGCCGGCCTACTTTGGTAATTGTCGTAGAAAGTAGCGGGTAAGGTGAAATTTACAGCATCATAGCTCCCAAAGTCCTTTGGATCCGGCATCCAGGTACGGTGTGTAGCTTTGTGACCGATGACTAGACAAAAGGGCTTCTCAGCATCTACGGTATCTAACCAATCAATTGCTTTTTCGGTTACGATATCGGATACATACCCTTCAGTGCGTTTGCGGCCCTCTTTGCTGATAAAATCTGGATTAAAATAGGTTCCCTGCCCAACAAGAATGTCATAATAGTTGAAACCTTGCAGTTTGTCTCCTAAGTGAATTTTACCCACCCAAGCGGTATTGTAACCTACGTTTTGGAGCTGTTTCACAAAAAGATCTTGGCTAAAGTCGAATTCAGAAGTTTCATTGTCTTTGAATCCATTTTTATGGCTGTACTTGCCCGTCAATAATGTAGCCCGGGATGGTCCGCAGATGGAATTGTTTACAAACGCATTTTTAAATAGAGCACCCTGAGCAGCGATGCGATCTATCTGTGGTGTTTTTCCGTATTTCGAACCATAGGCGCCTATTGCCTGATAGGCATGATCATCGGAAATAATGATAATGATATTAGGCTTTTTTTGTGCAAATGTATTTTTATGCAGAAATGTTGCGAGTACAGCAAATAAAAAGATCCTGAGTTTCATTGTGTTTTCGGTTTAAATTGAATGAATCAAGCTTTTTTAAGCTATGCGATTTGAAATAGTATAGCGTTAGCGAAGCATTATCATGCTGACTAAGATAATGATTATTATGTATTACATAAAATAATTAAGTGAGTGAATTTACTTTTTCATATCATTGCCGCTGTATTTTTGATTCGAATTACAATGAGAATAAAGGATAGATCAGATCTTTTTTATAGGACAATTATGGGATTTAAGGCAATATTAAGTGTATACTCTTCGCTTTAGTAGATGCTTAAAGCCCAATCATATAATCGGGCCTTTCTATCGTAAAGTGAATCAATCCTGTTAAACAGATTATCCAATAGATTTCTTATATAAAAAAAGGCGCTGATAATGATTATCAAGATGCTTGCGCATGGCATTTCGAAACACCTCAGCATTGCCCACCTTCAATATATCTACTAGGCCTCGGTGTGAGATAAAGCTTTTCGATGAGCTGGGACTGGTCAGTAAGCCACTGCTGTGCACATACTGAAAAACAGGTAAAAGCATGTTCTGAAAGTCTTTGAGAATCGTATTTCCAGTTATTTCGTAAAGCTTACCATGGAAGGCAATTTCAGTTTCAATGTCGAAAATAGTATTATCTGCATCTATAGGTTCTTTTGCAACGATCGCTTCCAATTCCTCCATGTCCTTTTCTTGTATATGTTCAAAGAGAATATCCGCCATACCTATCTCCAGAACCATACGCATTTCAAAAAGATCCTGTAAGGTCTTGTTTTCCATAATGGTCGGATAAAGTGATTTGCGTAGGGGTTTTATAAGATCTGGACTCGTTAAAACAGCTCCGCGATGTTTTTTGGACTCGATCAATCCGACCATACGCAACCGCAACATGGCTTCGCGAACCACCGTACGACTTACGCCAAGGGTTTCTGCCAGCTCAATTTCCTTAGGTAAAGCATCTCCAACCTTTAAGCCTTGATTGACAAAAAGATTGATGATTTCTTTTTCGGCACGATCTACAAGAGAAGAAGTATCAATTGTATTCAGATGTTCTATGAACGAAGAATTCGGTTCCATATATATTACATAATAGCGCATTAGGCGCGTTAAGGCAAAGATAATTAATAAATGTGATTAATATGTTATACATAATTTAATTAAAATTTGTTTTTTACATTTTGTAATTTATATATTTGCATATATGTAATACTTAATACAAACCAATATGTATTCAAACCTAAAATTACGAACCCTCCTCAGCCTGTCTATTTTGATGGGCAACATGCTCTTAGCGCAAGCACAAGACCATGCCGTGCGGGGTAAAATTACCGATGCAAAGACAGGGGAATTGCTTGGCAATGTTACTGTAAAAGTCAAAGGGTCCAGCCAATCTTTGCAGACAAACGCTGATGGAACATTCTCGATCAGCACGAATCCCAATACCGTATTAATTATCACGTCTACGGGGTATAGACCATATGAAGTGAAAGTTGGGCAATTAAATCAATTGGATATCAAACTCGAGTCCAAGGTTGAGCAAATGGATGAAGTCGTGGTGGTGGGGTATGGAAAAATGAAGAAGTCGAATTTAACGGGGTCTGTAAGCAGCTTGGATAAAAAAGTGCTTGAAACTGGAGTTCGCTCGAACCCAGCTTCTGCTTTAGCGGGTACGATACCGGGTATTCGAGTGCAGCAAACTTCAGGAAGACCGGGAGCTGTACCCACGGTTGTGCTTCGAGGTGGGACTACGTATGGCGGCGGTGGCACGCCATTGGTTATTGTTGACGGCTTGATTAGAAATGGATTTAATGACATTAATCAAAATGACATTGAATCGATAGATGTCTTAAAAGATGCTTCTGCTACAGCAATTTATGGTGCTAGGGCTGCAAACGGTGTGATATTGATAACCACAAAAAGGGGAAAAGAAGGTGTTTCCAATATTACATTGTCGTCTAAAGTTGGTGTTAATAAATTGAACAACCCTTTTGATTTCCTAAGTGCCAAAGATTACTTAAACTGGAGTAGAAAAGGTGTTCAGGTATCTGGGCAATATCAACCGTCCCAATTGAATCAATTAACGAGTGTGGGCCCCTTTGGTACGGGGAATAAATATAAGGATGATAAAGGAAATATCCTAGATGGTAATCTTACCAGCAATGCCGTGTGGAGTACCATGTTGCTCGATGATACCAATCGTGAATTGTTGCAACAGGGATGGCAGACCATGATTGATCCTGTGACTGGAAAAGAACTAATTTTTAAAGATTTTGATTATGCTAAATATGCACTTCGTGATGCTAGTTTGACGCAAGATTATAATATCGCATTACAAGGTGGGAACGATAAAGGTAAATATTATGGAAGTGTGGGGAAGTATAACGAGAAAGGGATGCCAATCAATACTTTTTATGATCGTACAACTTTTGTGTTAAATGGCGAATATAAAGTTAAACCTTGGCTACATTCATTGTCAGGGGTGAATTTCGCGTATACGAAATGGCGTGACGCTATTAACGGAGAAGGAAACTATATGACGCGGGCACTGGGGGCCCCTCCAACAATGCGTGGTACAAATGCCAATGGAGATCTGCTCGTTGGTCGTGATTATCAAGATGGGAACCCTCTGGTAAATGATGATAAGTTCATTCGTAAAAATCTAAATCAGAAGCTTACGCTTACCCAAGCTTTTACAATTAATTTTTTGGAGAATCTTAGCTTACGCGTCAGTGGAAACTGGTTTTTTAACCAGTCTACTTCGGAGTCCTTTAATAAGGATTATATAGCCAGCCCAGGAAATTATGTTCGCACAAGAAATTCCTCGGCTTCCTATGATAAAATATATAATCAAACCTATAACGCAGTCTTAAATTACAGAACTGAAATCGCGAGTTCGCATCATATTGACGCGATGTTGGGGTCGGAATTTTTTGATACGTATAACAATGGATTTACAGCTGCGGGAAGTGGAGCTCCAACAGACGACTTTATGGATCTTGGATTAACGAGTCCAGAGGCCAATAAAAGAAGTATCGATTCATACCATGATCGACAACGTATCATGTCCTATTTTGGACGAGTAAACTATGACTATAAAGAAAAATACCTTTTGACATTGACTGCACGTAGAGATGGTTATTCGACATTACTAAATAATCGATGGGGAACCTTTCCTGGAGTTTCAGTCGGTTGGGCTCTACACCGTGAAGATTTCCTGAAGGATTATTTAGGCACTGATAAAGTCGTAAATACGTTAAAATTACGCGCTAGTTATGGAGGGAACGGTAATGTCAGTGGAATCGGATCTTATACACTTCAAGGTTCATATGGCACAAACAAGTATGATGGGCAAGTGGGGTACACCATGTCCACGCTTTCAATTCCAAACCTCAAATGGGAGAGTTTGATTACAAAAGAAGTCGGACTTGAATCCAGAATCTTAAATAAGATTGATTTGAGTCTTGCCTATTATCATCGGACGACTAAAGATAAGATTGCAAGTTTATCATTACCAGCTTCAGCCGGTTTTACTACAATTACGACCAACAATGGTGATATGCAGAATCAGGGAGTCGAAATTGGGGTGAATTATCAAATGCTGAGAAGGAAAGATTGGGATCTAAGCTTTAATTGGAATACGGCGTATAATAAGAACAAGATCTTAAAATTGCCTTTTAATGGCGTTGAAAATAACAGACAAGGCGGTTTACAGGTTTATGATCCAAAATCCAAAGAACTCATTTGGGTAGGAGGCAATCAGGAGGGGCAAGACCCGAATGTTGCTTATGCTTATGAAGCCATCGGGATCATTCGGACAAAAGAACAGTTGGATAGCTATGCCTTGCAATTGAAGGATCTGATCGGTGCACGTACATTGGTACATCCGGATGTCTATAATGCGTTGTCCAGTAGTGAGAAGAATTTATACTATCCATTAGCTTTAGGCGATGTTATGTGGAAGGATGTAAACGGAGATGGTATAATCAATTCTTATGATAGGGTGTATATGGGAAATACAGTGCCGAGATGGACGGGCGGATTTGGTGCAGCTTTGCGCTGGAAGAATATTAACTTGAGTACCCGTTTTGATTACGCATTGGGCTATGTTGCTTATGACGGACCGAGAGCCTGGTTTCTTGGAATGATGCAGGGAACATTCAATACGACAACAAGTGTATTTGATACATGGACACCTGAAAATCCAAATGCAAAATATCCGACTTATTATTGGGCAGATCAATTATTTAAAAATAATACGAGTCGGGAAAGTAGTATGTTTTATAATAAAGGAAATTATCTGGCATTTAGAGAGATTAATGTCTCTTATCGCTTGCCTAAATCCATTGCTAACCGATTAAAAATGGAAGATTTAAGCATCTCCGCCACAGGCCAAAATTTACACTATTGGTCAAAAAATACATTGTTCTCCCCTGAAAGTGGAAGTGTGGGACAAAATGGAGGCGGATACCCTCTTCCTAAAACATTTATACTTGGGCTTCAATTAACATTTTAATTCCAAATTATGAAAAAGATATTTATATATATAGGTCTTGCAGTTTTTCTGTTTTCTTCTTGCAAAGAAATTGACTTAGACCTTAGTCCCGAGGATTACTTTGCCAGCGGCAGTTTCTGGAAAAGCAACGAGCAGGTTGCTGGTGCTATGTTGGGACTCCACACCCAGTTACGTGGACAACAGCAAAACTTATGGAATTTGGGTGAACTGCGTGGGGGAACCTTAAGAGATGGTACCAGTTTTACAGGAACAGCATCATTGAACTCAGCAGGGATAATTACACAGGATATTCGTGAAAGTTCTCCTGGCATATCGGGCTGGGCTGGATTGTACGCGCCAATTTTTCAGGTAAACAATTTTATTTATCAGGTTGAGAAAGCCGATTATTTGACAGATCTGCAAAAGGGCTACTATTTGGGGCAAGCCTACGGACTGCGTGCTTTTTATTATTTCTATTTGTTTAGAACTTATGGCCGGGTGCCTTTGGTGACAGAACCACAAGCAGCAATTAATACCCCGACCTCGGCAGAAGAAGCATATAAGGCGCGAACAGAAACGGAAAAAGAAACCTTAGACTTTATCAAATCGGAAGTTGATAAATCGGAAAAATCGTTTTCAGGAAACTACGAGACTAAAAATCAAAAAGCACAATGGTCTTTGTCGGCAACAAAAATGTTAAAAACGGAGGTATATTTATGGTCGGCCAAAGTTGATGTGGATGGAAAGGCCCCAGAGAATAGTCTTGCGGAATTAAAACTTGCAAAAGCCGCTATAGAAGAAGTAATTCCTAAATATACGCTTGTCAGCAATTTTGCAGAGGCCTTTAAATCTGCCAGTGTACCAGCGATGAAAGGTAATGCTGAAATGATCTTTGTACTTCGTTACCTAAATGGAGAAGCGACTTCATTTTTCAGTAATTTCATTTATGCGGCAAGTGATGATATCACAGGCTATGTAGATGATAATGGGCAGGCAATTCCAAAAGATCCTCTTCAGGCTGGATCCACGGGTTTGATCCGTTACGAGTATAAAATGGACCTCTACAGATTATATGAAAAGGCTGATACGAGGGCAAATGCAACATTCCTTAATTTTAATAAAGGAAATACATCTGCTATAGTATTTAGAAAATTCTTGGGAACTTTGATAGACGGCGTTCGTAACTATTCTGATGATTATCCTGTTTATCGTCTATCGGAGGCCTATTTATTGTTGGCGGAAATTAAGAATAAATTGGGAGAGGATCCAACTGCTGAAATCATGGCTGTACGTAATCGGGCATACGCTGGAAAAGCACCTTTGTTTATAAATAGCAGTTTTGAGGCAAACGAATTAGCGATCTTCTATGAACGTACAAAGGAATTTGTGTCCGAGGGCAAGCGATGGTTCGATTTGCGACGCATGCAGGATTCTGCTGGAAAACCATTGGTGTTTCGTAAAGATTTGAACTTAGTCGGCGTATTGAACAATATTGATGGTCAGAAACATAAAATCTTATGGCCAATAGACTTGGGGACACTTACTGTAGATCCCAAATTAAATGATCAGCAAAATCCAGGTTATAAGGGAACCTAAAAACGAATATCCTGTCTCAGACCTTCGCGTGGGATTGAGACAGGATATTGTTAACTTTTTATATAAAATACCATATGCTAAATCAAAAAATCTCAGGATTAATTGCAGCGCCATTTACTCCTTTCGATGAAAACGGAGAATTGAATCTTGAGCTGATTCCGCAATACTATGCGATGTTAAAGCGCAACCGCGTCACGGGAGCCTTTATTTGTGGCTCTACCGGAGAAGGGGTGTCGTTGACTTTTGAGGAAAAAGTTGCAGTGATGACAGCTTGGGCCAGATTGACAAAAGAGGATGATGCATTTACACTCATGATGCTTCTGGGCGGAACAAATATCAAAGAATGCCAACAATTGGCTAGGCTGGCCGAACAAGCAGGGGTCGATGTCGTGTCATTTACTGCACCATCTTATTTCAAACCTGCTAATGTGGATCAATTGGCAAAATGTTGTGTGGAAATTGCACGTGCGGCACCGAATACGGCTTTCTATTATTATCATATTCCTGTATTGACCGGCGGAAATTTCCAGATGATCGACCTGTTGAAGCAGATTGATGGGGTGATACCCAATTTTAAGGGAATCAAATATACACACGAAGATTTTATGGATTTTCTAAGCTGTATGAATTATGCAGATCGCAAGTATGATATGTTATGGGGAAGAGATGAGAATATGCTGTCCGCTTTGGTATTAGGTAACAAAGGAGCGGTCGGAAGTACCTATAACTACGCAGCACCTTTATACCTTGCACTTATGGAGGCTTATGATAAGGGAGAGCTTGAAAAAGCTAATGCTTTGCAGCAGCAATCTATCGATATGATCACGTTGTTAGGGAAGTATGGTGGTATTTCAGTAGGGAAAGCGTATATGAAATTAATTGGGCTTGACTGCGGAGCATTTAGATTGCCCGTGAAAAATATGTCTGTTGAGCAGTTTGAACTGTTTACGGAAGATGCGGTGAAAGTTGGCTTTCAGGGTTTTTGCGCATTAAGTTAGCTCACTTGTTCTTGTGGGCTAACGTGTTTCCCTCAGGAGATAACTAAGAATAGCTTGGCGAGTATGTTCAACAATAAATAGATATGACAAAACAACATTGGATGGGAGTTATCGTGGGAATACTGTTTACAGGAGCTGTTGATGCACAAGTCGGTCAATTGGAATGGCATAAAGGCATTACGTTGCCGGCTATGCAAGATGGAAAGGCGCATATTGGTTTGGCAGGACCAATAGCTGGTGTCACAGGCGATTGTCTTCTGATTGCCGGTGGAGCGAATTTTCCGCATTTACCACCCTGGGAAGGCGGTGCGAAAGAGATCCAAAAAGAAGTATTTATTTACAGAAAAGAAGGGGTAAGACTACGTTTAGCAGCGCAGGATAGTCTTTCTATGGCGGTTGCATACGCTGCCAGCCTGAGTCTACCCGATGGATTGCTGGTTATCGGTGGAGAGACTCTTGAAGGAAAAACAGCCGCTTGTCGACTAATTAAATACGATGGCTCTAACAAGAAAATTTCGGTGTCAGACTTTCCGGATCTCCCATTTCCGCTTGCCAATATGGGAGCGGTAGTTCATGGGAATAAACTCGTCATCGTCGGTGGTGAAAAGCAGGATACGGTATCGGACCAAGTTTTGCAATTGGATCTGGCGCATCTTGAAAAAGGATGGGGCTGTGTGGGAAAATTACCCTATGCCGTCTCCCATTTACAATTGTTGTCTGATAGCCAAAATAATCTTTATCTACTGGGTGGAAGAAAGGCTCATCCTGAGAGCCCTTCAACGTTATACCATGAACTATGGTGCTCTACCGATGATGGTCGTACCTGGTCTAAACAGGCAGACATTCCTTTTCCTGCTGCGGCAGGAACCGCATGTTTATTACCCGACCAAGGAATATGGTTGCTGAGCGCAGATCGGGGTGATACCTTCCATCGGGTGGAATCGTTGATCTTTGACGCTAAAAAGGAAGCGAATCCATCGAAGAGACAGCAACTTATTGATGCTAAAAACAAATTGCAAATCAATCATCCTGGTTTCGGTAGAGCAATATGGCGCTATGATTTGAATCTTAAAAAATGGAGCCGGATGGCGGATCTGCCATCGGATGGGCCGGTGACCACGACAGCGGTGGTCTGGGACGACATGATCATTTTGCCTAGCGGCGAAATTAAGGCAGGCGTTCGTACTCCTGAGATTTTAGTAGCAACATTTTCTAATAAATAGGATTGAAAAAATAAGATATAAAAAATTCATATAACCCTGATAAAGCTTAAGATGATCTCTTCTTTACGACATAAATCTTTTTACCCGTGGCTCGTTGTAGCACTCCTTTGGGGGGTAGCCCTGTTGAATTATATGGACCGGCAGATGCTATCAACTATGCGTGAAGCCATGCAGGTCGATATTCCACAGTTGCAGCGTGCTGAGACTTTTGGTGTATTGATGGCCGTATTTCTTTACATCTATGGTCTTATGAGTCCGATAGCGGGTATCGTTGCCGATCGTAGCAATAGAAAATGGCTGATCGTAGGTAGTCTTTTTGTTTGGTCAGCGGTAACTTATGGTATGGGGCTGGCGCACGATTACACAACACTATTGGTACTACGGGCTATTATGGGGTTTAGTGAAGCGCTGTATATCCCGACAGCCCTTTCCTTGATCGCCGATTACCATACTGGAAAAAATCGATCGCTGGCCATTGGGCTACATATGACAGGACTCTATACGGGGCAGGCTTTAGGCGGTTTTGGTGCAACATTAGCCGCTTCAAAAGGATGGCATACTGCTTTTCATTGGTTTGGAATTATCGGAATATGTTATGCCCTCCTACTTGCAGTCTTGCTCCTGGAGAAGAAGCACGAACCGTCAACTGATGAGCGTACTTCAGAAGATCAATTACCCCTCTTTAAAAGCTTACTGCTGCTATTTTCCAATGTAGCATTCTGGATTCTATTGTTTTATTTCGCCGCTCCAAGCTTACCGGGTTGGGCCATCAAAAATTGGCTGCCAACATTGTTTGCAGATAGCCTAAATATTCCAATGGCCAGCGCAGGTCCATTGTCGACAATCACAATTGCGATCTCATCCTTTATCGGGGTTATCGTCGGCGGAATACTCAGTGACAGATGGGTGCAAAAACATATCCGCGGTCGCATCTATACCAGTGCCATTGGCCTTGGACTGACTATACCGGCTTTATTGTTTTTAGGGTTAGGTCAGACTCTACCTGCAGTTGTGGGGGCGGCAGTCTGTTTTGGAATTGGTTTTGGTATTTTCGATGCCAACAATATGCCTATTCTTTGTCAGGTTGTTCCCAAAAATTTGCGGGCAACCGCTTATGGCTTTATGAATATGGTAGGTGTATTTGCTGGAGCTGTCATCACACAATGGCTGGGAAGATTTAAGGATGAAGGCCATTTTGGGTTAGGTTTTGCATTATTGGGGGCTGCGGTACTGTTAGCACTTCTCTTGCAAATCCTATTTCTTAAACCGAAAACACTGGAAAAGTAACCGCAGCTATATCCTGAATGAATAGATCATGAATATGAAACCCTTCATCCACATAATGCCTATCAGTATTTCAAAAAAAGGAGGCCTACTTTTTTGTTTGATCCTTTCCATCTTAATTTCCTTGGGACAGCCCCGGACAAAGGTAGCTTGTATTGGTAACTCCGTAACCTTTGGTTATGACCTCGGCAATCCTAGGCTGGATTCTTATCCAGGGCAGCTTCAGTCATTGTTGGGCCAGCGGTTTGAAGTACGGAATTTTGGCCATTCAGGAGCCACTCTTTTACGTAAGGGGCATAGACCTTATTTTAAAACAGAGGAATACAAGAAGGCCTTGGATTTTAAACCCGATGTTGCCATTATACATTTGGGAATCAATGATACCGATCCGAGAAACTGGCCAAATTATAAATACTCCTTTGCATCAGATTACGCGGATTTGATTGATTCCATACGATCCGTTAATCCCAAAATGCAAATTTACATCTGTCGATTGACGCCTATCTTTAGCGGTCATCCGCGTTTTCTCTCAGGAACCCGCGATTGGTACAACCAGATTCAGGAATTGATTCCTCAGATTGCTCAAAATAATCAAGTCGGACTGATTGATCTCAACACCCCGCTTCGGTATCGAATAGATCTTTTCGACGACTACTTGCATCCAAATAAGCAAGGAGCAACAATGATTGCGAGACAGGTGGCTAATGCACTGGTACCTCTTAGCCAAAAACTACAAGTGGCCGAAACCATCGGTTCGGATATGGTGCTCCAGCGTAATTGGGAGAATAGCATCTTTGGTAAGGGCACTGCTGCCGCTGAGATCAACATCGTTTTCAATAAGAAAAGCTATAAGACTAGGGGCAATCCTGATGGTTCCTGGGAAATCAAGTTGCCCAAAATGGAAGCTGGGGGACCTTATGAAATCGCAGTGAGTTCTGGCAGACAGAAAGTAGTGTTGAAAAATATTCTTTTTGGCGATGTATATCTCGCTTCGGGACAATCGAATATGGCTTTTCAACTTCGCCGTGCCACAAACAGTGATTCGTTGATCAGAAATGCCGGCAGAATACAGCATCTGCGGCTTTTTAAATGTCAAAATCTTGTGGAGACCAATGCCGTTGCATGGGATACCGCGAGCTTAAAAAAAGTAAACGATTTGGCCTATTTCAACGGCAGCTGGAGGCAAGCGAATGAAGATGAAGCAGCACAGTTCTCTGCAGTTGCTTATGCTTTTGCTGAACAAATAGCCAGAGAACAACATATTCCGATTGGCATTATTGATCTGTCTGTCGGTGGATCCAATACCGAATCGTGGATTGACCGTAAATCATTGGAAAACGATGATTTGCTGGCTTCTTATATTCATAACTGGCAAAAATCTGATTTTGTGCAGGAGTTCTGTCGGGAACGTGCGGGTCAGAATCTCGCTGGTTCGAACGTGAAAAATCAACGTCATCCGTATCAACCAGCTTACAATTTTGAAGCTGGCGTCAGCAAATGGTTAAACACCGGGTTGAAAGGAATACTGTGGTATCAAGGTGAAAGCAATGCGCATAATATAGAACTTTACGAACGTCTTTTTAAAACATTGGTTTCTTCCTGGCGGAAGAATTTTCACCAAGAACTGCCCTTTTTCTTCGCGCAGCTCTCCAGTATAGACAGGCCTTCATGGGGAGATTTTAGAAACGCACAACGCTTATTGGAGAAGGGCATTAAAGGTACATACATGGCCGTAACGCTCGATGTAGGAGATTCTTTGGATGTACATCCCCGTGAAAAGATTACAGTAGGCCAGCGCTTGGCAAATTTAGTGCAGGAACACTTGTATAACGTTGAACTGAATGCCGATCATCCTGATCCGGTCAGTTGTACACTTCATAAGGATAAGCTGGTATTGATATTTGATCATTGTAAAAAATTAAAAACTCAGGAAAATACAGCGGTAAGAGGATTTCAGCTGATGGACAATAAAGGAAGGATTTTCAATGTAAGCACAAATATCGTATCGGATAATACCATCGAGATCGTTAAACCGAATTTCCAAATCACCAAAATCCTGTATGGATTCGAACCATTCAGTAGAGCAAATCTTCAAAATGAAATTGGAACACCGGTATCCACTTTCGCTTTGAAGATTCAATAAATAGAAATGAATTGATGTAAGTAGTAAAACACATGAAACAGATAAGTATAAAAGATACCGCAAAAATAATAGACAGGGATTACTTGAAGGATTTGGAAGTATTCTATCGTGATCAGCTTTTAAAAGACACTGTACCATTTTGGTTTCCACGGTCCATTGACCATGAATATGGCGGATATTTGTTCATGCGCGATCAGGATGGGACTTTGATAGATACCGATAAAGCCGTATGGATACAGGGAAGGGCATGCTGGTTGCTGGCCACACTTTACAATACGGTTGAACAGAAAGAGGAATGGCTGGAAGGAGCCCGAATCGGCTATGAATTTTTGAAAGAGCATTGTTTTGACGCTAATGGAAAAATGTATTTTCATGTTGACCGCCTAGGCGATCCTATTCGTATGCGTCGCTATTTCTTTTCGGAGACTTTCGCGGCAATCGCCTTTGCAGCCTATGCAAAAGCGACTGGAGACGAGGAGATAGCAGATGAAGCACGACATCTGTTGGGAATTTGCCTCGCGTATGCAAATGGAGAAAAATTGATCGAACCAAAGTATGAAGCCACAAGGCCAATGAAGGGAATAGGTGTGCCGATGATTATGATCAATACGGCACAGCAGATTCGTGAGACCATTGGGGATCCGCGTTGTGATCGTGTCATCAGTGATTGTATCGCACAGATTGAACGTGATTTTGTTAAGGACGATATTCGCTGCGTGATGGAACAAGTAGGACCTGAAGGTGAAATTGTCGATCATATTGACGGTCGTACACTCAATCCCGGACATGCTATCGAAGGAGCTTGGTTTATCCTACATGAAGCTAGATCCCGGGGAAACGATCCGCATTTGATTGATCTAGGCTGTCGTATGTTGGATTATATGTGGGAACGGGGCTGGGATAAAGAATATGGTGGTATACTCTATTTTCAAGATGTCTATGGAAAGCCAGTACAAGAATATTGGCAAGATATGAAATTTTGGTGGCCGCAGAATGAAACGATTATCGCAACATTACTCGCTTACCTGATGACTGGGAATGAGAAATATAAAAATTGGCATCAGCAGATCAATCAGTATGCCTATGATCATTTTCACGATAAAATCAATGGTGAGTGGTATGGTTACCTCCATCGTGATGGGAAGATTGCCCAAACCGCAAAAGGGAATTTGTTTAAAGGTCCTTTCCATCTCCCTCGCCAAGAATGGTATTGTATGCAAACTTTAAAGGAATTTAATTCTCTTAAGTAGAAGATTATGGAGCACCAAAAGTCCATTACATGTACATTGCTATCCGGTCTGCTGGTTATTCTTATTTTAATCAGTCCTTTATGCTGTCTACCGGATTCAATCAAACCTCCTTTGCTTCCTATGCCCCATGCTGTGAGCTGGAAAACAGGGCGTTATTGTTTACCGGATCTTGTCCATGTGCATATCAAAGGGGAGGTTGAAAATGCTGATAGGCAGATGTTAAGCCTCTTGTTGAAAGATTGGAATGTAACTCAGGTTATTTTCGACAACTTCAAGAATAAAAATATCACCATTGTTTGTGATCACCAATTGGTTTTACCTTCGGCATCATTGGAGGCTTATCGGATCGACGTAGATGAACAGGGAATACAGATCGAAGCCAGAACGAGTGCCGGTGTTTTTTATGCCTTACAAACTCTGGGTCAACTCAGAGGCAGTGATGGCAAGTTGCCCTATTGCTCCATTACCGATTATCCTTCCTTTCGCTGGCGCGGTTACTTGGTAGACGTCGGACGAAATTTTCAGTCAATGGATGTGCTAAAAGAGCAGATCGATATCATGGCGCGCTATAAACTGAATATTTTTCACTTTCATTTCACTGAGGATATTGCTTGGCGACTGATCAGCAAAAAATATCCCGGTTTGACCGACTCGACGAATATGGAGCGTTGGAAGGGAAAGTATTATACCGTTGAGGAAATGCAAGAACTAATTCGGTATTGTTGTGATCGGCATATCCAACTTGTACCCGAAATTGATATGCCGGGACATTCAGCAGCATTTCGCCGTTATTTTAAAACTGATATGCAGAGTGATAGCGGCATAGCTATCCTCAAGGAACTGGTTAAGGAATTTGCAAACACTTATCCAGGACTACCTTATCTGCATATTGGGGGGGATGAGGTGAAAATTCATAATCAAGAATTTTTACCGATGATGACAACATGGACGGAGGATTTGGGTCTAAAAACTATTGGTTGGGAACCCGGCGGCAATTTGCAGCCAAACACAATCCGGCAGCTTTGGATGGGTGGCCCAAAAGCTATTACCAATGATTCGCCTTTTGAAGTCATTGATTCAAAGCACTTGTACATCAATCACATGGATCCTTTAGAAACGGTGACGACCTTGTTCTATAGGCAGTTGGGCGGACAGTCTGCAGAAAATGAAAAGTTAATGGGTGCTACGCTATGTTCATGGCCCGATCGCGCGGTGAAGAATGAAAACGATCTATTTCGTCAAAATGGAGTTTACCCCGCTTTATTGACATTTGCGGAGCGCAGCTGGCGAGGGGGAGGGGATTTTGCATGGCGTAGTAATATCAAAACGGATGTGAAAGGATTGGCTGATTTTGTCGAATTTGAAAAGCGTTTACTTACACATAAACAACTGTATTTTAATGGTCTTATCTTTCCCTACCACCAACAAAGTAGGCAAAAATGGATATTATACGGGCCTGTGGAAAATAAAGGCGATCTGGGTATGGCCTTAAAAAATGAAGCTACAGGAGATTTTAACGCTTTGAAAAAGATCGGCGAGTTTTACGGAGGTACCATTGTATTGCGCCATTGGTGGGCTGATGTTGTTAAAGGGGCGATTGACAGTCCACTTGAAAATAGTACCGTGTATGCCCTGAGCAAAGTGTGGAGTGAAAAAGGGGGCAACCAAGGTTTTTGGATCGGTTTTAATGATCTCTCGCGTTCGTATGCCAGTGATTCACCACATTTGGGGACCTGGGACGATCGAATGAGCACACTTTGGGTCAATGGACATAAAGTGCTTCCGCCAGATTGGCAACAGGCGGGTAAAAGGGGAGACCTTGAAATCCCCTTAATTGATGAGGGATACAGTTACCGAAGTCCTACGATGATTCAATTGCGCAAGGGCTGGAATACCATTGTAGTCAAACTGCCCGTGGGGAAATTACAAGGGAAAGACTGGCAAAATCCACTGAAATGGATGTTTACCTGTCTCCCGATTGAAAGGGAGCAGTAAATCGTATATCTAAATGCATGAATGCAGATGAAATTTTTAAAGAAAAGTAACAATAAACTTATATCGATATGAAGAAATTAGGGACAATGGTGGTATTTGCAATGTTAGCCAGTATCTGCCACGCACAGGAAGTGAATGTGTTTGTTTCAGGCGAAGAGGGCTATAAAAGCTATCGTATACCTGCCATTGTAAAGGATAAAAATGGACAGTTAATTGCTTTTGCCGAAGGTCGGGTGGATCATGCTGGCGATTTTGGTAATGTGGATATTGTTTATAAAACCAGTAAGGATAATGGAAAGACCTGGGGGCCATTGCAAGTCGCTGTGGACAACGATAATTTACAGGTGGGAAATCCAGCACCTGTAGTTGATCTATTGGATCCAGCATATCCTCAAGGACGTCTCTTACTTTTTTACAATACGGGGAATAATCATGAGGGAGAAGTGCGCAAAGGGAGTGGCCTGCGGGAATGTTGGTCAATTAGTTCATCCGATGGCGGTAAAACATGGTCCAAGCCACAGAATATTACGCTCGAGACACATCGCCCCAATCAACCGTCAGTAAATGCGCAATATACCTTTAAGGACGATTGGCGAACCTATGCGAATACACCCGGGCATGCTTTACAATTTGATTCTGGTAAGTATAAAGGACGCATTTATATTCCTGCTAACCATTCTGAAGGAAATCCAAAAGAAAATGGCAAGGACTATTTTGCGCATTCGTATTACTCGGACGATCATGGAAAGACCTTCAAGATAGGGGCGAGCGTGAAATTTGAAGGATCAAATGAAACCATGGCCGCGCAAATATCGCATACAGGACTGTATATGAATTCCCGTAATCAACAAGGTAACGTAAAATCGAGGATTGTGTCCTATTCCAGTGATGGTGGTGTCAGTTGGGATACAACCTATTATGATAAAAATCTGGCCGATCCAGTCAACCAGGGCTCGGTACTTTCCTGGCAAAAGAAAGGAAAATATGTATTGGCTGTTTGTAATGCTGCATCAACCCATAGAAGGGACAATCTAACCGTTCGTTTAAGTAAAGATCAGGGCAAAACATGGTATTTCAATCAGGTCGTTGCCAAAGCTCCCGAAGGTGTGAAAGGGGATTATGCTGCTTATTCCGATTTAGTACTTTTAAATAAAAATAAACTCGGTGTTCTATTTGAAAAAGAGAATTACAGCAAAATTGTCTTTCTGCCAGTAAATTTTAAATAACCAGGCACATCGTGTTATCGAAATAATACACATTTTCTTTCATTTCTTCCTTTTGGTTAAAACAGGAAGGAAGAAATGAAAGAAAAAAATGAATCTTCGTTTCTAATGCAGCTTGCTCCACAGGCTGTCAAATAACGCTATAACTTAATTAAAACCAATAATCCAAAACTAAATGAGAAAAACCAAATTTTGGCTGGTGTTGAGCCTAATCGCAACTAGCCTGTCTATTTTTGCCTGCAAAAAAGACTCGACAACAACAAAAACTTCGATTCCGGAAGTCAGTAAGGCGAAGGCCTCGACTAAGCTATTCAATGCTACTGCCGTAGCGACAACAGATTACGAACTGATCTGGTCGGATGAGTTTAATAGTAACGGGGGATTTGATTCCACAAAATGGTCTTATGCAGACAGGGGCACTGTCGCATGGAATAAGTATATGACCTCCCTGCCGGCTTATGCATCCCAAGACGGGAGCAATCTTGTATTGCGTATGGATAATGCGGTTGTAGCCGGAGATCCTGTTGCCTATCATGCGGGTGGAGTTAAGTCGATGGGAAAATTTAGTATGACTTATGGTAAAGTTGAAGTGAGGGCTAAGTTTACACAAGGAAGAGGCTCCTGGCCTGCGATTTGGATGATGCCCGAACCGGCTACGGCGTATGGAGGCTGGCCAGCCTGTGGTGAAATTGATATTATGGAGCATGTCAACAACGAAAGTGTGATGTATCATACGATCCATAATAGCTCGGTTACTAATGCAAATGGTGGAAGCACCGCTTCAAAAGCGGCCACTTATAATACGACAGATTACAACTTATATACGATGATCTGGAGTCCAAACGACATTCGATTTTACGTCAACAATGTATTGCAATATACCTACGCAAGGGTTTCTGGTGGCGGAA
This sequence comes from Sphingobacterium sp. UBA6317, assembly GCF_002440385.1. Classification (NCBI taxonomy): domain Bacteria; kingdom Pseudomonadati; phylum Bacteroidota; class Sphingobacteriia; order Sphingobacteriales; family Sphingobacteriaceae; genus Sphingobacterium; species Sphingobacterium sp. UBA6317. The sequence continues at coordinate 270,384 of NZ_DJTD01000067.1, read as the reverse complement.
CGCAACAATGGCCATTTGACGTACCTTTTTATCTGATTTTAAATCAGGCCGGTGGAGCTGGATGGCCAGGAGCGATCACAAATGCTGACCTGCCCTTTAGTATGCAGGTTGATTATGTACGTGTGTATAAGCTACCTTTATTTAGCAATGGCGATTTCGAAAGTGGTACCATCTATCCATGGACAACATGGGGTGGCGGATCATCGGTCGTTTCCACCGACGCCCGGACAGGAAGCAGATGCATCCGCGAAACGGGCGGGGAGACATCCATTGAACAATACCTGACCGGTTTAACGCCAAATACGACCTATCGGTTCGGTGGCTACGCCAAAGTGTCTACAGCTGGCCAGTCTGTTAGTATCGGCGTCAAAAACTTTGGTGGAACTGCAGTCAATGCGACTATTGGTACGACCAGCTATTCCAATGCTTCGGTTACTTTTACAACTGGCGCCAATAATACTACGGCTACGGTCTATTTCTATAAACCCTTGAGCGGTACTGTGTATGGTGATGATTTCTATTTAGAAAAACTGTAAGACACGTTAGTTGAAAGAGCAGTGGTTTTAGTTCAGCCACAGCTCTTTTAGCGATATTGCGTGATGACGAGGGCATCGGTCCGCATGGAGGATGTCGATATAACTTCATAACTACCTAATGAAAAATTTCAGATAGTGCCGAATAAGGGCCATGAATCGTTGCGGTAGTTAACGGCAGTATCTCCTTATTTCCTTAAAACGAGTGTATGTCCATTTTGATAGAGTGTCATTTTGTTTTCGTTACGTTCAAAGACGATCTTTACACCAAATTGCGGTTGGACCAGCGTGTTTCTATCCTTCGCTTTTAGCTGAAATGAAGATTGACCAACGACCTGTCCAAATACCTTGTTGCCCTCTCTCGTAATATTTATCTGAATAGGAGGTTGCTCGCTTTTATATTCGCCAATGAGACTTGAAATTTCTTCCTCCGTCAATTGTAATTCCGCAAGATCAGGAAGTGGAAAGGGCCTTTTATAAAGTTCGCCCAGACTGAACTTTAAAATTTCATTATTAGTATAATTGTTGGCATTACTAATGATAGCGACATTATAATTGCCATCATCAAAATGGCCAGCGACAGAAGAGTAACCGTCTATACCGCCTGTGTGGCCAAAGCCTACATGTTCATAGAAGGGCAATTGGAATAAGCCGATCCCATAGCCCTGATCTATTTTTTTCATCTCTTCCAGGCTTGCAGCATTGATGATTTTATGGCTAAATAATGCATTGAAAAATCTGGCCAGGTCTGCCGGAGTTGACCACACTGCGCCAGCACCAAGCGGAACTGAGTTGTCCGTGTGTGGTTCAAGGGTCCATTCTTGTGTATACCGATAAGATTCGCTCAGATCACTGCCGTTATTTTGTGGACGGCCAAATGTGGTTTGTTCCAACTTTAGTGGCTGGCAGATATACTCTTTCAATAAAGAAGCATAGTCTTTTTTCCATACTTTTTCCAGAATATAAGTAAGTAGAATGTAGTTTGAATTACTATATACATGCTTGCTGCCGGGGTCAAATTCAACTCTGCCTTTGATGATGCGTGCGACAAGTTCCTGTTCTGTTTGCGGTTTAGTGTTCCATGTCAAATAATCTTTGTCGTCCGTGATGCTGTGAACTCCGCTGCTGTGATTTAACAATTGACGAACAGTAATCTTTTCGGCGTTGGGAATACCCTTAACGTATACGGACAATGTTTGGTTTAATTGGAGTTTTCCAAGTTCAGCTGTTTTTAGAACAAGTGTTGCGGTGAATGTTTTGGAGATCGAGCCTATGCCATAACGGGTATCTATGGTCGCTTTCTTTTTCTGCGCCAGATCGGCATATCCAATTGTCTTTTGATAAAGCAATTGATCACCTTTGCTGATCGCAATACTGCCCATCCAGACGTTATTTTTGTCCATGACGGACATGAGACTATCCATACGAACAGGAGTGAATTCCTGGGCTTTGAGGACGGGGTTTGATAGGGTTCCTACGAGGAACAATAATACGGTGGTTCTTTTCATAATTTATGGGGAATAGATTTTTTGAGTTTCAAAATTAACGTGGAGGAATAGTAAAGTCCACTGATGATAAATAGAAAGGCCGGAATGAAATAATTGCCCAATTGTTCGTAACGTAGGGCTTCTTCGTGCTGTAAAATAAGTTTGCCGAATATGAAAAACTTGTTGGGCGCATAGAAGAATCCGACTCCCTGAGGATCAATAAACTTGGCCACGATGAGAAATACGGCGATGAGCATCAGGGTATAGATGATATAATAAATTATGTTTATGATCCCTTGTGTGAGCATGATAGGTACTCGTAATAAGGATAGGGATTTACGAGGAGATTCTATTGACGGGGCAATGGACGTTGACAAAATCATTTCCTTGATAAAAGTCTCTGGTAACCCGAGTTTATCTAAGATTTCTTGGAGCTGACTAGGCATGGCGTCATGGATTAATTGTGGGGGAAGCTGCTGTTGCAATGCCTCAAATATGTGGCTATTGATTTCACATAAGATATCCTGTCTTTGCTCCAAGGCTAATTTTTTTACAAGAGCAGTCGCTGTTGACATGTAGTCTTGATATAGCTGAGCTGAGGATCTATTTGTAAAGGGTATCTGGTTATAATGCATGCGTCAAAGTGGTTAAATGTTGGTTTAAGCTTGTCCAGTACGTTCTCATCTCTAAGAAAGTACTTTGGCCTTCCTTTGTTATTTTATAATATTTTCTTGGAATCCCAGTTTCCTGAGGCACCCAGTTCGATTCGACCAGGCCTTCGTTTTTTAAACGGATCAATAAGGGGTATAATGTTCCTTCAGCAATATCAATGGCCGTTTTCTTCTTGACCTCCTGGATAAGATCGTAGCCATAGTATTCCTGATCATAGGCAAGAATACCTAATACAACAAAAGAAAGACTTCCTTTTTTTAGCTGTGAAATCCATTTGTCAATAAATTCTTTGTTCATGGAAGTAAATATATAACAAAATACATAGTAATACAATGTATTGTTTTAAATTTTTAATATACCTTTTAATGAAGGAAAGTGTCCTAATTAAAAAAAGAATGGGGAAGTGGATTTGATGTTACTTCGATTGAGTTTTTGCTAAAAAAAAACACTTGAAGTGGGGAACTTCAAGTGTTTAACCTAACCAATTATTAACCTAAATTTATGAAAAGTATACTTTCTCAAGTATAGTAGACTATATTCAATATCTGTGCCATTCTACTCGTTAGTTTTATACTATTTTTCTTTGTGTTATTTTTGTTACGTAATATCACTTGATTTAGTTGATGTTATATCTTATTTGGTAATATTTTTATGTTTTTAAAGATGTTAAGTAGTTTGAAAAAGGATTGAGTTAATTTTTGGTAAAATTTCGCCTATTTTATTGGGCAAACTTTCCGCATGTGTATATAAAAGAGAACAGCCCCTGTCCGAAAATAGGGTAATTGTTATTACACAACGTAACACTTGAAGAGTTCTTTCCACTCATCATCAAGATTGCCTCTGTATACATTTTGTTTGGCGCGGCGATACCAATATTCTGCATTCCATTGATCACCTTCTTTGCGGTGTAAATAAGCATGAACATGTGCTGCGTCAGTTCCCCCCAATTGATCGATGAGGTCGTGCGCGGTTTTCCAATTTCCTTTCAGATCATACCAAAGTGACTTTTGTACCGCTGTCCAATGCTGAAGTGGACTTTCAAGTGATTGAAATTCTTCTATTGTCATATTTTTTTATTCTGTTATTTCTTTGCTCCAAATTTCATAAATATCGTCTCCTTTCGAGCTTTTTCCTCTATGCTGCCATCTGCCATCTACAATTTCACCGTCAAAGGCCAGTTCTTGCCCAACTCGATTATTGTCTCTCGAAAAGAATTGTATTTTTTCAGTATACCGATTGTTATCGTATTGATAATTGCCCCCGCCAGTACCATAGAAACCTTTTTGTGCAGGATTAATCGCTATCCATTGAAAATAGCCATCAACCAATATTTTGATTGTTTTGCGGTCTGCTTTCGGAATATCCTGCATTTTTTCTCCTTGTTGGCGACCAGTGATGCGCCAAAGTGCGTCCAGGTCCTGCGGGACTTTTTTCTGTTTAATATAGAGATGATAGCTATTGGCTATTTTTAGGCGAAGGGAGTCTGCTTCACTCCGATACGGCAATTGAGTTGTTTTGCCGATGGCAGATGAATCCTGTGAATTATACTCGATGGCGATATTGATCAGATTAGGCTGTTTATCAAGTGGCCCACCCCAGGTATGTTGAAAACGTTTTCTGACATCATCGTAACTTATAAACGAGATATAATGATCTTTAACGAGCATTAAGTGTTTATTGATGCCATCCTGGTATAGATAGGCTCCGTCGTGAAGTTGCTGTGCCTGGATTTTAGAAAAATAAATTCCAAAAAATAGGAAGAATAGTAAGGTACAATTTTTCATAACGGGTCTAAACTTGTTTCCTCTAAAGATACAAAATAAAACAGCGATACGAATGACGGACATTGGATTTAATCGAATCAAAAAAAGCTGACCAGTCGCCGCAGCGCCGCCAAAAAATGTTAAGCACTTTTATGAGGGGCAGTCCGGCGAACGGTCAGCTTTTCGATAGGATGTTACAACTATCTATTTGAACTTACTCGCCAATGCAGCGAGCTTGCTGGCCATATCCGTTTGTGGCTCGGCCTGCTTTTTAGGTTCATTTTTTTTGTTTTTGGGTAGCGCAGGCTTTTCATCTGTTTTCATTGACAATGCGATACGACTACGCTTTTCGTCTACTTCTGTTACTGTTACCATGACGTGTTGCTGTACTTTGACGACTTCATGGGGGTCCGATATATAGCGATTCGATAATTGGCTTAGATGTACCAAGCCATCTTGATGTACGCCAATATCAACAAAGGCTCCGAAATTTGTAATATTCGTCACGATTCCTGGCAGCTTCATGCCCACTTTTAAATCCCCAATGGTATTGACGCCATCTGTGAATGAGAATGCTTCGAACTTTTCCCTTGGATCTAATCCGGGTTTCGCTAATTCATTGAGAATATCATTCAATGTCGGTAATCCAACTTCCTCTGAGATATAGTTTTTCAAAGGGATCGATTTTCGCAAGTCAGCGTCAGTCAATAGATCTTCTACTTTTTTGCCAAGGTCTTTGGCCATTTGTTCGACCAATGCATAACGCTCGGGGTGTACCGCCGACGAATCCAGTGGGTTTGCGGCATGGCGGATGCGTAGAAAGCCTGCAGCTTGTTCAAAGACTTTATCGCCAAGGCGAGGAACTTTTTTCAGTTCGCGCCTGGAGGCAAAAGGACCGTTCTCATTCCGGTATTTGATGATCTGTTGTGCCAGGGATGGACCAAGACCGGAAACGTAGGATAAAATTTGTTTGGAGGCCGTATTCAATTCGACACCGACAGCATTTACGCAACTGATGACCGTATCATCCAATGAAGTCTGGAGTTTATTTTGATCTACATCATGCTGATATTGTCCGACACCGATCGATTTTGGATCAATCTTAACCAGTTCAGCCAATGGGTCCATCAACCGTCTACCAATAGATACTGCGCCGCGTACCGTAACATCTTGATCTGGAAATTCTTCACGGGCAGTTTCGGAAGCCGAATAAATAGAGGCTCCACTTTCATTGACCATTACGATGGTAACGTTATTTAATCCGAGTCTCCGTACAAATTCTTCCGTTTCACGACCTGCGGTCCCATTGCCGATTGCGATGGCTTGGATATCATATTTTGATACTAGATACTGAATTGTTTTTTTTGCTTCTGCAAGTCCATTGACTCCTGTATGCGGAAAGATGGCCGTATTTTCTTTAAGCTGTCCCTGTTCGTCCAGAACAACCGTTTTACAGCCTGTACGAAATCCTGGGTCGATCGCGAGCAGCCTTTTCTGCCCTAGTGGAGCGGCTAGAAGTAGTTGACGCACATTGTCGGCAAAAACTTTGATGGCTTCCTCATCGGCTTTTTGACGTGTCAATACACGAATTTCCGTCTCCATAGAAGGTTTTAACAGCCGCTTGTAGCTATCGACCAAGGCGAGTTTTACCTGAGCTGCGGCATCGTTGGAACCCTTAATATAGATGGATTCGATACCTGGTAGAATTTCTTCTTCATTGATATCGATATCTAAATAGAGTAATTCCTCTTTTTCTCCGCGGCGCATGGCCAGCACACGATGTGAAGGTGCATTTTTCAACGGTTCAGACCATTCGTAATAATCTTTATACTTTAGTGCAGCTTCTTCCTTTCCAGGAACTACCCGTGAAACAAATGTGCTTTTTTCGAGGAATATCGCTCTCGCTTTGGCTCTCACTGTCGCATCTTCCGCAATGATCTCTGCGATGATATCGCGGGCACCTGCTAGTGCCTCCTCTGTATTCTTAACGCCTTTTTCTTCATTTATTAAACTGTCGGCAAGGGGGAGGAAATCTCCTATTTCTTGTGCTAAAATGAGATCCGCTAAAGGTTGCAGACCTTTTTCACGTGCCACACCGGCGCGAGTTTTACGCTTGGGTTTGTAAGGCAAATAGATATCTTCGAGACTGGCCATGGTTTCGGCACCCAAAAGCTGCTGCTCAAGCTCCGGTGTCAATTTTCCCTGATCGTTGATCGATTTAAGAACAGCTTCTTTACGTTTATCTAAATCACGCAGCTGCTGGAAACGATCTCTGATCGTGGTGATTTGAACTTCGTCCAAACTACCCGTCATTTCCTTACGGTAGCGTGAGATAAACGGAACAGTAGCACCTTCGTCTAATAGTGCTATAGTCGTGCGAACTTGTTTTTCGCTAATAGAAAGCTCATTAGCAATGGTAATTTCGTGTGTTGATAAGCTCATTGTCGGTTTAATCTTAAAAAGTAGAGCTGTTGAATGGTGATTCAACAGCTCTAAGTATATCTAATTATAAACTAAAGTAGTAAAATTAAGCAGGTTTACTGGTATTGTCCTGCTCAGGAACTTTTTTATCTTCTACCTCGTTGTTTTTCGTTTCAGCAAAATGATCGTTATACCCGTACGTGATGTGAGATGGCTCTTCGCCGTAATCGGGTTGTTTATGTGGGTTATGTTCGACGACACCGGCAGGTGTTGTGAATTCATATTTTTTCTTTGGTTGATCTGTTTCTGAACCTTCGACGGCTTCCTGGGGCTTAGCCCCTTCTTCGTGTGCTGCTTGAGCCTGCTCTTCAGCCAAACGAACATCATTAGGAACAACTTCTTCTTTTACTTCTGTTTTAACGTCTATGTCTTTCTCGAAATTATTGATCTGATCTGAAATTTCACGTTTGATACCTTCTGATGCATCTTTGAACTCACGTATTCCTCTTCCTAAACCTCTCGCCAATTCAGGAAGTTTTTTGCCTCCAAAAAGTAACAAGATTGCAAACACAATTAAGATCATCTCTTGTGTTCCGATGTTTAGAAATGCTATTACTGGATTGTACATACTCTTTTTCCTCTTCTTTTGATTACTAACTAGATGCTAAGGTACATTTATATTTCTATAGTTCTTAGACCCAAAAGTAAATTTAAGATAATTTTAAGGTATTTGAAACATAAAAATTACTTAACAAAGTGCGGTTATTTGATGGGTGTAAATTGTTATATTTTTGCTAAATATTTTTTAATATGACGATAGGGCGGAAATATCTTCGTATTTTTGTGGCTATTTTTTGGGGAAATCGATTATGTTGGGAAAATTTAAAACATTTAAACCGTATTACAAAAGTACGATGGTATTGGCGGGGCCAGTGGTGATCTCACAATTGGGACATACGCTGGTGCATACCGCAGATAGTGTGATTGTTGGACATTTTGCAGGAACCATTCCATTGGCGGCAGTTTCGTTGGTACATGCTGTTTTTATGGTTGTTATGGTCATTGGTTTGGGCATAGCGTATGGCATCACGCCATTGATTGCGCAAGAGAATGGCCGTGATAATAAAAAAGAATGTGCTATTTTGTTGTCTAATAGCTTTTGGTTAAATATTATTGCGGGACTCTTGTTATTCGCATTGGTCTATTTTGGTTCAATGTTGGCGATCGATCACCTCAACCAAGATCCGGCTGTGGTGAAGGAGGCAAAGCCTTATTTGCTTATTCTGAGTTTATCGATGCTTCCATTAATGGTATTTAGCACCTTTAAGCAATTTGCTGAAGGCCTGGGGTTTACTAAGCAAGCGATGAATGTAACTATTTGGGGGAATGTACTGAACATTATTTTGGCGATCATCTTTGTCAAAGGGATGTTTGGCATCAGCCCAATGGGGGTCAAGGGAGTCGGATACAGTACATTGATCGACCGTGTGTTAATGATGTCTGTGATGATGACCTATGTCTTGCGATCGCAGAAATTTAAAGGATATATTCAATACTTTAAAGTGACATTGGTCGATCGGGAGCGATTGTTGAAGATCGTACGGATCGGGGCACCCGTGGCTATGCAATATGTCTTTGAAATTGGGGCTTTTGCAGGGGCATCCTTATTAGCGGGTACCATAAGTGCGACAGCGCAAGCTTCTCATCAAGTAGCCATACAGCTGGCCGCGATGACGTATATGATGGCAAGTGGTATTGCTGCTGCTGCAACAATCAAGGTGGGGAATAGTTATGGTAATCGAAATCTTTTTCGTCTCGAACGATTTGCCATCACGTCGTATCAATTGGTGTTGATTTTTATGGTGATTACAGCGTCTTTGTTCGCGCTATTGAATGATTATTTGCCTTATATCTTTACCTCAGATCATGCTGTGGTGATTATTGCTTCTCAGCTGTTGATTATTGCGGGCCTTTTCCAATTGTTTGATGGTACGCAAGTTGTCGGTCTGGGAGTGTTACGTGGGATGGGGGATGTGAATATACCAACCCTAATCACATTTATCGCTTATTGGATTATTGGGCTACCAAGCGGCTACCTCATGGGCGTCGTGTTTAACTGGGGTATCAAGGGGATTTGGTACGGGTTAACGCTGGGCCTGCTAAGCTCTTCGCTTTTACTGTACCTGCGGTTTCAATTGGTGATTAAGAAGAAAAAAATACAGTTCGAACAAAGTATGTTTAAGTAACAAAAAGTATATACTAAATAACAAAAAACGGCTCTGTTAAGAGCCGTTTTTTTATTCTGATTGCTAGATTACTCTATTGCTATCCCAGTTTTCCAGGTAGTCGGCCACACGTTTTAAGAAAGTACCTCCGAGGGCACCATCGATTGCACGGTGATCGTAAGAGAGTGACAGATACATCATATGTCTAATACCAATCATATCGCCATACTCTGTTTCTATGACCGCTGGTTTTTTCGTAATGGTACCGACAGCCAAGATTGCAGCTTGCGGTTGGTTAATGATAGGCGTTCCCATAATATTACCGAAAGCGCCGATATTGGTGAATGTAAATGTACCATCTTGGGTATCGTCAGGCTTCAATTTATTCGCCCGTGACCGTTGTGCGAGGTCGTTGACACTTTTACTCAACCCTACTAAGCTTAATTGATCAGCATTTTTGATGACCGGAACGATGAGATTGCCATTAGGCAATGCTGCAGCCATACCAATATTGATGTTTTTCTTCTTGATGATATTGTAACCGTCGATCGATATATTGACCAATGGAAAATCTTTGAGAGCCTTGCTAATAGCCTCGATAAACAAAGGGGTAAACGTGATGTTTTCTCCTTCGCGTTTTTTATAGGCATCTTTAACTTTATTGCGCCACAAAACTAAATTGGTGACATCTGCCTCAACAAAAGAACATACATGGGGAGAGGTCTGTACGCTTTTGACCATATGGTCTGCTATTAATCTCCGCATACGGTCCATTTCAATGATTTCATCACTGCCATTGGCAACGGTGTGAACATGCGACGGAGCGGCGGAGGTTATTTTTGGAGAATCCGTACCCATGCCCGTGCTAGTATTCGTGTGCTCTGCCGGAATGGCTTTTGTCGATTTTGAGGAGGAATCCCGATGCGATACATACGTTAAAATATCTTCCTTAGTCACTCTTCCCTCTGCTCCGGTACCCTGGATACGGTCAAGTTCATCCTGGGACAATCCTTCGTGGCGTGCTATATTTTTCACTAAAGGTGAATAAAAGCGAAGGGTATTTTCGTATGAAGAAGATGGAATTTCAGCTGTTAAATTGGGCAGCTGGTCTACACCTGGGATGTTCAATGCTATGATCTCTTCGGGAGTTGCCGCTGAAGGAGCGATATTTTCTTGTGCTTGAATCGCAGGTTCTTCATTTTCGCCTTCAATTTCTATAATTGCAACGACTTCACCAACTTGGACAGTCTGGTCTACAGTATAGCAATGCTCTTTTAAAACACCTTTTACAGGGGAAGGTACCTCTGAATCAACTTTGTCAGTTGCAATTTCCAATAAAGTGTCATCTTCCTCAATCAGGTCACCAGGTTGTTTTAACCATTTTGTGATTGTTGCCTCGGATACACTTTCTCCCATTTTTGGGAGCAAGAGTTTATATAAAGCCATATTTTTTAGCAATCTCGTTATAGAAAAACGAAGTTAAATAAATTGTGGTTTACTTTCAACAATTTAAAATATTATTCCTTAAATAACGTGTTTTTTGAAATATTATTTTACTTTATTGTGTATCCTGTTCTTTTTCTTTTACAAGCAACTTCCATAGAAGTAATAAAGCATTCATACGGGTACGTTCGATGTTGATCAGTCTGTCGTTATCAAATTGAAACTTCTTGGTTAAAATTTCCTTTTTCCCGGCAACAGCCACCCAAATAGTGCCAACTGGTTTCTCAGCTGTTCCACCACCTGGCCCCGCTATTCCAGTTGTCGCAATAGCATAGTCGGAAGAAAATGCCTTTTTTGAACCGAAAGCCATTTCGATAGCAGTCTGCTCACTTACTGCTCCATATTGGATCAGTGTTTCTTCCTCGACGTTCAACAATTGTTGTTTTAACGCGTTGGAGTAGGGGATGGTACCACCAAGGAATATCGTGCTGCTTCCCGCTACAGCGGTTATTGAAGCGGCGAGGCTACCCCCGGTACAACTTTCTGCAGTAGTCAATGTAGCACCTCGGCGGCCAAGCTCTTTAATCAGATAGGGCTCGATGCTTGTGTCATAGTCCGCGATGACATGGTGTTGTAAACGATGGAGTAGCTTTGTTTTAAAAAGGGCAACCTGGAGCATAATGTCAGATTTATTCCTGCTTTTTCCAGAGAGTCTCAATCGGATAAAGGCCAAGGTTGGTAGATAGGCCAATTTTATGCTGGAAGGAAGTTCTGCTTCGATATCCTTTATTTCTTCTGCCAAATATGATTCTCCGATTCCGCCAACCAAAATGGTCTCGTGACAGATAAATAAGTCAGGATCCTGTTTGGCTAATAGTGGCAGCACATGTTTTTCCATCAGAAATTTCATCTCAAAGGGCACGCCAGGCATAAAAATAAACCTCTTTTGGTCCTGATGGACCAGCATGCCGGGCGCGGTGCCATAGTCGTTAAATAGGACCTCACAATTTGCTAAAACATCGGCCTGCTGTAGATTGATGTCGAGCATTGTTAGATTGCGCGATTCAAATATGTTGGTCACATGCCGAAGTACATGCTCATCGCGGATCAAGGTGGTTCCAAAATATGCTGCGGCCGTTTTTTTTGTCACATCATCTTTCGTCGGCCCCAGGCCTCCAGTGATTAAAATAAGATCTGCCCGCGTTGAAGCCTCTTTCAATGTCGTTGAAATAGCCTCTTCTGTATCAGGGATCGATGTCATTTGAACGATATCGACTTCGAATTGGAGCAGTTGTTTGGCAATCCAGCCTGAATTGGTATCAATAATCTGACCGATGAGAATCTCATCGCCTATGGTAATAATCTCTGCTTTCATCTTTAAAATAATTATGCGACACATCCCTACGGTGAAAAATACATATGTGGGTATGTATCGTGTTTGATTTTCTCAATCTTCTGGTGTTAAAATGTCCATGCGCTAGCGCCTAAAAAATGAAAATTCAATCCCAGAAGATTCAGTATATAAACTTACATAAAATTGCGGCTCAACGAAATGTTTAAGATGTATTTGATGGAAGAATTTTTTTGAAAAGAAACTGAAAATTCTTTTTGGCCAATATGAATATAACATTTCAAAAAAAAAGCAGTTATTTTAAAAATAACTGCCTCCTGAACTGGCTCTTTTTGTGAGCTTAAGATCTTGTAAGATCGATGCCTTGGCACGAATGGTGACGTTGTAGCTTCGGAACCGCCCAAAAGGCATCCAGCCAAATGACATATCCCAACAATGCAGATCGCGATAGATATTGAAAGAGGTCATGACCACTTCCTTCTGTTTGAAATCGTACCCCGATTGAAAGGTGACTTTCCATTTTGGCGTAACACTGAAGTCGCCATGTAAATTCAATGTGCTTGTGATCTGGCTCTGCATTCTTCGTGTACTGGAGTTGAACGATTTTGCCATATTGAAACTGAACGATGCCGCAAGGTTCCATGGGATGTTAAAGTCCACAAATGCGTTTGGATCTGAGCTGATTCGAGCTAAGGCTTGTGCCTGTTCGGGAGTCATACCCGCTCCTGTCATTTCTTTTCTTAAAGAATCAATATTGTTATTACGTGATTTCGCAGCCTTAGGATTCAGACTATAGTCAAAGGAAAGACCAAAGTTTGTCAGGCGCGCAAGGCTACCGTCTTTAATGGCGTAGCGATTGACACGGACACCATTTTCGTTGACCGAATAAGGATCAAATGTACCGTTGAAGTTTACATTCATCTTTTGGTCGAAAAAAGCTGTACGGCCAGAGAAAGTAATTGGGGACAACTTTAGCGAGTCGGCCACAAAGTTGTAATTTCCACTGAACGTCAGACCTTGAAGAATAGGGATTTTCTTCATACCGCCATCCGTGGTGTCAGATTTACTTTTGACCTTTGCTTCGATATTATTGTCAATGGAGAAACCTATCCCCGCAGATTTTCCTGCGGAAGGGGAACCGTAGACACCCTGGCTAAAGATTGAGTATACATTTCTGTTTCCATATTGATCGTTATAATGCTGATAGAAACCATATTTTGGATCCGAAAAGTCGGGTCTATAGTTCAGGTTGATTGACGGTGTAACAACGTGTCTGATCTGCTTAAGGTTACCTATTTTAGGGAAATAATTACCATAAACCTTGGTCGAAAGTCCGGTCGATACCGAGTAATCGTATGCACGATTGAATCCCTGAACGGTATCGATACGTTGTTTATAACCTGCAGCGGTATTGTCGATGCTTTGTCGCGTACTTTGTAAATACCAACGTTCGGTATAGTTTACACTGGTATTGAACTGGAAATATTTAAAAGCATTGAGTGATAGACTGATTGGAATATTGTGTTGGAAACCATTTTGGAATTTTTTGAAACCTCCTGGTTTAAACAACAATGTATCAATGGTACTGACCGAGTTTTGCGCCTGGAAACTATAACCGACATTGATGCGTTGATACCATTTTTGTTCACCGACACGGTCTTTGCTGTCAAATGGATTAAAAGAGGATACGTTTAAGCTGATGTTGGGTAAACTCATCTGTATACTGCGTGTAGCCATGTCCTGGTTATGCGTTAAGCTGGCCGTGAGGTTTACCTTACCATCGGCAAATACTTTTCCATAACTGATGGACGATCCCATACGGTTACGGGCAAGATTTTCATAGGTATTTTGTGTACTTCCGGTTCCGGTATTTTGAAAGAAAGAACTTGTACCAAAGTTAACACTTGCAGAGAAAGATGTTCCTGGATTGGCTTCCTGGCGTTGAGTATGGTTCCAAGTGACATTAAAATCCTTATTGGAGCCATAATTAGATGTTCCTTCAATACCCGTTTTGGTATTAGCATAACGGATATTAAAACCACCGTTAAATTTATAGTTGACGGTATAGCGCGTATTGATGGAAGCTTCCCACGAACCTTTAGAATACAAGGAACCTCTAATCTCACTGTCCCAGTAATCGTTGAAGGCCAAATACCAACCGATATCCCGCATGGAGAATCCTCTGGTATAATCTTCTCCAAAAGAAGGGAAGAGAAACCCGGATGCTCTTTTATCTGGTTTTGGGAAAAATGCAAATGGAAATGCCACGGGCATCGGTACACCCATCACGACAAGGTAGGCCGGACCAGAAATAATCTGATTTTTAGTGACAATTCCTTTGGTGATATGAATTCCAAAATGGGTATGTGGATAAGGTAGATTACAGGTACTATATAATCCCTTGTAAATAGACATTTCGTCGTAGATATTCTTTCGCACAATATTGGCCTGGATAAATCCACCATCAACTTCGGTCATAATACCGTAGGTATTTCCCTCTTGTTTTTCGTAATCATAATAAAGTGAGTCTACTGTTTTCGGTGATTCACCATTACCCATGATGACAATAGGACGCCCTACATATTTACCACTTTTGTCGTAGATCCCAGAAGCAAAAATCTTTTTCTTGTTTCGATCAAGACGGATATAATCGGCAGAAAGTTCAAAATCTTGGTACTTTACTTTTGCTCCGCGATAAAGGTGACTGATATTCTTGGCAACTTCAGATTTCTGCGAGTCAACCGCAATAATGCTCACTTCGGCCTGCAAACCACTTCCTTTTTTCTTGGTTGTATCGTTTACAGATTTGGTCGTATCTGCAGTTTTCGATTTACTCGTATCTTGCGATTTATTGGTCGCCCAAATAGGATCTTTACCTTGAAGTCCGTTCTGTTTTAATGGAATATTACTTTGAGCAAAGCTAGCATTGCTCATTGCAAGAATGATAAATAGTGTTAAAATGTTGATTAACGACTTCAAAATTAAAGACAAATGTTATTTTTGTGAAATAATGTTAAACTTCGAGAGACAAAATTAGTCAAAAAAGCAATAGAAAATATGTTAAATATCGTTATCTATTAAAGAAATAATATTGACGCATTTTGATTCGTTTATAGTAGAGCAAATAATTATTCAATGAAATCAGATTTAAGAATTAGAAAATGGTGTAGTGTTGTGTTCGCTACTTTGGGATTTTTTTTATTGAATTCTTTCACATTAAACAATGGGCAAGCAGTGCCTCCAGACTACCAAATAAAAACGATTGTAATTGATGCGGGCCATGGCGGTAAAGATACCGGAGCACAAGGGCGGCGATCGTTGGAGAAAAATGTAGCCCTTGAAGTTGCGTTAAAATTGGGAAAGCAGATTCAGAAAGATATTCCGGGTATCAAGATCATCTACACGAGAACGACGGATGAATTTGTTGAGCTTTACAAACGTATTCGCTTGGCGAATGCCAATAAAGCAGATTTATTTATTTCAATACACTGTAATTCCAGTGGTGCTAGCGCACATGGTACCGAAACATTGGTCTCTGGCTCGCATCGTTTGGGACAGCAAGATGCTGCAGTTCGTGAAAATGCGTCCTTGTTACTGGAATCAAACTATAAAGAAAATTATCAAGGATTCGATCCAAAAGACCCTGAAAGTGCTATCATCTTCTCCTTGATGAAAAACCGATTCCGTGAAAAAAGTATTCGTCTGGCGCAGATGATTGAAGGTGAGTATGTGAAGGCAGGGCGATATAGTAGAGGATTCTGGGAGAAAGGCTTAGCTGTATTGGCTGAAGCAGGTATGCCCGCTGTGCTTACAGAAATTGGCTTTATTAGTAATAGAGAAGAAGAGAGCTACCTATTGTCTGATGAAGGGCAGCAGGAAATTGTCAATAATTTAGTTTCGGCTCTGAAAATTTATAAAAATTCTGTAGAACGCTAAACAGATTTGCTTTTATGCTGTTTTAAACTTAAATTAATGATCATTACTAAATAGATTATTTGTGAAAATTTCAAACGAGACAAAAGTCGGCATATTAGCAACAGTTGCGATAGTTTTATTATTTATTGGCTATAGCTTTCTAAAAGGAAATGATGTTTTTAGCAGCGACAACACATATTACACAACTTATGAAGCTGTCGATGGCCTAACTCCATCAAAACCTGTTTTAGTAAATGGTTATCAAATCGGCCGTGTATCAAAAATGATTCTCCTACCTGATGGCAAAATTAAGACAGAGTTCAAAATACACTCCCATTATGACGTTCCAAAGAATACAATTGCGCGGATTTCAAGCACAGATTTGTTGGGAAGTAAGGCCATTGTTTTCGAAATGGGCAACAGTAAGGAATTGGCAAAGGATGGAGACTTTTTAGCTTCAGGTGTCCAACCGAATATTATGGATAAGGTTGAACCCATTCAAAAACGGATTGAAACAATTACCATTAAACTGGATTCAACATTATCGGTTGTCAATAATGTCTTAGACAAACAATTTCAGGATGACTTTAAAAGAAGTATTCATAGCATTTCCACTTCTTTGAAAAATGTAGAAGGCATCACCAAAGATGTCGAAGGTCTAGTGGGGGATGAAAAGGGGAGACTCAATCGAATCATGGCCAATCTCGAATCAATTACATCCAATTTTTCACAAAATGGCGAGAAAATCAATGCGATCATGTCTAATCTGAATAATATTACCGATAAGGCCGCCCGATTGGATTTTGAACATACCATGAACAAAGTAAATGCCGCAGTCAATGATTTTCAGGAGATCACGGGAAAAATCAATAGTGGTAAAGGATCTATTGGTTTATTGTTAAATGACGAAGCGTTATATAATAATCTCAATAATGCTTCAAAGGAAATGGATAATTTGATGAAGGATGTGAAAGAGAAACCCGGGAAATATATCAAACTTTCCATCTTTGGAAAAAAAGGCGAGAAATAGATTTAGCAATCAGATCAAATGGGATACATAAAAAAGCCTGCATATTGCAGGCTTTTTGTTTTTATATGTCCACTCCCTGAGTAACGCTTTTTGGAATTTAAACAGGTGAAGGCCGACTTTGTCAGTTGCGAAAATACCTGATTTTACAAGCGGATTTTGCACATCTCGTTATAAAGTTTCCTTAAGCCAGGTAAAGAATTCTCTTTGCCAAACTTGTGCGTTTTGTCCTGACAGTACCCAGTGATTTTCATCAGGTAGGTAGACCAGGCGGCTCTTAATTTTTTTGAGCTGAGCCAATTGGAATGCCGCTAACCCTTGTCCGATTGGAACACGATAATCTTTTCCGCCTTGAAAGATTAAAATTGGTGTGTGCCAATTATTTGCTTTTTCAATGGGGTTGAATGCGGTATAGGATTTCTCATTTTTGCTATCCCAGTACGCCCCACCCAGTTCGTGATTGGCAAAAAAGAGTTCTTCTGTGGTACCGTACCAGCTTCTCATGTCGAATAAACCATTGTGCGCAATGAAAGTTTTGAAACGGTTTTGATGCACGCCAGCTAGCTGATAAACCGAGTACCCACCATAACTAGCTCCAATCGCCGCACGACGAGTTGTATCTACATAGGATTCTTTGGAGATATCGTCTATCGCTGTCAAGTAATCCCGGATTGGCTGACCGCCCCAGTCCTGAGAAATGGCTTCATTCCATTTTACACCCCAGCCAGGCATACCCCTGCGGTTTGGAGCGATGACAATATAGCCTTGTGATGCGATCAATTGTAAATTCCAACGGAAGGAGTAAAATTGCGTCAGGGCAGATTGAGGGCCGCCTTCACAGTAAAGTATGGTTGGATATTTTTTTGCAGGGTCAAAGTTTGGCGGATAGATTACCCATGAAAACAGATCGGCTCCATCGGATGCCTTTGCGATACGTTTTTCAATTTTGTTTTCGCTAATGCTTGCATATTTTGCATCGTTGACTTTAGTGACCGGAGTTAAAGATTTGGTTTTTAGATCAAAGCTGAAGATTTCGGTTGCACGGGTAAACTTTGTAGAGCTAACGATTAATTTGTCAGCTACTTGGCCTACAATACCGGTGATGTCAAAGTCACCTTCTGAAATTTGATGTATTTTTGGTAAACTTTTAGCTTTGATATTGGTCGGTACTTCAAGTTCAAATAATTGAACTGTGCCTTTCGTTGCAGCTGTAAAATAGATTTTCCGGTTGTCGTTGCTCCAGATAAAACTATTGACGGTACCATCCCAATGTGCTGTTAGGTTAAGTCGAATCGAGCTATTCTTATCAAATAGCATGATGTCATTTTTGTCCGATTCATAACCATCGGTCTTCATGCTGAGCCACGTTAGGCTTTTCCCATCGGGAGAATAGGTTGGGGCTGTATCATACCCATTCATTCCTTCTGTCAGGTTAGACGTCGTTCCGCTAGCGAGATCATAGCGATAAATATCGGTGTTGGTACTGACAGCATAATCTGTTCCGAATTTCTTTTTACAGACATAGAGCACTGCCTTGCTATCGGGAGACCAGGCAAAATCTTCTGCGCCACCAAATGGTGCCTGAGGGCTGTAGAAAGCTTGATCCTTTAATAGGTCTACCGGCTCGCCAACTTTACCATCAATATAACTCGCCACAAAAGGATGACTGAATTTGCCATCATTGAAGGTATCCCAATGTCTGTAGTCTAAGTTGTCATAGATATAAACGTCCGACTTTGGTAGTTCGGGATATTTATCTGTGCTGTGGTATTTTTTTACGAGCACGGACTGGCTGAAGAGTATTTGTTTTCCATCAGGAGAAAACTTGACATTTTCTAAAGCAATATCGCCATTCGTCAATTGAACTGCTTCAGCCTTAGATAGGTTCTTCTTCCATAACTGCCCCTTTAACAAATAAATGACGTCGCCATTTGGTTCGATCTGAACGACTGTTTCACCACCTTTTTGGTCGGTGAACTGACTGCTAGTCCCGTTTGTGAGTGAAACTGTATAGAGATTTTTTTCACTTGAATTGCTCTCCAGATTATAATTGGAAACACCGTATACCAATGTTTTGCCGTCTGCAGAAAGTCCTTCGGCCGAAACACGACCAAGGTCCCAAAGTGTAGTTGGGTTGATCGGTTGTGGCGATTCCGACACTAATTTGGAGTTATTTTTTCCGTCTTTGCTTTCTTGCGCATTGCTTAGGTTACACGCCATAATCGCTAATGTAAGTATTGTAAGTTTTTTCATCTGTTTAAACATATCTATGCCGCTGAAAAATTTCTTCGCAAGTTACAGAATTTGGTCATAAATGCTAAGTCGAGTAAAAAAATAGCCATCTCTTTCATTTAGAAATGGCTTATTAGAATTGTAAATCCTTATTTTTTTAATAGTATCTGAATTAATACCCAATAAAGTCGAAGACGTTGTTTATTGATCCACATGGCTATTATCAAATTGATACCAGTTTATTTTTGTTGAAACGCGCATCAAAATCGCCAAAATGATAAAGATGCCAATTGTTCCAGCGATAAGGGAATAATCCCGAAGTTGCATGAGGATATAGATAAAAAGATAAAATAAAGCCAGAATAGAACTCAGCAATAGCGCCGATTTCTGGTCTTTGGTAATTGATTTAATGAAACTGCCAATCAACATAACTGTAGCGACTGAAGCCGTTAAGTAAGCTAGATTAAATCCAATATGCTCGGATAGCGCGAGCAGCAATGTATAGAAAAGAACCATAGCTGCTCCAATCAGAATATATTGGATGATATGGATCCGTTTTTTCTTGATCACCTCGGTGAATAGGAGCGAAGTAAAGGTCAGGATGATAACTAAAATACCATATTTGGCGACCCGTGTTGTTTTTTGATAGTTATTGATATCTGGTAGGAAGTTAATTGTAATCATGTCTGCGTTATCCAATAGGTTATTTGCAGAGGCAATTGTAGTGCTGACGGCTTGTGCTGGCTTTTGCTCATTGCCCTCATTTCCATTTTCGAGGTTGTTATCGAACTGAAAGATCGAACGGGCATCGCCTGTCCATTGTTGCGGCAGCTTCCGACTGAAAGAAGGGATTTCCCAGGAAGCCGAAAAATTGGAGGTTTCGGTATTACGTTTGCCCGGTAAGAATGCACCTGTGAAACTTGGATTAGCCCAGTTACCCTTAGCCTGGATGTTTGTCTGATCACCCAGCGGAAGAAAATTCAATGATTTGGATCCTTTTAGATTTAGTTTTATCTTAAAACGATTGTCTGTTTTCTGCGGATCCAAAGGTACAGGACAGACTAAATTTTGCGTAAATAATTTGAGATTATTAAAGTCTGGGTCGAAAGTCAATTCATTGCCATCCCAATTCAAGGATGGGCGCTTGCCTAAGCCTTTAAAATCCTGGATGCCGAAAATAAGCTTACTGCCTTTCCAGTCAATTTGCTCATTTGGGATCTCGAGTTTTTCTAGGGATATTTTGTCAAAAGAACCGTCTAATGTGATGTTGCTGTTGTAAACTACGGCATTATAAATACCTCGAGAGAGATGCTGTGGCGTTATATCGGTTGTGATATTGGATGTTTTGGGTAATACAAATATCCATTTCAGCTCTTCTCTAAGGTTCGATTTTTCGGCTTTTTCGGCAGAAAGTGGTATAGTCTCGCGATAGGGGATAGCCAACACAGGACTGGAAATAACCTGCTCCTTTCCCCAGTTTAATGCAATACCGCCAGAAACTTCCTGTTCCCTATTTTTCCGTTCTTCTATTAAATCGCTTATTAACGAAAGTGGAATGAGCAATATCAGGGAAAGAAAGAAAATGACAAATAACTTTAGGACAGTGGAATTACTGATTTTCTCAAAAAATGACGATTGCTCTATCGATGATGAATTGTTGTAGTCCATGATTTTAGTTGTTTAAATCTATTTGAATATTTTTACTATATAAGGCAATTTGAAGCTCCGTTAATTGCCAATGAAGGATTTCTTTAAATTCTAAATGATGGAAGTTTTGGAGCGATCGACCTTTCTGAAAATGTCTTTTGTAATAACCGAAATGCTCGGGAAATAAGATTCCGCCAATAAAAATCATTGCCATAAGATAGAGGCTGATCTTTCCATTACCAAGTAAGAGGAATTGCATGGCAATTTCATCTTGTATCTCTGTTCCGGTTTCAGTCAGGATATGAAATACATCGTGATTTTCCAGTTTGGGCATGACATCGAAACCTTTACTTTCATAAAAGAGCCCCAGATTATGGCCGATGCTTCCAACGGGGTAGGTCATAAAATTTGCCTTAGATATTCCCCAAGCTTTTTTGTTCCATTTAAAGATGTCTGCATATACTTTGGAAGACCAATTATAGAGGTGCAGCATCAGTTTTAATCGAATTCCTTTCATTTAATCATGTTTTAAAAGTACTTTGATTTTCAAAGTAAATGAATAAAAAAATTATTTGTATTGTTGCTTTATTAAATTTTCAAGTGCAATAAGGTGATTTTCAAAGGCTTTAAGTCCTTTTGTCGTTCTTTTGTATCGGGTGTTCGGCTTCCGGTCTACAAAGCTTTTTTCGACACTAATGTATTCCTCTTTTTCCAATGTTTTTAGGTTGGAAGCAAGGTTACCGTCGGTTACATCCAACAATTCTTTCAATGAATTAAAATCATATTCTTCATTGGCAGCGAGAACACTCATAATTTGGAGGCGAACCCTGTTTTCAAATATTTTGTCATATAAGGAAAGATCTAATTTCACGATTCGTACTTTTTGTAAACGATAAAACCATAGATGATGTGTAGCACACCAAATCCTAATCCCCACAATAATAAGCCGTTGTCCGGGAAACATATACCAATCAAACCCAGGCAGATTTCCAGTATACCCAGGCCTTTTGCTTCTGCAAAGGTATAGATGCTACCCGCAGTCAGTGCCAGTCCATAAAAGATCAGGAGCATAGCAGCAATCAGCTGGTAGTAGCCTTGGACAAAAAACAACAAGGAAATCATGCCACCCGTTAGTAAGGGGATTGAAACTGCAAATAAAAGAGATTTGCTTGTAATGTTCCAAATCGACTGCTTATTTTTTCTCGCTTTTTTACGTGCCATTAGCCAGCCGGTCACCAGGGATGATAAGAGGACGATGAGCGCAATCATTAAAAACAGTAGGGGCTTATTCAGATTTTCGCCCAAGAGTAGCGCGGTACTTTCGGGTTGCTGTAGAATATAGTATCCCAATAGTGTTCCCAGCAAAGCATAACAGCCCATGAGTACACCTGATAATCCGCTTATTGAAACAAATTTGGACGATTTTTCCATTAATGATCTGATCTGTCCAAGTTCTCTAAATAAATCTTTCTGTTCCATAAAAGTACTTTGATATTCAAAGTAAATGAATAATAATGAATTATGCAAGGGGTTGGGAGAATATTGAAAAAAAATAAAAAAAAGAGTAGAAAATACTTGCAGGATATAGGTTTGGTTTCTATCTTTGTGGCATCAAAAGAAATCCTAATGCGGAAGTGGCGTAATTGGTAGCCGCACCAGACTTAGGATCTGGCGCCGCAAGGCGTGGGGGTTCGAGTCCCTTCTTCCGCACTTGATGTCCTCCCGAACTTAAAACCTCGGGAGGATTTTTTTATGAATGCGATATAGCTAAAAAGAGTATGAATATTTCACACGAGAATGTAGATGCAATCAATGCGGTAGTCAACGTCGCATTAGCACCTGAAGATTATAATCCTCAAGTCGACAAAGAGATTAAAGCGCAAGCTAAAAAAGCAAAATTACCAGGTTTCCGTCCAGGTCAAGTTCCTGTGGGACATATCAGACGTACTTATGGTAAATCTATTTTATTTGACGAGATCAATAAATTAGTGAATGAGAAAATCACCAATTATATTGCTGAAAATAAATTAGAAGTTTTAGGTCAACCACTTCCTTTGGAAGATGATGCACAATACAGCTGGGATTATAAAGACAATTTCAACTTCAAATATGAAATTGGTCTTGCTCCTGCTTTTGAATTGCCTTTTACTGCTGAGACTGAATTTACTTCGTACGAAATCAAAGCTGATGAAGAGACATTGGCAGATCGTATCAAGAACTTGCGTCGTAGCTATGGAAAAATGACTAATCCAGAAGTATCTGAAGAAGGTGATGTATTATATGCAACATTGAAACAAGATAAAGAGGAAGGTCTAGAAAAAACAACTTCTATCCGCACAGATATCGTAGAAGATGCTAAGATCAAAAAATCATTAGTTGGTCTTAAAAAGGACGATGTTGTTAAGATTGATGTTAAAAAAGCATTCAAAACTGAAGATTTAGCACGTATCTTAGGTATCACTGAAGAGGAAGCAACTGCTTTAGACGTCACTAAATTTGAATTGACTGTTAAGAATATCAACCGTTTAGAGGAAGCTGATCTAAACCAAGAATTTTTCGATAAATTATTCGCAGAAGGTGAAGTAACAGAAGAAGCTCAATTCACAGAAAAAGTGAAAGAAGAAGTTGAGAACTTATTCAAACAAAATTCAGATCAAAGATTACGTAATGATATGTATACTTTTGGTATGGAGAAAGTTGATGTATCTTTCCCTGAAGAATTCTTGAAAAGATGGTTGAAAGCAACTAACCCAAGCATTTCTGAAGAAGAATTGAACGAAGGTTTTGCTGACTTCTTGAACAACTTGAAATGGACAATCATCGAAAACCGCGTTGTTACTGAAAATGGTCTTGAAGTTAAATATGATGAAGTTATCAATTTAGCAAAAGAACGTATCTACGCGCAAATCAAGATGTATAACATCAACGAAGAACCTTCTGATGAGCAGTTGAACCAATTTGCAATTCAATTGTTGCAAGATAGAGAGCAAGGTAATCGTTTGTTCGAAGAAGCTAAAGCTTTAAAAGTATTTGATCACTTGAAAGGTTTAGTGAAATTGAATGCTACGGACATTGAATACAAAGAATTTGAGAAATTAGCATAAGCGAATTTTTTAAATAAAAAAAGAGTCCTTCCATTTATTTGGAGGGACTTTTTTATTGCAGTCCGGTAGCGGATTATACACTATTCGTTTATAGTTGTTCAGCTCATCCACAGATCGCCTGTATAGGAAGTTATATGACGCTGGAAAAGGTCGACTGGTGGAATCGAGGCGGAGCTCAGAATAGGCGCAATGCGGTTGGGATTAAAGGTGGACTGCCAAAATTGAAAGAAGCCTACTGGAATGGCAAGAGACCTATTGAAATAGCAAAGGGATTATTCAGCAAGCTTAATTGACCTTGCTTTTCTTTGTTTCAACAGGAGCTGTTGTAATCGTCTTCTTACCAAAAGGGAATAGCCTTTTCAAGAACTCCGAGAAGGTGTTGAATTCTTGCCGATAGAGTAGTCCGAAAGCACTAATATATTCGCCGTCATTGGGGCTAAGAAGAAAGTTGCGTGTATTTAGGCGATTGGAAGCACGTAGGACCAAGCGTCCATCCTTTCTTAAATAAAACATAGCCTCGGCATCGGTTGAGACCCGATCCGAAAACACATTCAAATCTGTTAGCGCCTGACTTCTACGGTCGGAGATACCGCCTGTCAAAACAAGTCTGTCGTTGAATAGACGTAGTGAGGCAGATGCGTCATTTAAAGATTTGATATTAATATCAAAGAAATTGATGTTTAGCGATTGGGCTATGATGTTGTTGATTTGGTTGAATGCTATTTCAGTTCCTGCAGATAGCAAAGTGTTATTGACTTCTTTACCAAAGTCTGTCTGTGTGCCAGGTGTAAAACTTCGTCTCACGATTAGACTAAGCGCCTGTTGATTGACATTGTTGGCATCTGAAAAGTATCCCTGCAGTTCATCCTTAACTCCGGGGTTTTGTGGAAAGTTGATGTCAAACGTGATTTCCGGCTGACTTAACTGCCCTTTTAGGATCATATCGGCCTGTGCCAATACACGTTCAGGGTTTTCTTCCCGGCCTGCAGCATTATACAACGGTGCTAAGCTTGTTCTTTGTTGGTAGATGGCATTGATATTAATGTTCGCTTCAGTTGGGTTTCCCGCCCATCGTACTGTTCCGCCTTCTTTGAGATCAAAAATCTTGTTGATATAATCTTGAGCGGTGAAATTGAATTTTCCGCTGTTTATAATAAAATCCCCAAACATTTCAAAATCTCCCAATGAAGATATCCGCATGTTGAGATTGCTATTTCCCCTTCCTGATAACTCGCCCATACTGGAGAATAGATTTATTTCTGCATTCGGGTTGATCAAGAGGTCCATATTCATCGTCAGACCGTTGAAATCTCGTTTCTTAACGTTTTTCTTTGTTTTGGTCGAGTCTTTCTCAATAAAGTAGATAAAGTCCGTATCTGATATTGTACTGGCACTATTAAAGGGAATATTAATAACGGTGTTTTCTTCGGATTTAGCCCGTATATTGATATTCATGGCAGACGTTAGTCCTTTAAACTGAAAAGTGCCCGAAGCGTAAGCAGTGCCATAATATACATTATTGTCCTTTATTGTGGTATTTAATACCAGGAAATTCTTCGTCTCTGCAGTTACATCGATATCGGGATCACTCAGTTTGTTGAGATCTACAACGCCATCAATGGTTGCTATATTGTTTTTGGGATCGTATACTTTTAGCCCTGTGAGAAAAATTCGGTTATTGGTAACCGCAATTTCGTCAGAAAGTCGGTAGGGTGTTTTGAGGTAATTGATAACCATCGAAGCATTATCCAATTTTCCGGAACCTGTAATTTTGGGGTTCAGGATATCGCCTTCGATATCGAGGTCTGCATTGACCTTGCCCTGAATATTGGATACCAGGCTTCGTAAAAAGGGCTGGAAAACAAACACATCTGTGTTTACGAGTTTAGCTTTGAGATTAAGCTTATTGTTTTCACTTAAATGGTTATAGGAACCTTGTAACTGAATTAATTTATTTCCTTCCTCCATCTTGCTGTCTAGTTTTACCAGTTGATTCTCGGGGTCGTAGTTGGCACTCAGGGCTAGTGAGCCGATGGGAATATTGTTATAGAGGATAGGTGAAGTTTTTATATTGGCTACAACAAATGCAGCTTTGAATACAGAATTAACTTCAATATTTCCGTTTAAGTTGCCGGAGAGATTGATGCCATGTGGCTTGGTAATACCATTTAAGGATGTAAGATTAAAGTCCTGAAATTTGAGATTGATCTGATCACTGACTTCGTTTGACAGGATGCCATCGATATGAACTTTTTGTTCGTCATGACTCAGCGTCAGTTTTTCAAAGTACCATTTTCCTTTCGATATTTTCAATTGCGCATCATTATTGACAAGCCACCGCTCTTTATTGATTAAGATATTCGATGGATAGAAATTGATATAGGCAGGTTTGGCATGGGCAAAGCGTATAACGCCATTGAGATCCAGACTATTGCTCGCTTCAAGTTCCGACATTTTGATGTTGAATTGTAAACTGTCGTTTGCCAAGGTGTTTGAAATATTGACGTTTTTAATATAGGTACTGTCGGTAAAATTGATGCGATCGATGGAGGTCTGCAATTCCATATTTTTCAAATTGGCATTTTGATCCACAATCAGGTGAGTTAGTCGAATACCATTGTATTTGAATTCAGGTGCGTAAAAATTAAAACTGGCCGTTTGTTTTTCACTTTCAAATTTTGCATTGAGCGTCGCACCACTGTCTAGAGCAATGTCTTTTCGGAAGAATGTTGCGATCGGTTTAAAAGAAGTTATATTAATATTCAGGTCAAAGTCCTGGCGATTAAAAATGTTGTTTTCAAACCCGATTGCCGGAGCGTAGCGCATAGCTAAAGCTTTAAAATAAGGAACGATTGTATTGAGGTCTATTCTTCCTTTAAGATCAATGTGTCCGATAGCCGACTGCAAGGTAAGGGAGCGTGCATTTTCATCTCCTTCGGCAAGGAAATTGATATCGCGGATGACGAATTGACCCTTAGAGGAAGTGAAATTGACACTGTCTGATTTAAATTCACCGGTAACATTATTGATGTTGTCCCCAATTAAACTGGTGTGGAATTTCGTGTTAATAATATTGATGGAATCCCCCTGAAAGAAGTTGAGCTTTTTTAGATTCGCTTGTTGGATATCAGCATCCAGGTGATAGTTGGGTTTGATAGACCAATCGATATCTGTGGTAAACTGTAGTTTTAAATTTGGATCATATATTTGCCCTGAAGCAAGAACTAACTGTTTAGCTGTATTTCCTTCAATTTGTATATGTTGATAGCTGTAATTCTTGAAATTGAAATTACTGAGATCTCCTTTTATCTTTAAGCTCAGTTTCTTGGGGTCGGTACCTGTTCCGTCAACCTGTAGGTTGAAGCCTGTAGTTCCCAGATCTTTTAGTTTTGTTATCCTACCTACATCGAACTTTTTAGATTGAAAATTTCCCGCATATTTTATTTCCTTCTGGATATCCAATAAGGCGTCCGCTTCAACATTACCGATTGCAGTCGTGAATACTCCCTTGGTCTTAAATTTATTGTATAGGCCATTTAGGCTACCTTTGAATGAAAATTTGTCGAATATCTGAACAATTTCAGGGAGTTTAAAATTTTTTAGATTGCCGAGATCGCTAATAACGTCATTTAAGTCTTTGTGCTCAGATGAAATTACTACACTGGGAACAATAAATTTAGTTTTGTCAATATCAGGTAGACCGATAATCTGAAGCTTACCTGCCAAACTGGTTTTTTTTCCAATTGTTAAATCGACCTGTGATGCGTTGATGGAAGATACCGTTCCTTCTAAATTTGCGCGCTTGATATTCACGTCAAATTTGACTTGGTGCATAGGAGAGGAAAAGAAAGCAATATCCTCGGAGTGAATACGGGAGTCCCGAACACGAAGTTTTACATGAACTTTATTGATGAAGTCCGAAAAATCGTCAAAGCTGTTGTAGCTAAGCTTGATGTAATTTTTGAATGTAGAACGGTTGGTGGCTAGCATAAGCTCGCTGAGTTCAATGCTTGTCTTGCTTACTGTCGTTTGTCCAAGAAGGCCTTTGATCACTAGACCTTTCTTTTCGCGCAGATTGAATGTCTTTATGTTCGCCGAAATTTGATTGGAATCTATTTTTATCTTATCAAAATGGGCGTTAAGTTTGGAAATACCTAAATCTCCAAAATCGACCACTTTATTGTAATGCTTACGTCTATGATTAACATAGCTAAATGTATTGTTCTTAATAATCAATTCCTTTATATCGAAGATGATTTTTTTTGAACTTTTCTTTTTTTCTTTTTTAGGTGGGTTAAAGTAACGGATTAAAAATGAGATATTGGAGCTGTCCTGAAATTGCTCAAAAGTGGCTTCGGTATCTTCAATGGTTAGTTTGTTGATCACAATTTTGTTCAATTCAATGAATTGAGAAAGGTTGACGTTGGCTTCTAACCTTCCTGATTTTAATATTTCTTTTCCTTGTGGACTATAGAGTTGAAAATCTTCTACTACAATAGATTTAAAAGGTTTGAAATAGATGCTTTTGAGGCTTATTTTAGTGTTTAGTTCGTTGGATAAATAGTCGACAGCTTTTTGGGCAACATAATTTTGTACCGGTTTCAACTGTAGTGATAACGCCAATGCAAGCAGTATAATGAATATACTACCAAGGACTATTGACACTATTTTAATTATTTTTTTGATACTTTTGTATTAAAATTTATTACCTCAAGCTATGGCTATTATTTTAGGGATTGAATCCTCTTGTGATGAAACCTCCGCTTCTATCTGTATTAACGGTGAAATTCATTCAAATGTTATTGCAACTCAGGCAATCCACGCAAAATATGGTGGAGTGATTCCCGAGCTTGCTTCACGTGCTCATCAACAAAATATTATTCCAACAGTGGAAGAAGCCATTCGCCAAGCAAAAGTAAGCAAAAATCAAATAGATGCAGTGAGTTTTACGCGGGGGCCTGGATTATTAGGTGCACTTTTGGTTGGAACATCATTTGCAAAATCATTTGCACTTGCACAGAATATCCCTTTAATTGACATAAATCATATGCAGGCGCATATCCTGGCTCATTTTATTGAGGATCCGAAGCCGAATTTTCCGTTTTTATGTCTTACTGTTTCTGGTGGTCATACGCAAATTGTATTGGTGAAAGATTATTTTGAAATGGAACTTTTGGGAGAAACATTGGATGACGCGGCAGGGGAGGCTTTTGATAAAACAGCTAAAATCCTGAATCTACCTTATCCCGGTGGACCGCTTATCGATAAATTTGCAAGAGAAGGTAATTCAGCCGCTTATAAGCTGCCCGAACCACAGATTCCAAGTCTTAATTTTAGTTTTTCAGGATTGAAAACTGCGATATTGTATTTGGTTCAAGATCAATTGAAGCAGAACCCAGATTTTCTGACACACCATATGGCCGACTTATGTGCTAGTGTACAATCGCGTATTGTATCAATCCTACTAAATAAATTGAAGAAAGCAGCAAAGGAAACTGGTGTTAAGGATATTGCTATCGCGGGTGGCGTTTCGGCGAACTCTGGCCTGAGGCAAAGCTTAATTGAAATGGGCGAGAAATACAATTGGAGGGTGTTTATCCCAAAATTTGAATATTGTACCGATAATGCAGCGATGATTGCTATTGCAGGTTATCACAAGTTTTTAAAGAAAGATTTCGTTGGTCAGGACGTTGCTCCTATGGCTAGGATGCATCTGTAGTTAATACGGGTATATGAGTTTCCCCGGACACTGTCCTTCGGTGCCGGGGAAACTTAAACTTGTTTATTTATAAGGGGGAACTGTACCCATAGGCTTGTGCCGCAGAGGTAAATAAATTTTTCTTTGGCTGGTAAAAGTTCAGTTCATAACCCTCAGCACCCCAAAAAATGCTGATAAAACTAATTCCTTGCTCAGAACGCAATATGGTTAGTATCTGAAAAGCCTCGTTGTCAAACTGACCGCCATCATCAACACGCCAAGTGCTGATATCATCGTATAAAGCCGGGAAATCCAAATTGATCAGCTGTTCGTCCTTTGCGTAGGAAAATACAGCTAAAGCAGAGTCTTGTTGATTTTCAAACACCGTAAGATTAAACTCGGACTGATCACTGAGGATCGCAACTGTCGTACTTTTATTAATCTTCCTATTGTATTTCTTTTCAAGCTGCTCCTTGATCTCTGGAGAAGTTTCTTTTTGAACTTTTGTAAACTTCTCAATTTTATACTGATCTATAAAAGCTTTGTTGACAAGCATACCAAATTCGCCAGACTTGATCGCGTCACTAATTTTAAATAACGAACCTTCACTATTCGCAAAGTTCTGGGCGGTCTGTCTTCCGTTACTCTCTTTGTTGTCCATTTTATTCTGAACAAATTCAAGCGGGCTTACCTGATTTTCCACAATCACATAGTTGTATTTTTCAGGTCCTTCCATCGCTTGATCCATAGGTAAAGCGATAAGTGAATCTTTTTGTTGGTTTAAAAAACCAAAATATGGCGAAATAGTCTTTTCCTTGTTTTCGTGCTTGATTGCAGTTTTGGATTGATTTTGATTATTCCCGCAAGCATACAATGTAAGTAGAAAAATAGCTGAAAAAAGTGACTTCATAAGTATTTTGAATTTTTTTGTGAAATATAAGGCTTTCGCTCATCATAATGAAAAGATTTAAACTTTAATGTTATGATGAACTCTAAATTGAATATCTACCGCAAAGAATGGCTGGACGTTATTTTTGCTGGTCGCAACAAAATGTACGGTGCTTACGAGTTGCGAAATCTCTCTGATAGAGCAACAAATATGGGGTTAGGAATTGTTGTTTCTTTTGCAGTTTTGCTGATTGCAGGATCCTATACATATAATAAATATTTTAAGCAAACTGTTCCGGCCGTGATTTATGAAGTACGAGATATTGGACCCGACATGCTGGAAGAAATTCAAAAGAAGGTGGAGGAAAAAGAGGAGGTTCCTGAAGAACCTGTTATGATGCAGGAAAAAGCTCCGCAGCAAGTTGCCCAAGATGTATCCAAATTTGATTTGGTTCGGATGCCCGATATAAAAGTGACCGCAGCGAGCAGAGTTACCGAAGAGCTTGTGAGTCAGGATGAGTTGAAAAACCCCAATACAATGACCTCAAGGATCACATTGAAAGCAAATCCATCGGGGACATATATTGCGCGCGGTGAATTTGGTTCTTCAAAAAGAGATGGTGATATTACTGGTTCTAAAGATGGTTCATTATCGGGAGGCGGAACTGATGATAATGCTAACAATACATTTACATCAGTAGAAATTATGCCAACACCTGTGGGGGGACTGCCTGCCTTTATGAAGTGGATCGCCGAGAATTACAACTTTCCACAACAGGCCTTAGACCAAGGAGTTTCGGGTGTTATAGAGGTTTCTTTTGTCGTTGAGAAAGATGGATCACTGACAGATATTGCTGTTAAACGTGATATGAAATTTGGTACGGGAGATGCTGCTATAAACTTATTGAAGAAAGCGAAAAAATGGAAACCAGGAGTGCAAAACGGGCTTAAAGTACGTGTAGCGTATACTTTACCGATTCGTTTAAGTGCTGTTTCCCAATAAATGGTTCTTAACTTTATTTAACAGATCATCAATTAAACTTTCGATAGCCGAGACGACTCTTACTGATAAATAAGTTGAAAATGAGTACTTATTAAAAAGAATGATTGTTGGTTTTATAAAAAATAAAGAAATGAAAAAGTTGATGTTAAGTTTGGCGCTATCTGGATTGATGTTAGCCGGTTTCGCTCAAGAAAAAAAAGATGTTAAACCAGAAATGAAAGAAGTGCAAGCTTCTATGCATAAACATAAAACAGGAAGAATGCACGATAGTTTTAAAAATAAAACTCCAGAGGAAGTTGCTAAAATGAAAACTGATCGCATGGATCAAAAGTTGAAATTTACAGATAAACAGCGTAAAGATATCTATGCTTTTAATTTGAAGCAAGCAAAGGATCATCAGAAATTAGCTGCTGAACGCAAAGAATATCGAGCAAAAGTGAAAAAACAACGTGTGGCAGAACATGAAAAAATGATGGGAATGTTAACTCCAGAGCAACAAAAAACGTTAAAGGATTCCTATGCTGAAAATCGTAAAATGCACAAAGAACATTGGAAAAGAGACAGACAGCTGAAAAGAAAGGACTTTAGAAAAGGAGAAGTGAATAAAACAAATGATGCTGAAGTAAAAGCTTCATAACAATTAAACAAGGATAGTTTTCATATTAAATAGTGGTGAGTGTTAGTAGAGGAGGGAACCATTGGTTCCCTCTTTCTTTTTTGTTATTCTTTATTTTTTTGATGTTCTTTCCATTGTTTAGAGAAAGATTTGTCTGCCAATTTTGGTAGTTCCCGTTGATCTCCCCAGGTTTTCTGAAAGAGTTTTTTGAGGAAGAAATTCTTGAATTTTCCGCCAAAGAAATCAATCAGTTTTCTTCGCATTATCCCGTAGGTGAACCACTGCCAGACTTTTTGTTCCGTTTTTGTTGCCAGCCCCTGATCAACTGAATCTTTTCTGTTGACGAGAAGCATGCGCTGTATGTCAATACCAACGGGGCAGACCTCGGTGCATTTTCCGCAGAGTGTGGAGGCGTAGCTCAGGTGTTTGAATT
Organism: Sphingobacterium sp. UBA6317; assembly: GCF_002440385.1. Taxonomy (NCBI): domain Bacteria; kingdom Pseudomonadati; phylum Bacteroidota; class Sphingobacteriia; order Sphingobacteriales; family Sphingobacteriaceae; genus Sphingobacterium; species Sphingobacterium sp. UBA6317. The sequence continues at coordinate 237,926 of NZ_DJTD01000067.1, read as the reverse complement.
CCTTCATGCCATTTAAATGCGGCGATATCAACGATCCAATAGGTCCTTGATAAGTCGTTTCATAGGTATGTCCACCGATGTTCTGGTAGATTGGACATACATTCAGACAGGCGCCACAACGGATGCAGTACAAACCCTGACGTTGTTCTTTTTGCGCTAAGAGCTTGCTGCGGCCATTGTCAAGCAGTATAACATACATTTCTTCGGGGCCATCTGATTCATAAGGCTGTTTTGGCCCAGTGAGTAGCGTATTGTATACTGTTAGATTTTGACCCGTGCCATGTGTGGACAGGAGTGGCCAAAAGACTTCTAAATCTTGTACATTGGGAATGATTTTTTCTATTCCAACGACGGCGATATGTGTTTTGGGGAAGGTCGATGTCAATCGGGCGTTTCCTTCATTTTCGGTAATTGCTATACTTCCAGTTTCAGCAATTAAGAAATTGGCTCCAGTAATCCCAATTTCTGCCGATAGGTAACGATCTCGAAGTAATTCACGGGCCTTCATTGTAAGTTGCTCCGCAGATGCATCTAGTGGTGTGTCAAATTTTTCGTGAAAAAGCTTGGCAATATCTTCCAGGCTCAAATGCATGGCCGGTGTAACAAAATGATAGGGCTTTTGATCCAGCAGCTGAATGATATACTCGCCAAGATCAGTTTCTATGGCTTCAATATTTTTGGAAGCCAGAAAATGATTAAGCTCAATCTCTTCTGTCGCCATCGATTTTGACTTTACGACAGATTTTGCTTTTTTACGTGCAATGATCGAATAGATTTCGTCCAAGGCTTCCGTAGCATCATTGGCCCAGATTACTTTTCCGCCTCGAGCCGTGAAGTTTGCTTCAAATTGCAACAAATAGCGATCGAGATTTTCCATGACCTTCCATTTGATCAGGTTCGCTTTTATCTTACTATTTTCAAGGTCCGCAAATTTGCTCTTGCCTTTTTCGAAAGCCATGCTGTATTTGTCGATATTGTAATTGATAATATCGCGGTGTTTGGTGTCAAATGCTTTTTGCGCACTTTCCTTAATAAACGTATTAGCGGTACTCTCTGCCATCTAATCTGCTAATTTTTCACAAAAAAAGTTGGTAAAAATTACCAACTTTTAAATATACTGTTAATAAATTGTTTCTCGAAAATCGAGTTAAATAATTTATGCTTTTATCGCAATATTTAAGCTTAGCTCGTCCAGTTGCTCTTGGTGAATGGTTGACGGTGCGTCAATCATAACATCTCTTCCCGAATTGTTTTTTGGGAAGGCAATCACGTCGCGGATGGAATCTAAACCTGCCAATAAGGATACGAGTCGGTCAAAGCCAAAAGCCAATCCGCCGTGTGGGGGAGCCCCATAGGTAAAGGCTTCCATCAGGAATCCAAATTGTTTTTTTGCTTCTTCAGGGCTGAATCCCAAATGTTTGAACATGAGCGATTGAAGGTCTCTGTCGTGGATACGGATTGATCCACCGCCTACTTCTACACCGTTTAAAACAAAGTCATAGGCATTTGCTCTCACTTCTCCAGGGTTGGTATCTAAAAGTGGGATGTCTTCCGGTTTTGGAGATGTGAACGGATGGTGCATGGCATGGAAACGGCCACTTTCTTCGTCCCATTCCAATAGTGGAAAATCAACAACCCATAATGGAGCAAAGGTTTCTTTGTTGCGGAAACCAAGTTGTGACGCAACTTCAAGGCGTAATTCATTGAGTTGTTTGCGAACTTTGTCTGTTCCACCAGCCATAATTAACAATAGGTCGCCAGGTTTCGCGTGGAACGCTTCTGCAATTGCCGACAGTTGTTCTGGTGTGAAAAATTTATCAACGGACGACTTCACTGAACCGTCTTCATTCACACGCGCATATACCAAGCCTGTTGCGCCAATCTGTGGACGCTTGATAAAATCTGTCAATGCATCCAGTTGTTTTCTGGTATAATGTGCACAATTTTCCGCATTGATACCAACCACTAACTCTGCTGCATCAAATACAGGGAAACCTTTTCCTTTGGCAACCTCGTTTAGTTCAACAAACTGCATTCCGAAACGGATATCCGGTTTGTCTGATCCGTAAAGGCGCATCGCATCTGCGTAAGTCATACGCGGAACATTGCCTAAGTCGATACCTTTGATTGTTTTGAAGATATGTTTTGCAAGTCCTTCAAAGATATTTAATACATCTTCCTGTTCTACAAAAGACATTTCACAGTCTATTTGCGTGAATTCTGGTTGGCGGTCTGCACGCAAATCTTCATCACGAAAACATTTTACAATTTGAAAATAGCGATCAAATCCTGAAACCATCAATAATTGTTTGAAGGTCTGTGGGGATTGTGGTAACGCATAAAATTCTCCAGGATTCATACGGGAAGGTACGACAAAGTCGCGTGCTCCCTCCGGAGTTGATTTAATCAGGTATGGAGTTTCTACTTCCAGGAAGTTTTGGGAGTCAAGATAACGGCGTACCTCTTGTGAGGTCTTATGACGTAAAATAAGGTTTTCACGTACGGGGTTACGACGCAAATCCAGGTATCTGAACTTCATTCTGATGTCATCACCACCATCTGTTTCATCTTCTATTGTAAAAGGAGGTAATTTAGCGGCATTTAATATTTCAAGATTTGAAACCTTGATTTCAATATCTCCAGTGGAGATTTTAGCATTTTTATTAGAGCGTTCGATAACTTCTCCAGTTACCTTGATGACATATTCTCTTCCGAGCTCACGGGCACTTGCGCGCAAGGAAGCATCATCATCTGCATTGAACGTTAATTGTGTGATACCATATCGGTCTCTAACATCGATGAAAGTCATACCGCCCAAATCGCGCGATTTTTGAACCCATCCACTTAGGGTAACCGTTTTCCCTAAGTCAGCTAGTGTTAATTCTCCACAAGTGTGTGTTCTGTGCATATCGTTATGAAAATTATATTTGACGCAAAATTATTGGTTTTACTCGACAATAACGAATTCTGTTCAGGTTATTTGAGGAGCCTTCTCCCACTTTCTGCCACATCTTTTGTTTCTGTTTTTGACTCCTCCCACTTTGCCCCCTTTTGGGACAAAAATTGGCTAAAATTAAATTTCTAAAGAGGAAATTTTTACAATTCATTGCTGATTTTGATAAAAAAAGAGCAAAAAATCACTTCTGGCGTAATAGCTTATTTTTCAGGAAAATTGGCTTTTAACTGCTTGTAAATAAGGTTTTACATGTGTTTTTTTTGAAGTCGACTTCTGTTTGTTGTAGCGATTTGTTGATGTGGAAAACTTTTTTATGTTATAAAGTGGGGGAAAGTGGGAGAAAGTGTATACTTTTACATTTAAATTAGAATAGGATAATTGACGACATGACTCAGTTGATCGGAGAATTCGAATGCAAGTTAGACGCCAAAGGAAGAATGGTGTTACCAGCTGCGCTCAAGAGGCAAATGCCTCATGTAGAGCGGGATGGTCTTGTGGTGAATCGCGGTTTTGAGAAACATCTTGTATTTTATCCAAGGGAAGAGTGGGATTTGATGACGGCTAAACTGGCTAAATTGAATCAATTCGATCCTAAAGTTCGGGCGTTTGTCCGTGCTTTTACGCGTGGCGCTACGGAATTGACATTGGATGCTGCGGGTCGTGTTTTGTTGCCCAAAAGTTTGCTGGAATTTGCAGGAATAAGCACTGAGCTGGTTTTGGCTTGTCAATTTAATAAGATTGAGGTTTGGTCAAAAGAAGGGTATGAGGAATTGATGGGTGATGGCGGTGTAGAGGATATATCATCTTTGGCTGCGGAGGTAATGGGAGATATTAATTTTGGACTATAAGCGTATGGAGAATGTATATCATGTTCCGGTAATGTTACAAGAATGCATGGATGCTTTGGCTATTAAGCCGGATGGTATTTATGTGGATGTGACTTTTGGTGGTGGTGGCCATTCTCGAGAGATTCTGAAGAGATTAGGGCCGAAGGGGAAGTTGTTTGCTTTTGATCAGGATCCGGATGCGTTGGAAAATGCAATTGACGATCCTCGCTTTACGTTGATACACCAAAACTTTAGGTTTCTAAAGAATAGCCTTCGTTTGGAAGGTGTACGTTCTGTAGATGGTATTTTAGCAGATCTAGGTGTTTCTTCGCATCAATTCGATGCTGCAGATCGTGGCTTTTCTATTCGCTTTGATGCAGACTTGGATATGCGTATGGATCAGGTGGGCGATTTGGATGCAAAGTCGCTTTTGGCAACCTATTCGGAGGAGGATCTGCATCGTATTTTTGGTATGTATGGTGAAATCATGAACGCTAAATCGCTTGCGAAAACAATTGTTACTGCGCGTTTGTCACAGCCGATCCAGACTGTTGCTGAATTGAAAGAGGTGATTCAACGTATGGTTCCAAAGGGTAAAGAACATAAGTACCATGCGCAGGTATTTCAGGCTCTTCGTATCGAAGTGAATCGCGAGTTGGAGGCGTTGCAGGAATTTTTGTTGCAGACAGTTGATGTACTCCGTGTTGAGGGCCGATTGGCTGTGATGTCCTATCACTCTTTGGAGGACCGTTTGGTTAAGAATTTTATGGCCAAAGGTAAGTTTAAAGGGGAAGTTGAAAAGGATTTTTTTGGAAATGAAATTAAGCCATTTCATGTGTTGAGCCGTAAAGCAATTACGGCATCTGCACAAGAGTTGGCGATAAATAATAGATCGCGCAGTGCGAAACTGCGTATTGCTGAAAAGTTGAATTTGTCTTAAAAATGGAGCGAGAGGATGAGCAGAAATACGATAAGACAGAAAGAATTGAGTGAAGAAGTTCAGGAGGAACTGCAAGAAACTGTCGAGGAAAAGGCGGAAGAAACAGAAGCGTTTATTAAAACGCTTTTTACCGTTGGAGACCTTTCGTTAAATAAAATATTGCATTACTTGCCTTTCGGAGCTTTTGTTGCCTTTCTGATGTTACTGTATATTTCCAATCGTCATTTTGCAGAGCGAACTATTCGGAGTATCGATAAAGTGAGTAAAGAGGTAAAGGAATTGGGCTGGGATCATAAGTCTCTCTCTGCCGAACTGATGAAAATGTCTACACAGACAGAAATTGCCAAACGTGTCGATTCTTTGGGGTTGAAAGAGCGTGTGGAACCACCGATCAAGATTGAAGTTATAGAGAATAAAGAAGATAAATAGGAAGAGTTATGAGTATCAGAAATACGATTCTTGTGCGTGTCTATTTTGCTTTTGGGCTTATCGTACTACTTGCGTTTTTGGTATTTGGAAAAATGGCCAAGTTGCAGTATGTCGATGGAGAGCATTGGAAAGCTTTAGCGGATAGCCTTTCTATTCAGGAACGGGAGGTGGAAGCTGCTCGTGGTAATATTTATTCAAATGACGGAAGCTTATTGGCTACTTCGGTGCCTGAATATGAGCTTCGTTTTGATGCAATGGCGATTCCCGAAGAAGATGAAGAGTATTTCAATTTGAAAGTTGACTCCTTGGCTATTAAACTTGCTGATTTTTTTAAAGATAAATCATCTCGGCAGTATTTGACATTATTAAAACAGGCACGGAATAAAAAGCAGCGCTACTTGTTGCTCAAACGTAATGTGTCACACCAAGATTTAAAGCGGGTAAAACAATTCCCTTTACTTAAATCTGCACGTGTCAATAAAGAACGTTTTCCAAGTTGTTTGATTACAGATAGGCAGAATAAGCGTATTTTACCTTTTGTCAATCTCGCTGCGAGAACCATCGGTTATAAAAATGTGAAAGAAAATATTCATGTTGGTTTGGAAGGGGCATATGGCGAATATATCGACGGAAGAAGCGGAAAGAGGTTAATGCAGCGTATTGCTGGTGGGGTATGGATTCCTGTTAACAAAGATATTGAGGTTGCCCCGGTTGATGGGTCTGATATTATCTCTACTATTGATGTGAATATGCAGGATATGGCGCAAAGGGCTCTGGAGAAGCAGATGATTACGAGTAATGCGGATGAGGGCTGTGTTGTGATGATGGAGGTGAAAACAGGCGAGGTGCGTGCGGTGGCTAATTTTATGCGCGATAAAGACGGAGTCTACCGTGAAAAGTTCAATCTTGCAATAGCACAAAGTGCAGATCCAGGTTCAACATTTAAGTTAGCTTCTTATCTGGCTTTGATTGATGATAAGAAAATAGACTCGAGTACAACTGTGAATATTGGTAATGGTAACTGGCCAATTTATAAGCATACGATTCGTGATTCACATGCGCCTAAGAAGTCTATAATTTCAGCGAAAAGGGCTTTTGAGGAGTCGTCGAATGTGGGTGTTACGAAGTTTGTATATCAAGCTTATAAGGATAACCCGGATCAGTTTACATCAAAGCTACATTCTTTTGGTTTTGGTAAGACGCTCGATCTACAGATTCCCGGAGAAGGTGTGCCTTTGGTGAAAACGTCGAAAAGCAAAAGCTGGAGCGGGTTATCGTTGGTACAGATGGCTTACGGCTATGAAATGAAAATTACACCATTGCAAACGTTGACATTTTATAATGCTGTCGCAAATAACGGAAAGTTGATAGCGCCGCTATTTGTTAAGGAAATTCGGCATTTAGGAAATACAATTCAAACGTTTCAAGCGAAAGTGATTAACGAAAAGATCGCTTCGGATCATGCTTTAGCAGAGGTGAGGGGAATGATGGAAGGTGTTATGACTGAAGGAACAGGTAGAAGTGTTGCTAGTCCGTTATATAGCTCTGGTGGTAAAACAGGTACAGCACAGATGGCTGATGGTTCGAGAGGGTACGGTGCCAGACGATATCAATCTTCATTCGCGGGGTATTTTCCTGCGGAGGATCCAAAATATTCCATTATTGTGGTAATCCGTAACCCGAGAAATGGATACTATGGTGCATCGATTGCAGGGCCCGTGTTTAAAGAGCTTGCAGACATGGTATATGCAAACGATATGGAAATGGAGGGGAAAAAGACGTTTAAAGCGGTCAATGTAGGCGGAAGAATGCCATTGACTTTGCAGGGTTCGAAGGAAGCTAGTAAAAAAGTGTACGATAGGTTGGGAATTAATACCGTGAATTGGGATACAATTGGCCGAGGAGAGGTGGATACCTCTACACGAGGCGTGCCATTTATGGATTTAAAATATAAAGAAGGAATTGTTCCGAATGTGGTTGGCATGGGTTTGATGGATGCTTTATATGTTGTGGAGAATGCCGGATTTAAGGCGCACGTGACGGGAAAAGGAAGAGTTGGAATACAGTCGTTAGCTGCGGGGCAAAAACTGCCTTTTGGAACGGCGATAAATTTAGAACTTAAGTAAATGATGGATTTAAAAAAAGTATTGCATGCTATCCCTGTACAGCAGGTTGTAGGGAACCTCGAAGAGGTTGATGTGCACTCTTTGTGCTTTGATTCCAGAAAAGTGGAGTTGGGAAGTTTGTTTATCGCAGTGCGGGGTGTTCAAACAGATGGTCACTTGTTTGTAGACAAGGCAATTACCTCGGGAGCAAGAGCCGTTATTGTAGAGGAGTTGCCCGAAGAGACGTTAGACTCTGTCGCTTATATCTTGGTGGCTGATTCTGCTTATGCTTTAGGGGTTGCTGCGGCTAATTTCTACGAAAATCCTGCTGAGCAGTTGAAACTTGTTGGGGTGACCGGTACGAATGGTAAAACGACAGTAGCCACATTGTTGTTTCAGCTGTTTACTGAGCTAGGCTACCATGTAGGCTTATTATCTACAGTACAAAACCAAATTGGAACAAAGATTATACCAGCAACGCATACAACACCAGACCCTATTCAATTGAATAAATTGTTACGGGATATGGTTGATGATGGCTGTGATTATGCGTTTATGGAGGTTAGTTCGCATGCTGTCGTTCAGGAACGTATTGCAGGCTTGGTGTTTGCGGGTGCAATATTCACGAACATTACGCATGATCACCTGGATTTCCATAAAACTTTTGATAACTATATTAAAGCGAAAAAGAAGTTTTTTGACGATCTGGATGCGAATGCTTTTGCTTTGACGAATGCTGACGATAGAAATGGTCAGGTCATGCTTCAAAATACAGTGGCACATCGGAAAAGCTATGGCTTACGTTCTGGAGCGGATTTTAAAGCAAAGGTGATCGAAAGCCATTTCGATGGTATGTTGATGAGTGTTGATGGACAGGAAGTATGGGTAAAATTGATCGGCGATTTCAACGCATATAACCTTTTGGCGGTTTATGGTGCCGCTATCTTGCTTGAGCAGGAAACGGTGAAAGTATTGACCGCACTCAGTACCTTGAAGGGGGCAGAGGGGCGGTTTGAAACGATGAAATCGACTTCTGGTGTTTTTGGAATTGTGGACTATGCGCATACTCCTGACGCAGTTGAAAATGTATTGAAGACCATCAGTTCATTGCGACGTCCAGAACAAAAAATTATTACTGTATTGGGATGCGGAGGCGATCGGGACAAAACTAAACGACCTGAAATGGCTGAAGCGGCTCTGCGTTATAGTGATCGATTTTTGATTACGTCCGACAATCCGCGTACAGAAGATCCTTATCAGATTATTAAAGATATTGAAGCCGGTGTGGCAGCAGACCAAAAGGCGAAGACGCTTTCTATAGCTGATCGTAAGGAAGCGATAAGGACAGCATATCAGCTGGCTAATCCTGGGGATATTATCCTGGTTGCAGGAAAAGGGCATGAGAAATATCAAGATATAAATGGTGTAAGACATCATTTTGATGATAAAGAAGTTTTAGAGAATACATTTAACGAACAATAGAAATATGTTATACCATCTTTTTACGTGGCTTAGCGAATATATTCATATACCTGGAGGAGGTTTGTTTCAATACATCTCTTTTAGGACATCTATGGCTGTAATCGCTTCATTGATTATTACCACGGTTTTTGGGGGAAAATTGATTCAATTCTTGCATAATAAGCAAGTTGGAGAGACAATTCGTGATTTGGGGCTTGAAGGAGAAAAAAAGAAAGCTGGTACGCCGACAATGGGTGGGATCATCATTATTGCAGGTATTCTTATCCCTACCTTGTTATTTGCTAAATTGACGAATATCTATGTGATTATCATGGTTGTGACAACACTTTGGATGGGCGCAATTGGATTTTTAGATGATTATATCAAGGTCTTTCGACATAATAAAGAAGGCTTAGCTGGTAAGTTTAAAGTTGTTGGACAAGTTGGCTTGGGAGCAATAATTGCTTGTACGATGTACTTTCATCCAGATATCGTAGTTCGAAAAGGGGTCGATAAACCAACCTCTACCAAGCCTGTTGAAGTGGTTATCAATGAAGGTACAGGTGAGAAGACCTACGCTGAAAACGTAAAATCATCGAAGACGAATATTCCGTTTTATAAAAATAATGAGTTTGATTATGCCAAGGTGTTTAAAATATTTGGACTACAGAGCGATTATCTGACTTTTATCGTCTTTTTAGTTGTTGTTATTTTTATCGTTACGGCAGTTTCAAACGGCGCAAATATTACGGACGGTATCGATGGTTTAGCCACGAGTACATCCGCTATCATTGGTGTTACTTTAGCCATTTTAGCGTACGTGTCGGGTAACGTGATCTTTTCAGATTACCTCAATATTATGTATATCCCCAATTCCGGAGAACTCGTGATTTTCGCTGGGGCATTTGTTGGCGCTTGCGTAGGTTTCTTATGGTATAATACGTATCCTGCTCAAGTTTTTATGGGTGATACGGGAAGTTTAGCGATCGGCGGTATTATTGCTGCCTTTGCTATTTTGATCCGGAAAGAATTATTGATCCCAATTTTGTGTGGTGTGTTTCTGTTGGAAAACCTTTCGGTTATTCTTCAGGTGTCGTATTTCAAATACACGAAGAAGAAATATGGTGAGGGTAGACGGATCTTTTTGATGTCACCATTGCACCATCACTTTCAGAAGAAGGGGTATCATGAAGCGAAAATTGTAACACGTTTTGTTATTGTAGGAATCATATTGGCCATTCTTACTATTGTAACATTGAAAATTAGATAATGATGTCAAATATTGCAACAACATATTATCCTCAATCTGGAAGTTTGGTCATTTTAGGGGCAGGCGAAAGCGGTGTTGGAACGGCGATTCTTGGGAAAGAAAAGGGATTTGATGTATTTGTGTCAGATAAAGGGCTTATTGCAGACCACTATAAGGAACAACTAAAAGCGGAGGGAATAGCTTTCGAAGAAGGTCAACATGACGAAGGCCGTATCTTGAATGCTGCACTGGTTGTAAAAAGCCCTGGTATTCCAGCGACCGTACCATTGGTCGTTGCATTGAGAGCAAAGAATATACCTGTGATTGCAGAAATTGAATTTGCGGCGCAATATACGGATGCAAAGTTAATCTGTATTACAGGGTCAAACGGAAAGTCTACGACGACGATGTTGACTTATGAAATGCTTAAGCATGGCGGTTTAAACGTCGGATTGGCAGGTAATATCGGGAAAAGCTTTGCATTGCAGGTGGCTAAAGAACAGTTCGATTGCTATGTATTGGAAATATCGAGCTTTATGCTGGACGATATGTACCATTTTAGAGCAGATGTTGCTGTTATACTGAATATTACTCCTGATCATTTGGATCGCTATGACCATAAAATGGAAAATTATGTGGATTCAAAATTCAGAATGATTCAGAATCAAACGGAGAAGGATTATTTTATATACTGCCTGGACGATCCGGAAACAGTTAAAGGATTGGAAAGACATCATAGTAAAGGGACCTATTTGCCTTTTACACAAGAACAACTTGTTGAATTGGGGGCTTATTTAAATGCCAACAAAACAATAATTATTAATACACCAAATAACGATACATTCACTATGAGAGCTGAGGAATTGTCATTGCAGGGGAAGCATAATATTTATAATAGCATGGCTTCTGGGTTAATTGCGAAAGTGCAGGAATTGAGAAATCAAGTGATGAAAGAAAGTATGGGATCGTATGTGAATATTCCACATCGCCTTGAACATGTAGCCTGTATCGGCGGTGTAAATTACATTAACGATTCAAAGGCGACGAATGTAAATTCGGTATGGTATGCTTTGGAAAGTTTCTCTACACCAATCGTGTTGTTGTTGGGTGGCGTGGATAAAGGAAACGATTACAGTATGCTTGCTGATTTGGTCAAAGACAAGGTGCGCGCTATCGTTTGTTTAGGAAAAGATACGGCTGCAATTCATAAAGCATTTGAACAAGATGTGGAGATTATTGTCAACAGTACCTCCATGCAAGATGCCGTGGTATTGTCGTCCCACTTAGCTCAAAAAGGTGACACCGTCTTATTGTCTCCTGCTTGCGCTAGTTTTGATTGGTTTAAGAATTATGAAGATCGTGGCGATAAATTTAAGGCTGCTGTAATGGAATTATAAATGGTGTAACCCAATAAGAGGAGGAAGGATATGCTACAGAATATAATGTCTAAATTGAAGGGTGATCGATGGATATGGATCATTGTGATTATCTTATCGGGATGGTCACTTTTGGCTGTATACAGTTCGGTGGGTACCTTGGCTTATAAAGAAGGGAAAGGGACTGAAATGTATCTGTTAAAGCATTTCTCTATCATTGCCATAGGCTTTGTCCTGATGTATCTTTCTCACAAGTTAGATTATCGGTATTATGCGGGTATATCCAAAATAATGATGGGTATTACAATCCCTTTATTGTTGTTTACGCTGTTGTTCGGAAGTAAAGTTAATGAAGCTAGTCGTTGGTTGACTATCCCTGGTATAGGTTTGACCTTTCAAACATCGGATTTAGCAAAGTTGTCACTTATCGTCTTTCTTGCAAGGATGTTATCCCGGAAGCAGGAAGAGATCAAAGATGTGAAAAAATCGTTCTTACCCATTATGGGGTCGGTGTGTGGTGTGTTTATTCTGATTGCCTTGGCCAATCTATCTACCGCATTGATGCTGTTTGGCGTGAGTGTTTTATTGCTCTTGATCGGACGGATTAGTTTTAAGCAGATTGCCATTGTTTGTTGTGGCGGAGGGGTGCTCCTTATGATGGTTATCTTCTTTGGTCCCCGTAGAACGACTTATATCAGCCGGGTAAAATCTTTTTTTCATACTGAAAAAGTGGATAAAACGGTATCCTTCCAGGATGATAAAAATTATCAGGCAAACAATGCGAAAATTGCTATAGCAACTGGTGGGCTTTTTGGAAAAGGACCGGGAAATAGTGTGCAACGTAATGTGTTGCCGCACCCTTATTCCGATTTTATTTACGCGATTATCATTGAAGAATATGGAACAGTCGGGGGGGTGATTCTGCTATTTCTGTATTTGGCATTTATGTATCGATGTATACGTATTGTCACGATGAGTCCCAAAGCTTTTGGTACTTTTCTGGCTGCGGGTTTGGGATTTAGTTTGACAATTCAGGCTTTGGCCAATATGGCTGTTGCCGTCGGATTGGGACCAGTAACGGGGGTTCCGCTTCCACTAGTGAGTATGGGAGGAACCTCGATTTTATTTACGAGTGTCGCCTTGGGAATCATCCTGAGTGTGAGTAGAAATATTGAAGAATTAAAAGGTAAAGAAGAGCTGGATGAAAAGCCTAAACCGAAAAAAGTGGTTATAGGATCTATTCCTGCATAATAATAAATTAAGCATGGCAATTCGCGTAATTATCAGTGGTGGTGGAACCGGAGGACATATCTTTCCGGCGATTTCAATTGCAAATGCGTTGAAGGCAATGGATCCTGCAAATGAAATTCTATTTGTGGGTGCCAATGGCCGGATGGAAATGGATAAAGTGCCCGCAGCAGGATATAAGATTGTTGGACTCGACATTCAGGGAATCAATAGAAAGCAGCTGTGGAAGAATATCTTTTTGCCGTTTAAGCTTATGAAAAGTTTAAATAAAGCAAAAAGCATAATTAAGGATTTTAGACCGGATGTGGCTGTAGGGGTAGGTGGTTTTGCTTCAGGTCCATTGCTAATGATGGCCAATAAGCTGGAGGTGCCAACAGTCGTGCAAGAACAGAATTCCTATGCTGGTGTAACCAACAAAAAAGTTGGTGCTAAGGCTGCAAAAATATGTGTGGCTTATGAGGGGATGGAGCAATTCTTTCCTGCGGACAAAGTATTGCTCACCGGCAATCCAATAAGACGCGAGTCTATTGCGATAGCGGGAAAAAGAGAGGAGGCCTTAGCGTTCTTTGCGTTAGATCCACACAAAAAAACAATTTTGGTACTTGGCGGTAGTTTGGGGGCTAAAACATTAAATGAAAGTGTTGTTGCTTACCTGAATGAGCTAAAGGAGGAAGAAGTGCAGCTGATTTGGCAATGCGGTAGTTTCTATGTTGAAAACCTACACGCGGAGTTGACAGGTAAACTTCCAGGTAATATCAAGATGCTGGCCTTTCTTCAGCGCATGGATTATGCTTATGCTGCGGCAGATTTGATTATTAGCCGTGCTGGAGCCGGTACCATCTCTGAGCTCTGTGTGGTTGGAAAACCTGTTATCCTTGTGCCTTCACCCAATGTGGCCGAAGATCATCAGACCAAAAATGCAATGGCATTGGTCAATAAAGGTGCTGCATTACTGGTGAAGGATAGTGATGCACAAAGAGACTTAATACCTGCTGCTTTAACTTTATTAAAAGACGCAGATCATGTCTCACAATTAAGTGGGAATATTAAAAAACTCGGTAAGTTGAATGCTGATGTGCAGATTGCCGAGGAGGTGTATAAATTGGTTAAAAAAAAATAGACGAAGTATGAATCTAGATGCAATAAAACAAGTTTACTTGATCGGAATAGGTGGTATAGGCATGAGTGGCCTTGCACGCTATTTTAAGCATTTGGGCTGTGAGGTGGATGGATATGACCGTACAGAAACTGAGCTGACTAAAACCTTAGTCAAGGAAGGGATCGCGATCTCCTATCAGGATGATATCAATACGATTGATGCTATTTTTAACGTACCTACGACGGAGACATTAGTCATTTTTACACCGGCTATTCCTAAAGATTCGAAGATTAAAGCTTTTTTTGAATCACAAGGACATACGCTCTATAAACGATCTCAAGTTTTGGGGATCATTAGTGAAAGTAGATTTACAGTAGCGGTTGCTGGTACACATGGTAAAACGACAACTTCTACAATGGTGGCACATGTATTGAAAGATTCGGGCTACGACTGTTCGGCCTTTTTGGGTGGAATCAGTTCTAACTACGGTACCAATGTGCTTTATGGAAATAATAATACAGTTGTGGTTGAGGCTGATGAGTTTGATCGTTCATTCCTGACGCTTCACCCCAATATCGCAATAGTAACTTCTTCTGATGCGGATCATCTGGACATTTATGGCGATCGGAGCCATTTGCTTGAATCGTTCCAAATGTTCTTGGATAAAGTTGTTGAAGGAGGTACACGTATTATAAAAAAAGGCCTCGAGTTTGAGGGGCAAATAAGTTATTCAGGCCATGAAATCGCTGATGCATATGCTTCCAGTGTGCATGTACGCGATGGAGAGTTCTTTTTTGATTACCAAGATACCAACGGACGAATAGATGATATTCATTTGGGTATCCCTGGTATCCACAATGTTGAAAACGCGGTAGCTGCGATTGCGGTAGCCCGTTTACTTGGAATTGCAGACGAAGCTATTAAGAAAGCGTTGACGACATTTAAAGGCGTGAAAAGAAGGTTTGAATATATTGTCCGTAAACCTGGAGCGGTGTATATTGATGATTATGCGCACCATCCAGAGGAACTGCGTGCATTTTTAACTTCGATGCGGAAATTGTATCCTACGAAAAAGTTAAATGTGGTCTTTCAGCCGCATTTATTTACGCGTACGCGGGATTTTGTGGATGGTTTCGCCGAGGTATTGTCCATGGCTGACAAGCTGTTGTTAATGGAAATCTATCCTGCACGGGAGCTTCCTATTGAAGGGATCAATTCGAGTTGGTTATTGGATAAAATTACGGCAGCGGAAAAACAGCTTGTAACTGCAGAAGAAGTCTTGGAATTTGCACGCGATGAAAAGCCGGAACTGATTGTTACAGTTGGGGCAGGTGATATTGACAAATTGGTTAAACCGTTACAGGCAATTTTAGAGCATGCTTAAAAAATTACGTAACATACAATGGAATCGTGTCCTCTACTTTACACTATTTTTTATAGGTGTAATTGTTGTCGTCGTGATTATGACTATTGTGGGGAAACGTGATGAGCAGCAAGTTTGTAAAGATATTAAGATTGTCATTGAAGGTACAGAAGCCTTTATTGATCAGGCGGATATCTCTAAGTTAATAGAACATAACTATGGTAGTTTCGTGGGAAAGAAAGTCAATGGAATTCCCTTTCAGAAAGTTGAAAAAACCTTACGTAAATTACCTTATGTGTCCGATGCCAGTATACATGCCGATATGGATGGTACGATCAGAATTAATATTAATCAGCGCGAGGCTGTCATGCGGATCATCAACAAAAATGGAAAGGAGTTTTATGTTGACCCCAAAGGATTGAAGATACCGACAACGTTGAAGTATATACCGCACATCATGGTTGCAACAGGGAATATCGCAGAAGGATATAATGAAGCACTGGATACCATAGCAACACCATTGGTTAAAGATTTGGTTAAGGTCGTTGAATTTATCAAAAATGACGAATTATGGAGTAATCAGGTTGTGCAGATATATGTGAACTCGGATAAGGATATTGAACTTGTACCTCGTGTAGGGACACAGCAATTAATTGTTGGATCGGCAGATTCATTGGAACAAAAATTTGAATTATTAAAGACCTTTTATACGCAGATCATGCCAAAGGTAGGTATAAATGCTTACGGTGTTGTCAATGTGAAATATGGAGGTCAGATCATCTGTGAAAAACGAGGAAACTGGAGTTTTTCAGGCGATCAAACAAAAAAAGTAGCAAATAATACATTATAGTAATACAGCAACAATACAGGAAATTATGAACTCAAAGGCAGCAGAAATTGAAAGAGAAAACCCAATTATCGTGGGACTCGATATTGGTACTACCAAAATTTGTGTTACGGTTGGGAGACGTAGCTCAGGAAACAAAATTGAATTATTAGGTGTGGGGAAAGCGGACTCTGCCGGTGTAAGCCGCGGAGTAGTTGCTAATATCCAGAAAACTGTGGGAAGTATTTTAGAGGCTGTTGAGATAGCCGAAGCGCAGTCTAATGTGGATATTAAAGTGGTGAATGTGGGAATTGCTGGCCAACACATCAAAAGTATTCAACACCGTGGAATATTTACCAAAACCGATGGTGACGACGAAATCATTCGACGCGATATCGAACGACTGATTTCGGATATGTATAAACTGGTACTGCCTCCAGGAGAAGAAATTATACATGTTTTACCACAGGAATTTACGGTAGATAACGAGCCGGGGATTCGCGAACCTATCGGTATGGCGGGGCGTCGTATTGAAGCAAATTTCCATATTATATCGGGACGTGTAACTGATATTAAAAACATCAAAAAATGTATTGATAATTCCAATCTGGAAGTTGCTGAATTGATTCTCGAGCCTTTAGCGTCTTCAGAAGCTGTATTGGATGAAGACGAAAAAAATGCTGGTGTTGTATTAGTAGATATCGGTGGTGGAACCACAGATGTTGCCATCTTCCATGAAGGAATTATTCGTCACACAGCCGTGATTCCTTTAGGTGGTAATATCGTCACAGAAGATATCCGTCAGGGATGTTCTGTTTTGCGTTCCCAAGCTGAATTGTTGAAAACTCGCTTTGGATCAGCTTTAGCTGATGAAAACAAAGAAAATGAGGTGATTTGCGTGCCCGGATTAAAAGGTCGTGAACCAAAAGAAATTTCTGTTAAAAACCTAGCTTATATCATCCAAGCTAGAATGGAGGAAATTATTGAGCACGTGTATTATGAAATCAAATCTTCTGGATATGAAAATAAACTGATCGGTGGTATTGTGATTACCGGTGGTGGTGCTCAATTAAAACATTTGGTACAACTTGTTGAATATATTACTGGAATAGATTGTCGTATCGGATTTCCGAATGAATATCTTTCTAAGAACGAGGTTTTACCAAAACCGTTGTTTGAAGAATTGAAAAGTCCGTTGTATGCAACAAGTATCGGCTTGTTGATCAAGGGAATCCAGTCGCACGAGGAAGAGGAAGATAGCCGGAGAGAAATGCACGCCCCATCTAAAAAAGTGCAGGCCGCTACGGTGACAACAAAAGAAGTTTCTGAACAGCAACAAAAGGAGCAAGGATTATTGTCATGGTTCAAACGTTTTATCAAAGACGGTAATGAAATCGATGACGCAAGTTTTTTAGATAAGAAGTAAGTTTTCCACAATAGTTGAAGTTTTCCACAATTTAACAAATGTGGAAAACTTTTGTTGAAATTATATTATTATTACATTACATATAGTGGGTTTGATTCGTTTTGATATCATCTTCATTGTAAGTTAAATAGGGATAAGTTATGTCAATACAGTTTGAAATGTTAAAAGAACAATCTTCAATAATCAAGGTTATTGGGGTTGGTGGTGGTGGCGGCAATGCCGTAAACCACATGTATAAACAAGGAATTAGTGGGGTAGATTTTATCGTGTGTAATACTGATGCGCAAGCATTGGAATTGAGCCCGATCCCAAATAAAGTTCAATTGGGGATAAGTCTGACCGAAGGAATGGGAGCAGGAGCAGATCCTGATGTAGGTGAAAATTCAGCGATCGAAAGTATTGAAGATATCAAACGTATGTTGGGTACCAATACCAAGATGTTGTTTATTACAGCTGGTATGGGCGGTGGTACTGGTACCGGTGCTAGTCCTGTATTAGCGAAAGCTGCCAAAGAATTGGGTATTTTAACTGTTGCGATTGTAACTACGCCCTTTACGTTTGAAGGTAAACGCCGTCGTTCACAAGCGGAGGAAGGACTTTCGGAATTACGTAAATATGTAGACTCTTATCTTGTGATCTCAAATGACCGCCTTCGTGAGATCTTTGGTAATTTGACCATGACTGCGGCTTTTGCAAAAGCAGATGATATATTGACTACCGCGGCAAAAGGTATCGCCGAAATAATAACTATCCCTGGTTATGTAAACGTCGATTTTAAAGATGTTCGCACTGTTATGAACGATAGTGGTGTTGCCATAATGGGAAATGCTGTTGCCGAAGGTGAAGATCGTGCATTACGTGCAGTGGAAGGTGCCTTAGCTTCTCCATTGTTGAAAGACAATGAGATTGAAGGTGCTCGCTATATTTTATTGAATATTACTTCTGGAACGAAAGAAGTAACTATGGATGAAGTTGCGATCATTACGGATTACATTCAGGAAAAAGCTGGTTTGTCAGCAGATTTGATCTGGGGTAACTGTATTGATGAGAATTTTGAAGACGAATTGTCAGTAACAATTATTGCCACTGGTTTTCAAACATCTGAAGAACGTGATAAAGAACGTGAAAATACAAAGGTGTCTATGCCCTTAACTGCTGAACCGGCTAATTCTTTTATCAAACCTGTTTCTCAGGTAGCACCAAGAGAAGTTCCAGCTACGAATAGTTTCGTAACTCCGGTTCAACGTGTGGATACACCAGCACCTTCTACAAATACTTCTACTCCAAATAATTTGCAATCTGACTTGTTCACTTCTCCCAGAAATGCGGTACAACAACAGGTAGCTGTTGAGGAACCACAGGTAATACGTCATGATTTGGGTTTTGATGGTGGTTATGAAGAGGAAACTACATTTGGAGATAGTGATTTTCAGTTGAAAACCTCACCGTCAGTGTTTCAATTCCAGATGCCAACAGTGTTTGATTCTTACACAGCTCCTTCTGCGTCAGGATATGAGGAAAAACCTACATTTTCATCAAGTACAACAAATGAGCAAGTAGAAGTCCCTCAGGTAGAAGAAGAGCAAGTTTCGTTTGAAGATCAGCTGGTTCGTACAAAAGAACGCATCTTGCGTCTTAAAGAATTGAGCATGAAACTAAAATCTTCTAATGGTCTACATGAGTTGGAAAACGAGCCTGCTTATAAGCGGAAACAAATGTCATTGCAAGATACACCGCATTCTTCACAATCTCAGGTGTCTCGTTTTACACTTTCCTTTGAAGACGGAAATACTGAAATTAGACCGAACAATTCTTTCCTACATGATAATGTAGACTAATTGATTCACCATAAAATAACAAAAAGCCATCCAATCGGATGGCTTTTTTAGTATCTTTAAATACCGAAATAAGACAATTATACAAGCTATGACGACAAAATTAAATAACCCTGTATGGGTAATGAGTTCTGCATTTGATAAATTATCCTTACCAGAGTTGATTCAGACGACCAAAAGAATCGGAGCAGGGGGGATAGACCTTTGTGTGTTTAGAAAAGATGGTACCCGTGAAGATCATACCGCAACGCATTTGGATTATGATGATTTTACTCCTGCAAAAGCGAGGGAAATCATTGAGCTGTTCAATCAGGCTGATTTAAAACTTTCGCTTGGTGCTTTTGAAAATATGATTGGCGGAGATCCTGAGCAACGCGTGAAGAATCAAAATCATTTATTGAAATTGATCCGTATTGCACATTTGCTGGGAGGTGATGCAAATAACGTTAAGGTAGGGACATTTGTGGGCTACAATCATGAATTGGGCAATCAAATTGATGGATTTCAGAAAAATCTTGAAGAATACAAGCGTGTATTTGCGCCCATTGTTAATTATGCAGAGAGTTTAGGTGTAACGATCCTTTATGAGAACTGCCCAATGGAAGGATGGCGCTCATCACGTTATAGCTCTACCTATAACAATCTTCCAGCAGTGCTTGCTGCTCGTAAATTAATGTATGCGATGATACCAAGTAAGGCTCATGGTGAGATCTATGATCCTTCACATGATGTCTGGCAAAATACAAACCCAATAGACGTTATTCGTAATACGGACATCACGCGCTTACAACGTATACATGTGAAGACTACGCGTAATCTACAGACTGCTGCACGTATTGATTGGGGCGGGATGTATCCCATGCAGCATGTTGACGCCGAATTGGCTAAAAAAGCGAATGTAAGTATACCGGGCCACGACTGGGATAGACATCATTACGAAGCTATGTTGCCAGGCTTTGGCGGATCTGACAGTATGGATTGGCGCGGGTTTGTTGACTTATTGCAAGAGCGTGGTTTCAGTGGTCCCTTTGAGATCGAAAATGAAGCTAAAAACTCGAAAGACACGGGTGATTTTTCTGCAACGGTTCAAGGTTTTACAACCTGTCTTAACTTTTTGGCACCGATGCTATGGGATTTAGAAGCAGAGGTGGGGTATTCTTATAAGAAATCTCAACCTTTAAAAGATCTGAACGTAAAAGATGTTCCTGTTGTCACGATGGATGAGTTAATTTAGTATGATAAAAATACACTCCAACAAAATGACTAGTTGTTGGAGTGTATTCTGAACAGTTCGATAAGTTCAGGAATATTAGAAACATTGAGTTTTTCAAAGATTCTGCTTTTATACGTGCTCACTGTTGAAGGGCTTAAGTCCAACAAGCTAGATACTTCAATAATCCCCAGTCCCTTTATCAATTGTTTAGCAACGTCCACCTCTCTATTTGACAAACGTGCCAACGGATTTAGTTTTGTCAGCTCAGACTTACTCTGCGTCAATTTCTGAATGTATAGGTCCTGTACGTTGCTCGACATATACTTTCCTCTATCCTGAATAGCCAAAATAGCATTGGAAAGTTCAGCCATAGCTGTTGTTTTGTTTAGGTAGCCTACTGCTCCGGCTTCGATATAACGTAAAGCATAAAGTGATTCGTCATAAGATGAGAAAATCAAAATTTTAATGCTTGGCCGAATTTGAAGGATTTCCTCAACGACACGTATATTATTTCCTCCCGGCATATTAATGTCCAATAATAATAGGTCGAAATCCTCTACCTTTATTTTTTCAAGAACCTCGTCAAAGGTTTCAGCTTGGAATATTTCTGCTTTTTGAAGAGTTTCTTTAATAATAACGGAGGCTCCTAATCGTACAATGCCGTGGTCGTCTGCTATAAGAATCTTTTTCATAGATATGCTATCTGATGCTGGG
Source organism: Sphingobacterium sp. UBA6317 (assembly GCF_002440385.1). NCBI lineage: Bacteria > Pseudomonadati > Bacteroidota > Sphingobacteriia > Sphingobacteriales > Sphingobacteriaceae > Sphingobacterium > Sphingobacterium sp. UBA6317. The sequence continues at coordinate 216,859 of NZ_DJTD01000067.1, read as the reverse complement.
CTTTAATTACTGTATGAAATAAAGTACTAACAATATACAATATATCTTGATATTTTACTAGTTAACGGGCAAATATAAGAAATTAAAGTTAATAAAAATTAGTGGGGTGCGGGGTACATGTCTTTTTTATAAAGTAGGACATGGGTTAGAAAATATAGCACAATATGAGTTTAACGATAAAAAATTAGCATATTTTAATTAGATTTATGTGACAATTATTAGTTTTGTCATAATTCATGGACTAAAAAATTTAAATATGGGATTTTTAAAAGAGTTTAAAGAGTTTGCAATGCGTGGCAGCGTAGTAGATCTAGCTGTCGGTGTTGTCATTGGTGGAGCTTTTGGTAAAATTGTTACCTCATTGGTTGATGATATTATCATGCCACCCATTGGTTATTTAACTGGGGGTGTTGATTTTTCATCCAAAAAATTGATTTTGAAAGCTGCTGATGAAGCGACTAAACAAGCTGAAGTATCTATTAATTATGGAAACTTTATTAATGTGGTTATTCAATTTTTAATTGTAGCATTCTGTATTTTTTGTGTTATTAAGGCTTTAAATTCGTTGAAACGTAAAGAGGAAGCAGCTCCGGCGGCCCCTGCAGCACCGACAAAAGAAGAAACGCTTTTGACTGAGATCAGAGATATTCTGAAAAATAAATAGGGCAGGGTTTATACTTCATTTATAAAAATCAGCACAGTCAAACTGTGCTGATTTTTATTTTACGGTAGTTGAAAAATTGTTTTTTGAAGCTGTAGCTGAATAAATTAGCTTATCCGTTTTACATTAACTTTAAATGTTCGTAATATTGTTTGTTTTTGTCTAAAATAAACTTTACTTTTGCATTCCTCTTGGGGAGTTTTGTATTAATTGAAGTAAGAACAAATTAGCATAATAGCGTCATGAAAAGAACATTTCAGCCATCGCAAAGAAAAAGAAGAAACAAACACGGTTTTAGAGAGCGCATGAGCTCTGCAAACGGTAGAAGAGTATTAGCTTCACGTAGAGCTAAAGGTAGAAAACGTCTTACAGTGTCTGACGAATACCGTCACAAAGGTTAATCTTTGACAAGGATCGGTGGCCGCTTATAAGAGCTTTTTCTAATAAGATTAAGTCATCGTATGAAAAATACATTTACAAAAGAAGAACGGTTATGTGCGAAAAGGCGTATTGATACGCTTTTTAAAAGCGGTTCTTCTTTTGTCTTGTATCCATTTAGAATTGTTTTTATCTTCGAGAAAAACAATGAGGCTGACGATATTCCCTCCAGTCAGTCTATTATTTCCGTATCCAAACGTAGGTTCAAAAGAGCAGTTGATCGCAATTCGATTAAACGAATGATGCGTGAGAGTTACCGTTTACAAAAATCGAATGATTTGATTCCGTTTTTGTTGAAACATAATGTAACTTTGTATCTAGCTATTCAATATGTAGGCAAGCAGATCTTAGCGTATGATGTGTTTAGCACCGCAATGAATAAAATGCTGAAAAAATTGCAGGATGAATGTGCTGAAGTTTATTTGGAAAAAGGGGATTAGACCCTTGTTTAGTTTTATTTTCTTGGCTATTATTCGTTTCTACCAAGTTTTTATCTCACCGTTTTTAGGCGCTAATTGTAGATATACACCTACCTGTTCTCAGTACGGTAAGGAAGCGATTCTGAAATATGGTCCCTTCAAAGGTGGGTGGATGGCTTTGAAACGAATTGCACGTTGCAATCCCTGGGGCGGCCACGGGCATGATCCTGTACCTTGATTTCTATAATGACGATGAATAATTTAATTTTACAAATTGATACTTCAACCACGATTTGCTCGGTTGCTTTGAGTGAAAATGGTCAAACGTTACAGGTTCTCGATCTCGATGAACCTAATGCTCATGCGGCTAAATTGACTATTTTGATCGCCGAAGTCCTTAAACAGACTAACCGAACGATGCAGGATTTAAGTGCTGTGGCGGTGAGCATGGGACCTGGCTCTTATACAGGTTTACGTATAGGGGTATCTACGGCCAAAGGTCTCTGTTATGCGTTAGATATACCTTTAATCGCTATTAATACGTTAGAAGCTTTGTTTCTAGGGTATAAGGAGCAATTTGGTTTAACAGCAGGTGATGCTTATCTTCCCATGATCGATGCCCGTCGTATGGAAGTGTATACGGCTGTTTATGACCATAATGCTGCATTGGTGAAAGCAACATCAGCAGAAATTATCGATTTCGATTATTTCAATGAATTATTGCTGAACTACAATCGTGTCCATTTATTTGGTTCGGGTGCCGATAAATTTGAAGATTTGTTCAACGCAACGGATCGAGTGAATGTATTGAGCGGATTTGATGATTCCGCGGCTTTTCTGTCGACGTTGGCCTTTGATAAATTTCAGCGGAAAGAGTTTGAGGATGTTGCTTATTTCGAGCCATTCTATCTTAAAGATTTTTTGGTTACTACGGCAAAGAAAAAGGTTGGCTTATCATAGCCAACCTTTTCTTTTGAACCACAGATAAATGGCAAGGGATATGGCCACCATGATCCCCATGGCTACTGGATATCCATAGTACCATTCAAGTTCGGGCATATTTTTGAAATTCATTCCATAAATTCCTGCCACAAAAGTGATGGGCATAAAAAATACGGAGAAAATTGTCAGGATACGCATAATCTCATTCGTGTGATTAGATGAGATGTTGAAATACACATTAAGCAGTTGAGCTACATTTTCCGATAAGTTTTCGTACAAGGTTGATGTCCGGACCTGCAGATCTTTTAAATCCCGGGTATAGACATCTTTTTTTGACGAAGAATGAAAATGCTCGACGACCTCCCTGTAGAGAAAGATGACCTTTCGCGCAACATCAATCTGCCTTTTGATAAAATAAAGATTTTTCAGTATCGGCTGTTGTTTCATGCGTTTGAGGAATATCAATTCTTCGTAAGCATCGATTCGTGTGGAAAGTTGCTCTAACGTTTGGCTAAAGGTAAATACAGCTGCAGTCGTGATAAATACAGCCAGTTTACGGCTATTTCTTGTCTTGATGGAAGTGAATTCAATATTTTTAAGTTTTTCTAAAAACTCGATGCGACGTTTGTGTACCGTAATCACAAAATCACTTCCATAGAAGATGGTCAGGCGATCGGTGATTTCTCCGATACTGTCTGAATTTTCTTTGAAATTGTCCGACATGACACGAAGAATCACAAAGGTATAATTCTCAAATTCTTCAATTTTAGGTAGATGTTCTGGTTCTTTGGAATCCTTGATCGAAGCTTCATTCAAATTGAAGCGCTCTTTGATGAAGGCGAAGTCTTCTGAAGTTGGCTCAGCTATATCTATCCATTCGTAGTTTGCGATTTCTTTTTCAACAATCGTTCTGACCATAAATCTAATTTTAGTAAGGACAAGATAAGAAAGAAAATAAAAAAAGCCATCAACTTAGTCGATGGCTTTCCTTAATTGTGATGATCTTCTATTTGTTTGAAGATTTATATTCTTCGTTCAACTGTTTGATTACCTCATTCGTGATTTCCAAAGATGGGTCGGCATACAATACAGTTGGGTTGGTCTTCGAATAAGTCAGCACCAACTTGTAGCCATTTTCTGCAGCATGCTTTTTCAGGAATTCAGTAATTTTATTATAGACATTGTTGAATTCTTCAGACTCGTCTTTTGCAATGGAAGAAGAAGCTGTTTGGTCTAAACGTGCAAGCTCATCTTGTTTACGTGCCAGTTTTTGTTCCGTAGCTTGTCTATCAGGAGCAGACATTGTAGCGGCATTTTTTTGATATTCGGCAACTTCCCGTTGGAACGCAGTACTTTTGGATTGCAGATCTGTTTGTGCTTTCTTTACTTTGTTTTCAAGCTTTGATTTAATGTCTTTAAAATATTGATATTTTTCAGAAAGTGAATCCGAATTTAAATAGACGATTTTATCTTTGTTACTTTCCTGGCTCTCCTTGCTTACCGTATTGGAATCATTTTTTGCAGGTTCGTTTGCTGTTTTTGCACCTTGGTTACATGATGCAATAGTTCCAACCAATAAAAGGCCAAAGGAAACTTTCGATACAATTGAAAATATAGTGTTCATTTTTTTGTTATTTGCAAATTATTACTGAAAACAAACCTAACATAAAAAAATCGAAATTCTAGTTTTTAGTAATAAAAAAGTAAAATTATCCCTGGTATTATAATTCGGAATATAGGCTCAATACTTCCTTATGGACTTGATAAATCGGCCAAAATTTCGTATTTTTGAATATTACATTTAAGAGGTTTTCAATGAGCGAAGAAAATAAAAATGCATCCACCTATTCGGCCGATAATATTCAGGTATTAGAGGGTTTAGAGGCGGTTCGTAAGCGTCCATCCATGTATATTGGTGACACCGGTGTAAAAGGATTGCACCATTTGGTATACGAGGTAGTTGACAATTCAATCGATGAAGCTGTAGCGGGATATTGTACAGATATCTTCGTTACTATCCATAAAGATAATTCGATTTCTGTCCGGGATAACGGTCGTGGTATTCCTACAGGGATCAACAAAAAAGAGAATAAATCAGCTCTAGAGCTTGTAATGACTGTATTGCACGCCGGAGGTAAATTTGATAAAGATACATACAAGGTTTCTGGTGGTCTGCACGGTGTCGGTGTTTCCTGTGTGAATGCGCTGTCTACTCTTTTGAAGGCCGAGGTTCATCGCGATGGAAAGATTTTCCAGCAAGAATACCAAATAGGTAAACCCTTATATGATGTGAAGGAAGTTGGTGTTTCGGATAAGACGGGTACTATTGTAACATTCCATCCAGATGCGACGATTTTCACGCAGACAACGGTTTATAATTACGATACATTGGCCAATCGTCTTCGTGAACTTGCCTTTTTAAATAAAGGTGTGAGTTTGACGTTGAATGATGAGCGTGAAGCAAATGAAGACGGTTCTGAAAAGAAAGAGACATTCTATTCAGAGGGCGGTCTGAAAGAGTTTGTGAAGTTTTTGGATGGTAACCGTCAGTCGTTGATTCCAGAACCAATTTATGTTGAAGGCGTAAAACAAGGTATCCCTGTTGAACTGGCTTTACAGTATAACGATACCTATTCTGAAAATGTCCATTCTTATGTGAATAACATCAATACGATTGAAGGTGGCTCACATGTTGCAGGTTTCCGTCGTGGTTTGACTCGTACCTTGAAAGCGTATGCGGACAAGTCAGGTTTGCTTAAGAACTTAAAAGTAGAAATTACAGGTGATGACTTCCGTGAGGGATTGACAGCAGTAATTTCAGTGAAGGTTGCAGAACCTCAATTCGAAGGGCAAACCAAAACGAAATTAGGTAACTCTGAAGTCATGGGGGCTGTAGATGTTGCCGTAGGTGAGATCTTAGGCGTTTATCTGGAAGAAAATCCACGTGAGGCAAAATCTATCGTTCAAAAGGTTGTCATTGCGGCTCAAGCACGTGCTGCTGCACGTAAAGCCCGTGATTTGGTACAACGTAAAACCGTTATGGGAGGCTCCGGACTTCCTGGTAAATTGGCCGATTGCCAAGACAATGATCCTACAAAATGTGAGATCTATTTTGTCGAGGGGGATTCTGCGGGTGGTACTGCCAAGTCTGGTCGTGATAGAAAACATCAGGCGATCATGCCTTTACGTGGTAAGATCCTGAACGTCGAAAAAGCAATGGAACATAAGATCTACGAAAATGAGGAGATCAAAAACATGTTTACAGCTTTAGGCGTCAGTGTGGGTACAGCCGAAGATGCTAAGGCGCTGAATCTTGAAAAGTTACGTTATCACCGCATCATCATCATGACCGATGCCGATGTGGATGGGTCCCACATTACAACTTTGATCCTGACATTCTATTTCAGATACATGAAGGAATTGATCGAAAGAGGATATGTATATATCGCTACACCGCCGCTATACTTGGTGAAAAAAGGGAAAGAGCATGAGTACGCTTGGAATGAAGACCAACGTATCAATGCGATTCAACGTTTGAAAGGATCAGGTAAAGAAGATAGTGTACACGTACAACGTTATAAAGGTCTTGGAGAGATGAATGCTGAGCAGTTATGGGATACAACCATGAATCCTGAAACGCGTACCTTAAGACAGGTGACAATTGAAAATGCAGCTGAATGTGACCGTATCTTCTCGATGTTGATGGGTGACGAAGTTGCCCCGCGTCGTGAATTTATCGAGAAAAATGCACGTTATGCGAAAATTGATATTTAATTGATCTGATCATAAAAGAATAGAAAAAGCCTGATGAAATTTTTTCATCAGGCTTTTTTTATTCTTTTATATTTCCTAATTTCATACCAGTGAACCGTTTTTCTGCCGGGATAAAAGGTTCATCGCCTAGCATTTAGCCAATATTAATTAAAACCTATTATGAAATATTGTAGCAAAATTTTGCTCTTTATAGGTTGTTTTATTGGACTAACCTGTACGGCGCAAACGAATGAAAAAATCGATCTCCAAGATTTATTTGAAAGCTTATCGGAAGAGCTTCCTGAGGATGCTGATTTGAGTGAATTCACTGAAAAGTGGTCTCATTATCTCAAACACCCGATCGATCTCAACAAAACTGATGGTAGAGAACTCACTGAATTACAATTTTTGAACCCTTTATTAATCGAGCACCTATTGGCCCATAGGACCATTTCAGGGAATTTTATCAACGTACTCGAACTACAGTCCATTGAAGGATTTAATGAGCGGATAGTCAGTTTGTTGTTACCCTTCGTAAGGGTAGGTCCGGGATCTCCCCTTGAAACCCTGAAATCGAGAAATTTTAAACAGGAATTTATAATACGGTACGCCCGGATACTCGAAAAAGCAAAGGGATACCGTATAGTCGATACGACGAAATCCCATTATCTTGGCGATGCCAATCGCTATGCTGTTAGGTATAGAGCCCAGTTAAACGATGGGTTTCATCTCGCAGTTAATATGGAGAAAGATGCGGGGGAACCATTTTTTAGAGACAGGCAAAAAATGGGATTTGATTTCTATAGCTTAAGTATATCAATAAAGTCTTTAGGCCGTTTCAAAAATATCGTGATCGGCGATTACGCGTTGCAATTTGGCCAGGGACTCAGTATGTGGAATGGTCTGAATTTTGGAAAAGGGGGATTGGTACAGCATACTGCAAGACAAGGGATCGGTGTAAAGTCATATACGTCATTAAATGAGGCTAATTTTATGCGTGGCATTGCAGGAACATTACAGATTAGGCACATTGAAATTACACCTTATTTCTCCTACCAATCCATAGATGGAAAAGTTAACCGTACAACTTCTCCGCCTACGATTTCAACGATCGCAAGCTCAGGCTTGCATCGGACTGCAACCGAACAGCAATACCGTCATGCCGCATCTCAACTGGCCTATGGATTGAATCTGTTGTGGCGCTATAAGCGGTTCAAAATGGGTGTTCATTTCAATCAGACACAATTAAATGTCTTTAAAACAAAAGGCAATGGTATACGGCAAAAGGCGGACTTTGAAGGTGATTTTTTGCGAAATATAAGTCTATATGGAAACTATACGATTCGGAATGCTTATTTATTTGGTGAGTATGCAAGCAGCATGGATGGCGGTTCAGCACTGTTAGCAGGATCTATGATAAGTTTGCATCCACGTTTATCATCGGTTGTATTGCTGCGGGACTATAAAAAGAATTTTCATACTTTTTATGGACAGGGATTTGGTGAATCGGATAACACCTCCAACGAGCAGGGGGCTTATTTGGGACTAACGTATCAATTGGGTAGAAAATTGCTCTGGTCCAATTATGCGGATATATTTCGTTTCCCGGGAGCAAAGTATCAGGCTGATACGCTATCTACAGGCGCTGATTTTTTTAGCCAGCTGAGTTACATGTGGTACAAAAAAGGCCAACTTTCATTGCGCTATCGTAACCGATTGAAACAAGTTAATTATCAGGGAGAGGGACAAACCGAGCACGGGCTTGTAAATACCAGCAAACAGCAGTTCAGGGTAGAATTTCATTACCGCCTAAGTTCAATATGGACGATTCGCTCCCGTGTAGAAGCTAATTTATTCCAAAAAGAGTATCAGGAAAATAGTTTCGGTTATATGCTTTATCAAGATTTGCTCTGGAAGTCTAGCGCGGGAAAATTTCAGTCGAATATACGCGTTGCGTATTTCGATGCGGCAAGTTATGATAATCGGATCTATGCTTATGAGCAGGATGTATTATATGCATCTGGTTTTGGAATGTACAATACAAGGGGATGGAGAATGTATTTCAATCTGCAGTATCGGTTAAGCCGCCATCTTCAGGTATGGACCAAATATGCGGTCTATTATTATCCGGGGCGAGAGAGTATTGGGACTGGACTGGACCAAATTGAGGGTAATAGAAAGTCAGAGGTTAAGATACAGTTGCGGTGGCAGTTATGAAAGAGCTTAGTTTTATACAAAGATTAGAGCGGCTGCCTATTCTTAAGATAGCGATCCTATATATTGTGACGCTTCTTTTCGCCCCTAAATTACCTATGTCGTTCCACATTTTCCAATGCGTTCAGCAGCTATTGGTTGTGCTGGTTTTGATAACGTTTTGTTGTTATTTATTAAAGGGAAGAATCCGCCAATATGGCTATAGCTACGGGTATTATGTGTCTGTTGTATTATTTGGGATTTTCCAATTTTGGCGCGAAGCCCCTTTGGTTACAATCAGTCATTTCTCCCATATAGTGACCGATAGTTATGTAGTCAAAATTATTGAAGAGCCCAAGGTGAAGCGGGATATCATTCGTTTTTCGGCGGAAGTAGTAGGGGCTTACCAAAAAGGTGAATTTGTTGAAACTACAGGTCGACTGATGTTATCTTTAAAATCCAGCCAGAAGAACCCACTGCAGTTTGGTGATCTATTGTGGTTAAAAGGTCAAGTAAAGGAAATAGCTCCGCCATTCAATCCAATGGAATTTGACTATAGACAGTATTTGAAAAGACAGCATATCTATCATGAAATTTTCGCAGTCTTTGGTCGGTATAAGCTGATCAGTAGGAAAGAAACAACGGCTTTTTCATTAACTGGGCTCGCTTTACAAACGAGGAGATATTTTTTGGTTAAGCTTCGTCCCCATATCAAAAAGGATGAGCACTTTGCTATTGCTTCAGCTTTATTATATGGTTCCCGGAGCGATATCAGTGCCGAAAGCATCCAGGCCTTCACCAATACGGGAACGATACACGTATTAAGTGTTTCGGGAATGCATGTTGCTGTTTTATTCAGTTTTCTATCCCTTATTTTCAAGCGAATTGCCTGGCCTTTCTATCTCAGATGGCTGCCACTAATTTTGTTATGGAGTATGATCTGGATATATGCTTTTATTGCAGGGCTTGATCCGCCGATTACGCGGGCAGCTATTATGATTAGTTTTGTGCTGTGTGCACAGCATTTTAAACGAAGCTTTTCAACACTGAATTCGCTTATTATTGCCGCATTATTGATTTTACTGGCCGTTCCCCGAGCTGTTGTTGATGTGGGTTTTCAGCTGTCTTTTTTAGCCGTTTTGGGTATGACGATATGTTCTCCGCTTGTCGAAGGATTCCTTCCGGTTAAAAGACCGATATTACGGCTCTTGAGAGATGCATTGGCTGTTTCTATTGCTGCGCAGCTATTGACAACGCCACTGAGCCTTTATTATTTTGGACAATTTCCAACTTATTTTCTGGTAGCCAATGTATTAGTCGATTTCCCTTCAACATTAGCGATGTATCTCGGTTTTATTATGACAATCAATCCAATGCAGGGGCTCAACGATTTATTGGGCTTTCTTTTGGAGCATCTCATCGCTTTCATCTTATACTGCTTGAAATTTATTGACCATTTGGCTTTTTCAACAATAAAAGTTGAACCTATGGGGCTGGAGCTTCTATTTTTGACCTATTTTGCACTATTTTCTTTTTTATATGCTTTTCAATGGAAAGATAAAAAATACGTTTGGCTAGGGGGATGCTGTGCAATTGGAATACTATTGATCACTGCGCAAAAATACCTGGAAAATAAAGATGTAGAACGGTTTCGGGTCTATAATACGAAACATGAGCTGACGATCGGCTATTTCAAAGGTGGGCGCAGTATCGTTTACAGCACATTTGATTCTTTGCAATCCCGAGGCTTGCAATATGCATGTGGAAGAGAAATCCAATTACTGACGAGGGAAAAAGTTCAGTTTGTAGCTTTGAATGGTCGGGAGCGGAAAAACTATCTTGTTACGCTCCCTTTAGGTAGAATTGCTATTTTATCGCATGCAGGGGGAACAATGACACCTGCCGACCTTGTCATTGTCAGAAAAAATTTACTAAATGGTTTACCTCGTTTATTGAAGCAAATTAGACCAAAACTTGTTATACTGGATGGATCCAATTCAATGGAGAAATCCAAGCATACAAAACGTATGTTGGATAGTTTGGGAATACAGAATTATCTCATGAAAGATAATTTTGCGTATGTTTGGGATAAGGAGAACTTATGACGCAAGATAGTATATCAATCTTAAGGCAATACTGGGGTTTCGATTCATTTAGACCCCTGCAGGAAGAAATTATTCAATCGGTCATTTCAGGTAAAGATACACTGGCTTTATTGCCGACTGGCGGCGGAAAGTCGATTTGTTTTCAGGTACCTGCCTTGATGCGAGAAGGGATTTGTATTGTCGTTACACCGCTTATAGCATTGATGAAAGATCAGGTTGAGCATTTGAAAAAAAATGGAATTCAAGCGGTCGCGATTTATGCTGGAATGCGGAAGAGGGAGGTGGATATTACGTTGGACAATTGCGTCTATGGGCAAATAAAATTTCTCTATCTTTCTCCTGAAAGATTATACAATGATATCGTAAGGGAGCGCATACGATTTATGAATGTAAATCTTTTTGCGATAGACGAAGCACATTGTATTTCTCAATGGGGGTATGATTTCAGACCTCCCTATTTAGAACTCGCTAAGTTACGGGAACTGCATCCCAAGGTTCCTTTTCTGGCCCTTACAGCGACAGCAACTGAGCGTGTCATTAGCGATATACAGCAGAAGCTGAATTTTCCAAAAGAAAATGTATTTGTCAAAAGCTTTCTCCGCGACAATTTGGCTTATATGGCCATTGAGGAAGAGGATAAGATGGGACGTATGGTCCGCATCATACACAAGTTGGGTGGATCCGGTATTGTTTATGTCAGAAACCGGCGGGAAACACAGGAGATAGCCCGTATTTTAGTCAATAATGGCATTTCGGCAGATTATTACCATGCCGGGCTCACGGGGCAGGAACGGGATCAGAAACAGCAAGGGTGGATGACAAATGTTGTTCGCGTTATTGTAGCTACAAATGCGTTTGGGATGGGAATTGATAAACCCGATGTACGGTTTGTCATTCATCTCGATTTGCCCGATTCGCTGGAGGCCTATTATCAAGAAGCCGGTAGGGCAGGAAGAGATGGCAAGAAGGCCTATCCCGTTATTCTTTATCAAAAGGCAGATGAGCGGAAACTTGTCGATAATTTGCAAGCTAGCTTTCCTGATATTCTATTTATTCAACAGACCTATCATTACCTTTGTAATCATTTTCAGATTCCCTATGGTTCTGGAGAAGGAGTGACTGTAGATTTTGATGTTGTTGCATTTGCAAAAAAATATCAGCTACCGTTGGTTCCTGTTATGAATGCGCTGAAGTTTCTGGAGCGGGACACTTGGTTGGTTTTGTCAGAAGCTGTTACAATACCTTCACGCTTTAAGTTTGAAATTGATAGCGCCGAATTGTATAAAGTTCAGGTGCAGTATGTCAAATATGATAAGCTTATTAAGGCTATTTTGCGCAGCTATGGTGGTGTATTTGAAAACTATATCCTCATCAATGAATATGAATTTGCACGTAAGTTAGGTCTGCCTTATGATCGTGTTGTCGAGCTGTTGAAGTCGTTGGAGACACTGGAAATAGCGAGCTATCTGCCTTCTACAGATGCGCCACAATTGACCTTTTTGCAGAACCGAGTCGATTACAAACACCTGCATATCGATCATATTTTTATTCGCGATCGCCATCAGGTGAAGGAAGAGGAAGTCAATGGCATGATCGGTTATATTGAACAGAGCAATTGCCGCAGTCAATCGCTGTTGTTATATTTTGGAGAGAAAAATGCGGGATTCTGTGAAGTATGCGATTTATGTCTGATCCGCAATCATCAGGAAAAGCAGCGGGCAAATATAAAAGCAGAAATCAAAAGCAGTTTACTTGCTGAAGCCAAAAACATTCATGATTTGGTGGCGAGTTTGACGATAGGCACAGAAAAGAAAAGAATAGAGATCATCCGTAATCTCCTAGATGCCGAAAAAATCCGCTTGGAGGATAATCTCTATTCTTGGAATACCTTGTTTTAAACTATTTCTCGATGGGTAGATTGAGCTCTTCACGGCCCCACTCTGACCAAGAACCATCGTATACACGGGTTTGCTCATGACCAGCGAGATGACAAGCAAATGCTAAGACTGAGGCCGTGATACCCGATCCACAGGAGAATACATATTCATTTCCGGTCGCATTAAAATGATCAAATTGCTGTTTCAATTCATCAACGGGTTTATAAACGATTCCGTCAAATAATTCTTCGAAAGGGAGATTTTTGGAATGGGGGATATGCCCACCATGAAGGCCTTTCCGGGGTTCAGCTACTAAACCACTAAATCGACCTTTACTTCTGGCGTCAAAAATATTCACTTGATTATCCCGATAATGTGTTAAGATATACTCTTTATCGGCATAAAGGTTTGCTTGAAATTGGGCTTTAAAATTACCGGGACTTGCAGCGGTTGTATACTGGTCTACGACGGGCAGTTTGTTATTTTTCCAAGCAGGAACACCGCCATTTAAAATAAAGACCTGTTCAAATCCCATGACCTTAAACATCCACCAGGCCCTTGGGCTTGAATAAACGCCCCATCTGTCATATAATACGACCGTACTATCCTGATTTATTCCCAGGCTTTGCATTTCCCTTTCGAATACCTCTGCAGAAACGAGGGTATGCGGTAATTTGGAAGTAGCATCCGAAAGTTTCCCTTCGATGTCAAAAAATTGAGAATGGGGAAGAACTTCGAACTTGGTATCCTTGATGGATTGACCAACTTTGTCGATGGTGCAATCGAGGAGGACAATGTCTGTATGCTGTCCCAGTGATTCCTGAAGTTCGGTGGGGTTAATTAAGGCTGATTTGAATGACATAACAATAACGTTTATTGATACAAAATTACAAAAGCATCCCTATAAAAACAAAGCGGCTGTCCTTTTGGAACAGCCGCTTTTTATGGATTGAAATTGCTAATTACTTAGCGTTTTTATCATTTTCCATTTGCTCTTTCAATTGAGCTAATACGTCTAAGTCGCCTAAAGTAGATTTTTCAACAGAATCTTTTACTTTTTTCACAGCTGAAGACTCAGCTTTAGCGTCTTTTTTACGGTTGTTAGACTCTTCTTTGCGAGCTTCTTCTTTCTCTTCTTCCCAGATACGAGAGTGAGAAATTACCAAACGTTTGTTCTCTTTGTTGAACTCGATGATTTTGAATGAAGTAACTTCATCAACTTTCAATGAAGAACCGTCTTCTTTAACAGAGTGTTTAGAAGGACAGAAACCTTCAACACCGTATTGTAAAGCTACGATATCACCTTTGTCACCAACTTTGATCACAGTACCTTCGTGGATAGAACCTTCAGTAAAGATCGTTTCGAAAGTATCCCAAGGGTTTTCTTCCAATTGTTTGTGACCTAAAGATAATTTGCGGTTTTCTTCATCTAATTCTAAAACAACTACGTCTAATGTTTCACCAACTTTAGTGAATTCGTTAGGGTGGTTGATTTTTTTAGACCAAGATAAATCAGAGATGTGGATCAAACCGTCGATACCTTCTTCTAACTCAACAAATACACCGAAGTTAGTCATGTTTTTAACAACAGCTGTTTGTTTAGAACCTACAGGGTAACGCTCAGTGATGTTTTTCCAAGGATCTGGAGTCAATTGTTTGATACCTAAGCTCATTTTACGCTCATCGCGATCTAATGTTAAGATTTGCGCTTCGATCTCATCACCAACTTTCAAGAACTCTTGTGGAGAACGTAAGTTTTGTGACCAAGACATTTCAGAAACGTGGATCAAACCTTCAACACCAGGGATGATTTCTAAGAAAGCACCGTAATCAGCAACTGTTACGATTTTACCTTTAACTTTAGAACCAACTTCTAATGCAGTATCTAAAGATTCCCAAGGATGCTCAGATAATTGTTTCAAGCCTAAAGCGATACGTTTTTTCTCATCATCAAAGTCTAATACAACAACGTTGATTGTTTGATCTAGCGATAAAACTTCTTTTGGATGCTCGATACGACCCCAAGAGATATCTGTGATATGCAATAAACCGTCAACACCACCTAAGTCGATGAACACACCGAAGTCAGTGATATTTTTAACTGTTCCTTCTAATACTTGACCTTTTTCTAATTTAGCAACGATTTCAGATTTTTGGTTCTCTAAGTCGTTTTCAATTAATACTTTGTGTGATACGACAACGTTTTTGAATTCGTGGTTGATTTTCACAACTTTGAATTCCATTGTTTTACCTACGTATACATCGTAGTCACGGATAGGTTTGATATCGATTTGAGATCCAGGTAAGAATGCTTCAACACCTTTGATATCAACGATAAGACCACCTTTAGTACGGCTCTTAACGAAACCAGTAATGATTGCATCATTTTCCAATGCCTCATTGATAGCTTCCCAAGATTTTTGAGTTTTAGCACGTTTGCGAGAAAGTACTAATTGACCGTTAGCATCTTCTTGAGATTCAACGAATACGTCAACTTTGTCACCAACTTTTAATTCTGGTAAGTCACGGAATTCTGATAAAGAAACTAAACCGTCAGATTTGAAACCAACATTTAAGACTACGTCTTTGTTGTTGATAGAAACTACAGTACCTTCAATAATTTCACCTTGGTTAACTTGGTTGAAAGTATCTGCGTATTGTGCTTCAAGTTTAGCGCGTTCAGCATCGCTATAATTTCCGAAACCTTTATCATTTGCATCCCAGTCAAATTCACCTTCTGGTGTGATCCAAGTGTTTGATTTGATTTCGTCGATTAAGTTTGAATCAGCTTCTGATTCAATTTTTTCAGTGTCTTTCACTACTTTAGTGTCAGCACCTTGTAGCTCTGCGTTTTTCGCTGCTAATTCTTTTTCTGCTTCTTGTTTTTTTGCCATTAATTAATTTTCTCCTTTTTCCTACTTTGTAGGAGTTGCAAAGGTACAAAAAAACTTTAAATGCAAAATTTTATTTTTCTTATTTTATTGAAAGACTTTCAGTTATACAGGCCTTTTGCTTTAGACGTGTAAAGCTGCCTGTTCGAACGCTCGTTTAGCGTCTTCTACCGTTCATTTGTTGCCAACCTGACGGGGTAAATGAAGCTTTAAATAATTTTATACACCTATTCGTCTCTCTTAAAAGAGTTGAAAATGCGTGGTTTGGCAATAACAATGGTTTGTTTAGACAGCGCTATTGCTGCATTAAGCTCATAGCCCAATAATAAAATAAGCGTATTCAGGTAAATCCAGAGCATAATGACGATCAGTGTCCCAATGGATCCATAGAGTTTGTTATATGCACCAAAATGATTGATATAAAAGGTAAATATGGAAAACGTCAATATTGCTAAAATGGTAGCCATAGAAGCTCCGGGACTGAAGAGTTTCCATTTATTGGAGTTGGAAGGACCAAATTTGTAAATACAGCTTACCGTGAAAAAGTAAATAGCAAATATTATCAACCATCGGGCTACTTTAAGTAGAATGGCCCAGAAGCTCGACTTTATACCTGTTGTTTCCTTGAGGTAGTCTATGGTAATGCCAGCTAGGGTAAATATTGTCATCCCAACTGTTAACGCAAAAATAATTAGGAAAGCCAAGGCTAAGGCAAGCAAACGTTTTCTGACCCATGGCCTTCTTTCCGTCATGAGGGAAGCCTTATTGAAGGCATTCATCAGAGAGGCCATACCATTGGTTGCAAAATAGGCCGCAAATAAAAAACCGAAAGAAAGTAATCCACCATTTTGGTTTTTAATAATATCCTCCAAAGTCGTTTCAACAACCAGAAAAGCATTTTTGGGAATAACCACGGCCAGAAAGTCCAGCAACTGTTCCTGAAAATTATTGATCGGAATATAAGGGATCAATGTAAATAAAAAAATGATACCCGGAAAAATGGCCAATAAAAAGCTATAGGAAAGGGAAGAAGCCTTGCTGACAATGGAATCTCTCGATAGCTCCTGAAAGAAAAATACGGCCACAGTATAGAGTGGTAGCGAGCCAAAGCCAGGTAGTACGACACGTTTACTCCATTCGATTAATCTAAAATAAGGTTCAATATTTAATAGCCATTGGTGGATTTTCCCCATATCAATTAAAATAGTTACTCATCTTATCCAAGAAAACCTGTGGCGGCATACAAGGTCTATTTTTTTCCATGTTGACAAAGACCAAAGTTGTCTCGCCCTGGTTGAGTAGTTCTCCGCTTTCATTGAACAGTTCATATTCAAAAATAATACGGACGGCAGGTTTCTGGCGGATTGTTACCCGTATCGTGATCAAATCATCGTATTTGCCCGGTTTTAGGTATTTTGTTTTCATCTCCGTAACGGGGAGCATGACCCCCATTTCTTCCAGCTCCTTATACGATATCCCCGTGCTCCGCAGCATTTCAGTCCGCGCTATTTCGTAAAATGCAGCATAATTTCCATAATAAACATAACCCATTTGGTCTGTTTCTGCATAGCGGACACGAATCTGATGGTCAAATACAAACATTATTTTTTAATATTTCTGGCGTCCAATGCCTGTTGAAATTTACGTGCATTGATCAAATGCTCAGCCTCTGTTTTTGCAAAATTATGATAGCCCGAAAAATCATCTTTAGCACACATGTAAATATAATCATGTTGCTTAAAGTTTAAGACCGCATCAATTGCAGCAATACTTGGAATTGAAATAGGACCTGGAGGCAAGCCCCTATAGATGTAAGTATTGTAAGGATTGTCTGTTCTAAGGTGCTTATTCAATACCCTTCTAATGGTAAAGTCGTTGTTGGCAAAGATCACGGTAGGATCAGCTTGCAATAACATGCCTTTTTTGAGGCGGTTTAAATATAATCCGGCGATCATGGGCATTTCATCTTGGTGTAAGGCTTCACCTTTGACAATAGAAGCCAATGTACTGACTTGTTGCGGTGTCAGGTTAAGTGCTTTTGCTTTTGCCGTGCGATCTGCATTCCAAAACTTTTTCCATTCATCATCAAAACGAGCAATTACTTTTTCGGGATTGGTGTTCCAATAAATTTCGTAGGTATTGGGGATAAATATAGCAATCAGATTTTCTTTTGTAAATCCATATTTCTGTGCTGTAGCCTCATCATTTAGTACCGCGATAAATTCTGCAGAATCTGCCTCAAAACTTTTACCAAGGAGTGCGGCCATATTCTCTTTCAGTCGCACATTGGAAAATCTGAATTTTACAGGTTCTTGGTAGCCACCAATCAAATTGCCAACTAAGCGTCTATTGTTCATACCAGGGGTTAACAGATAACGTCCGGGTTTTACACTTTGCTCATATTTTTTATATTGTGCGGCACGCTCAAAGTAAGCGATGTCATCCACAAGATTTGAATCCTTGATTGATTTCAATACATCTTCATATTTTTCGCCCTCGTGTATGTACAGGTATTTTTTCTCTCCCGATACATTGGAAGCATAAAATGCTTTATAAAATGTCCAAGCAAAATAACCTCCGACAACGATAACGATCAGGGCAATGATTTTTAACCAACTTGGTATTCCTTTTTTATTTTCCATGCTAAAATTTTTTATTCATTTGTTGTTCGCTATTAAGGGCATTCATACAGCCTTTAGCGGTCAATGGTTGATGAAATCGCCCAGATATGGATCGGTTTCATCTTTATATTTTATACAATTCCTGAATCTGCAACAAACGCTAATCCATCATAATGGAGATTATGCCATGCAGCTTTATTTTTAAGTCAATACACTTAAAAGCCAAGACTATTCCCTTTACTTTCTTTTTCTTTTTTCTGCCCTGCAGTTGGATTTGTTGTTGTCGATTTAGCTGCTGGCGTATTTGTTGTGGTACTTTTCGCTGGAGCAACGGGCTTAGACTGAACCGGAGCTTTTGCTGCTGGCGGAGTAACCTGTGTTTGGTTTGCCTGTGGTTTAGGAGTTGGCGTACCTCCAGCTGGAGCACCTGTAGTTGTTGTTGGTGCCGTCAATGAGAGCGTTATGTCTATTTTAGCCCCTAAGCTGGTTAAGCCTTTTTCTATTCCTGGTGATTGTACACTGATTACTGCGGTGGCTGTATCCGTTACATTGGGATCATAAGTCACTGTGCCTAGGCCTAGACCAGCTCCAGATAGGGCAAACTTCGCTTCGTTTAATGGAAGACCAATTAAGTTGGGTATTTCCACTTCATTAGCACCGAGTCCATTTCCCAAAACTAGATCTATACGTGAACCCTTAGGAATCATGCGCCCGTTACGGATTGATTGTCCAGCAAATTGAGCATCCAATACGATGTCCCTAGCGATATCGGCGACATAAGAAGTGTCTCCGATTCTAAGGTTATGGTTTTTCAAAATAGCCGTTGCTTCGATCAATGTTTTATCCTTTATATTCGGAAAGGCAACTTCAGGTGCAACTTGTGTGATAATGGTCAAATAAATAGTCCGCCCCGATTTTACATGAAATCCTTGTTCGGGATCCTGCTCGATGACCATTCCTGGTTTGGCGTCCATCTGGTAGACGGAGTCAATTTGATATTCCAGCCCCGCGTCTTCCAGCGCCTGGATGGCAGCACTGATATGAAGGCCTTTCACTTTAGGAACGGCTATAGATTCATCATGTTTGGTATATATTTTCAGTCCAACATAAACGAAAAGGAATAGACATACTATCGCGATAAAAGCGGCAATAAGATTTTTCCTAAAAGTGGGGGTCTGAAGATATTGTACGACTTTGGACATTTCTCTGTTTTGATAAAAATTAATTCTGCATAGAACCGCAATATTAAAGCCAAGTTTGCAGAATGATTAAATAAAATTATTCCTCACAAAATTATTCGTTTTTCCGTGTATAGCAAATTATATTTGCTATTCGAATCGCTAAAATTTATGAAAGCAAAAATAGCATTAATAACTGGAGGTTATACAGGAGAAGCTGAAGTTTCTTTTAAAAGTTCTGCCTTTGTCAATTCTCAACTTGATCACGACAAATACGATATATATTTGATTACAGTGACCAAAGAAGCATGGTACTATGAAGATTTGGACGGTAAGCGGCATCCGATTTCAAAAGCAGATTTTACACTTCCATTGAACGGAGATATCTTAAGCTTTGACTTAGCATTTATTATGGTGCATGGTGTGCCCGGAGAAGATGGAAGACTTCAGAGCTATTTTGATTTATTAGATATTCCATATACCTCATGTGATGCCTTGACTTCGGCATTGACTATGAATAAAGGGTATACAAAAGCGATTTTATCGGATATTCCCGAGTTGCATTTGGCAAAATCGGTCTTATTGTTTGAATCGCAACGCCCGGAAGCGGTTAAAATCGTCGAAAGCAATCTTTCGCTGCCGTATTTTGTGAAACCTAATGCCGGTGGAAGTAGTATCGGAATGACCAAAGTAAAGGAATCGGCACAACTGCAGGAAGCGATTGATAAAGCTTTTGATGCAGAGAATACCGGGAAACAGGTTATTGTTGAAGAATTTGTGACTGGACGCGAATTTTCCGAGGGAATTTTTAGGAATTCAAAAGGCGAACTCGTTGTTTTGCCGGCTACCGAAGTTCGTACTACACGTGAATTTTTTGATTATGAAGCCAAGTATGTACCTGGATTGACCGAAGAGATTACACCAGCAGACCTGACTACGGAAGAGCAGGAGCGCGCTGCACGTATTTTAAGGGAAATTTACGTGAGATTGAACTGTAAGGGTATGGTTCGGGTGGACTTCTTTTTAGAAAACGATACCGATAAATTTTATTTTATCGAAATTAATACCATTCCCGGGCAGACTCCACAAAGCTTTATTCCGCAGCAGGTACGGGCTTTTGGAATGAAGGAGGGGGATTTTTACGGGGAGTTGATCGAAACGGCTCTACAATCGAAATAGTTTTGCTCTATCTCAGTAGGACTTGAGGCAGGGACTATATGGCTGGAGCGCGGATAAGCATACATTCCGATGATGACATACTGCATTTCCCAGCCACAGCCTGCTGATCATTCGCATAAGCAGCCTTCTAGCCAAGGGGGATAAAAATACGCCACGATGACGATGCGCAAAAAAGGCTTTCAATTTTCTGAGAGCCTTTTTTGTGTTTTATTTTCTGAAATCAAATTTGGATAGATCAGGTTTAAACTTTTTAACCCTTTTCAGTTCCTCCTGATAAATTACCTGACCGATATTTTTTAAAAAAGGATAGGTTACTGTTTCATATTCATAGCGTCCATCGTTGTAGATTCCATTTTCATTGGACTGTACAACAACGGCGAGCATAAATTCCACGCCATGTTCAAAGTCGACGACATAGGCATTATCAATATTATAGCCATAGGAATCTCCATACTTGTTGAAGATCCGGATGTTGGGATTTAAGATCGCATTTTTTTCACGGCCATAAAAAAGGAGCTTGCTATACGTTGGCCAGAATTCTGCTGGATCATATTTTGGAAAATCCGATTCAAAGGGATAGCGCGACATATAATCATAGAGGAGCGCGTAGTCATCTTTTTTCAGATTGAATCTTTCTTGAGGCTGAAATGCTTCGGGAAATAACAGCTTCTTCAATATCAGCTGTTGATCTTGCAAAGCGTATACATTTAATCCTTCAAAACTCCAGGGTTCATGAACAAGTTCATCTTTATCGTTCATGTAACCTTTCCCCTGAAGCGTATTGGATAGCTCGATGGTATAATCCTTGGGATCGAACTGTGCTTCTTGTTTATAAATAATATCCTTCCCCTTATAAAAGGTGACGGGGTTAGTATGTTTGGCCCATATGCCTTTGTCGCCAATAGCAAGACGGTTGACAATGCGGCTGTAATTAGTGCCGTATTCTTTTAGTTTCGCATTCAGTTCTGCACGGCCAATAAATTCGAAAAGCCTGTTTTGGGCATCGTTGTCGCTGGTTAATAAGATCTTTTTAACATATTGAGCAACAGATGGAAGGCCATTGGCGGCGGATTCGTCCACAAGAACCTTAGTCTGCTTTTCAAAAGCAGAATCGATGCGTAGTGGGGTATCTTTGCTGAGACCGGCAATATGCAGGTCATTGATTTTTTCCAAAGCCAGAATTGCTGTCGGCAACTTCACTGTACTTGCGGGATAAAAATACCAGTTCGGATTCAGTCGATAGCTATAGGACCTGAAATGTGGCTTATTGGATTTGTCACGATCAATCTGTGTATACAGAATTTGTATTTCATTTTTCGTCGGATGACTTAATATGTTTTGAAATAGATCGGGATGACTTTGGAGTAATTTTTCCAGGTAAACAGTATCTATCTTCTGAGCGTATAGATCTGACATGAATAGAGTAAGAATTAGGGTGAGGTATTTTTGCATGTGCTTTAGATCAAAGTGTCGCGCCTGTTTAGTCTTGTCGATTAAGCTCTTCTATAGCTTTTAATGGTGATAGGATCATGAAGCAAAAAGCTCCATGATCCTATCGCGTTTTGCTATTCGTAAACATGGAATTATTTTCGCGTATAAACTTCAAAGGTATAAGCAAATGCATGTTTGTCATCGGCCTGATGCGAATCTGAGGCAACTAATTCCCATTCTTCTGACGGTAATTCAGGAAAGAAAGCGTCACCTTTGATAGTTGTATGTACGCGCGTCAGAAGCACTTTATTTGCCAAGGGTAGCGCTTGCTGATAAATGTTTGCGCCACCAATGATAAATACCTCACGTTCATCCCGGCAATACAAGAGTGCCTCTTGGATGCTGTTGGCAACATCAATATCTTCTCCCTGGAAATTCGCGTTACGTGTAATGACAATATTCCTTCTGTCTGGTAATGCTTTGCCTATGGCCTCAAAAGTCTTTCTGCCCATTAGGACAGAGTGCTCAACGGTATTTCTCTTAAAATATTTAAAGTCGTTGGGTAAATGCCAAGGCATCTGATTGTCGATTCCGATGGCATTGTTTTCCGACGCAGCTACGATTAATGTGATCGTTGGGTTGCTCATTTTTGATATAAGGTGATTATTCGTTCGCTAAAATATATTACAAAATCAGGTACCTTTCTTGTTAAACGGCCACCGGAGCTTTGATATGTGGATGGGATTCGTAGTTTAACAATTCAAAATCTTCAAACTTAAAATCAAAGATATCTTTTACTTCAGGGTTTATTTTCATCTGGGGTAGCGCTTTTGGCTCGCGGCTCAATTGGAGCTCCGTTTGCTCGAAGTGATTACTGTAGATATGTGCATCGCCAAGGGTGTGGATAAACTCTGCGGCTTCCATGTCGCAAACCTGTGCGACCATCATCGTCAATAAAGCATAAGAGGCAATGTTGAAAGGAACGCCCAAGAATATATCGGCACTACGTTGATAGAGTTGACAGGACAATTGCGGCTTTAAGATACCTTTTTCAGGTTGTGCCGGAGCGACATAAAACTGAAAAAAGGCATGACAAGGAGGTAATGCCATATGCTCTATTTCGGCAACATTCCATGCCGATACAATAATACGGCGTGAATCCGGTGAATTTTTTAGCTGGTTGATAACCTGTGTGATCTGATCGATATGACGGCCATCGGGCGTTGGCCAGGAGCGCCATTGTGATCCGTATACAGGGCCTAAATTTCCTTGTTCGTCAGCCCACTCGTCCCAAATGCTTACGCCATTTTCTTTGAGATACTGAATATTAGTTTCACCTTTAAGAAACCAGATCAATTCATGGATAATGGATCGCAGGTGTAATTTCTTCGTCGTTACCAAAGGGAAACCTTCCTGAAGGTTGAAACGCATCTGATATCCAAAGACACTTTTGGTACCTGTGCCCGTACGATCTGTCTTTACAACACCATTCGTATATACATGTCTGAGTAAATCTAAATATTGTTTCATCTGTAAAAAGTAATTATTAAATACCAAATATCAATGCTATAATCGAACTGGACAGAACGAATAGCACTATTTTATGTGTCTGATTCTCAATCGGGGAATATTTGAATACATCATGTCCGGCTCTAATTTAGTTTGTCCGTAATAAGCCGCCGGTGCATTCAACCTTTCAAGATAGTCAAAACTAAGGAAAATCCTTATAACGAGAAAGTCAAAACTTAAAATGATAAGAGGGGTTACTGAAAAAAAATGTAATTTTGCAAAATATTATGGAGAATAAAAAAGTAGCTTTTTATACACTTGGATGTAAACTGAATTATTCGGAGACATCATCCATTGGTCGTTTATTTAAAGATGCGGGCTATGATACCACAGCGTTCAATAGCCGTGCAGACGTTTATGTAATCAATACATGTTCGGTAACGGATAATGCTGACAAGAAGTGTAGAAAAGTAGTGAAGGAAGCTTTAAAGCACTCTCCCAACGCCTATATTACGATTGTTGGCTGTTATGCGCAGCTAAAACCAAAAGAGATTGCAGAGATTCCCGGAGTGGACATGGTCTTAGGTGCAGCTGAAAAGTTTAATATTATTGAGCATATCAATGATTTGACGAAACAGGAAAAAACGATCGTTTATAATGGTCCAATCGATGAGACCAATCAATTTGTCTCGGCTTATTCGATTGGCGATCGTACGCGTACGTTCCTAAAAGTACAGGACGGCTGCGATTATTCATGTACATTTTGTACGATTCCTTTGGCACGGGGCGGAAGTCGCTCGGGCAAGATCGAAGATATTGTGCGTCAAGCAGAAGAAATTGCAGCTTCAGGCGTCAAAGAAATCGTTTTAACAGGTGTAAACATTGGCGATTTTGGCATTCGGGATGGTAAGCGCGAAGACCGGTTCTTGGATTTGGTACAAGCACTGGATGAAGTCGAAGGGATTGATAGAATCCGTATTTCCTCGATAGAACCCAATCTTCTTTCCAATGATATTATTGAGTTTGTGGCCCAATCAAAACGTTTTGTTCCACATTTCCATATGCCATTGCAGTCTGGAAGCAATAAAATTCTGGGTTTAATGCGCAGAAGGTACAAAAGAGAGCTTTACACAGAGCGCGTCGCTTTTATCAAGTCATTGATGCCTAATTGCTGTATCGGTGTTGACGTTATTGTCGGATTTCCGGGAGAAACACGTGAAGACTTTATCGATACATACAATTTCTTGAATGATTTGGATATTTCTTACCTGCATGTCTTTACCTATTCAGAAAGGGAGAATACGATTGCTGCTCAAATGGACGGTGCTGTACCGGGAGCTCAACGCAGCGACCGTAGCAAAATGTTGCACATCCTTTCGGAGAAGAAGCGCCGTGCGTTTTATGAGTCACAGCTTGGTGAGACTGGTGATGTTTTGTTTGAAGCAGACGAAAAAGATGGTTATATGCATGGTTTTTCTAAAAACTATGTCAAAGTACGGACCTTATACGATCCATTATTGGTGAATGAGGTTGTGCCGGTTAAATTTATGGAAGTAACAGATTCCTGTGAAGTGGAAGTAGAAGAAATTCCGGAGACACTGACACATTAACCTTTTTAAGATTTATAACATACAAAGGTTTAACATATAAAAAAGGCAATCTTATTAGGAAGATTGCCTTTTTTCGTTAACGGGAATTCCATAATTTCCCTATTGATTGCAGCACACAGTTGTGTTCCTGATCAAATTGACTGCAGTACTCTGACCAGAAGTGGATCGGTCGCCTAATGCGTACTGCTCTTTGCTGCATTTAACCAGATGACGGTACCCAAGATCAAAAGTACCCCGAGCCATTGTATCGTGGATACACTTTCATGAAGTATAAAAAACGACATACAGGTGGCTACGGGTAGCTCCGCCGAACTTAATATTCCGCCTAAGGAGAAGCCCGTTTTCGGTAGGCCATAGGCAAATAATAAAGGCGGGATGACCGTGCCAAATAGCGAGAGGATCAAGCCGAAATAGAGGAAGTTACCATCAAATTGACCATTCCATAAATAAGCAGGTGGAAACAAGGTGAAGACCAGTATACAGGCCCCCGTTACCATAATAGCGCTTTTTTGAATGGGGTGATAGTCATTGCCGACACGACCGTTGACGATCATGAAGACCGAATAGGCGGTCGCTGCTAAAAGACCAAATAAGACACCTGTTAGGTTGAGGTGTTGCAAGCCTTTTTCAAGAAGTCCAGTCGCTAATAATGTTGCAATGAGTACAATGCCGATACCAATCAGGTTGTTTTTTGAAGGTTTTGCCTTGAAAAAGATAAATTCGATTACCACACCGATCCAGATATACTGCATGAGCAGTACGATGGCCAACGAAGCCGGGACGAGCTGTACACATTTGTAATAGAGAATGCTCACCAAACCGGTCGAAGTACCACTGATTAATATCTTGATCCATGAAGATTTCTTGCTTGAAGAGTGAAATGACTTTGCCGAAAAGAGTTTGATGATGATATAGATAAGCCAAAGGATAAGCATGCCAAACAATACCTGAATTCCCGTTACCTCTCCTAAATTCAACCCTTTACCATAGGCTTTTTTAACAAACGTTGATAGTATCCCAAAACTACTCGCACCTAAAAAGACAGCTAATGCACCTTTTAATTTTTCCATTCTCAAATAAATTAGGCGTCAAAGTTACGATTTCTGAACAATTCTTTTTCTTATCTGACGTTCTTATCAAGAAAAGCAATCTCCGGGGGCAAGCAAATTTATTGGATATCAACAGCAATTTAATTAAGTTTGTTATGCAAGTAAGTTTGTTAAGCAAGAACGTAAATCGAACAGCATGGGTGTCAGATCTTATTTTATCTTCTTTTTAGGTGCAGTTCTATTTTTGAGCAGTTGTTCAACGAAGAAAAAGGTACTTAGCTCCAAAACACATTCTTCCAATGGTTCGGTTTTGACAGATGCGAGCTCAGCGCGTGGAAAAACTTTTTCGGGATCCAAACTTGACAATTATGCAGACTTGCTCAATGTGAGTACCAAAAAACTAAATCCGCACCTTTATTCCTTTATTGACGATTGGATGGGGATACCGCATCGTATGGGTGGACAGACCAAATCGGGGGTAGATTGCTCGGGATTTGTTAATCTGCTCTATATTGAAGTATACAAAGGGAATTTGCCGCGGACTTCGCGTGACATGGAAGGAATAGTAAAGAGAAAAAAGGTCGATAAACTTGAAGAAGGAGATCTCGTGTTTTTTTCTTTCGGACGAAATGGAATAGATCATGTTGGTGTATACCTGCATAATAATAAGTTCGTTCATGTTTCGACACGGAAAGGTGTTATTATCTCTGATCTTTCCGACAGTTGGTATGCGAAGACCTTTGTTGACGCGGGCTCTCCCAATATCTAAACGCGTGAATTTCATGTAGGTTTTATGTCATATCTTGATATAAACTTTTATACCCTGTATAAATCCTTATTTTTGTCAAAATTTTATAGAAATGACAATCAAGAGTAAGAAGATTTTTTTGGGCCTTTGTATTATTGTGCCGTTTTTGATGTATTGTGTTTATTACTACAGTAATATGATCAAAAATGCCCCTTTTCGTTTTGCCGATTTTGAATCCATTGAATTCAAATATGGCGAGCCGAACCACATGGTCAACGAATACAATTCAAAAACACGTATCTATAAATATTTAGACAAAAAAGATTCTCTAATTACCGATACTTTAAAATTTACAAAAGACGATTTATTATACCTGCATCGCAAAGCAATGGAGCTCGGCTTTTGGAACTTGGATACTGATATGACCGGTCCTGAATGGCAGCAGGATTCAACAAATTCTAAAGTCCCACGTTTTTATTTAGAGTTCAACTATAAAGATAAGTCCAAGCATATCACTTTGGATGCAGATTTTGCAGGCAACCCTCGGATGCACGATGCAGCAAAATCAATGATCGATGAAGTCAACCGCATGTTGGCAACTGCGCAAGCCAGATAGTTAAGAAATAGGCCCTAAGGGTAAAGAGAGAAATCAAGTCATTGGTTTCTCTTTTTTTGTGCCGAATATCCGTCTGAAAACAAAGGATGGAAGAAGGATTTAACCGGCCAACAACATAAATGTTAATGGGGATTTTATAGGGACTTAATAGGGACCTGATAGGGACCTCATTCGGATGAATACGTATAAAACACGGATAAAGTCCCTATAACGATACTGCCAAATATGGATTAATTAATACAAGAGTGTTAAATGGCTTCCTTTGTTTTTTTGATAAATTCTTTATATTCTCTTTATACTCCGTTAACCTGAATCGAATACTTTAGCGCCAAAACAAAATTTCATATGAAAGCATTTTTGGCACTAGCAATTTCCTGGGCATGCGTAAACGCTGTGCAGGCGCAAGATTTTGCAAAAGGAAAAGTTTATCTGGACGCAAACAAGAACGGAAAATTAGATAAAAACGAACAAGGCATTGCGTCTGTTTCTGTTAGTAACGGGCGTGAAGTGACAACGACTGATAAAGATGGTAATTACCAATTGCCCGTTGGAAATGACAACATCATTTTTGTGGTTAAACCAACAGGCTATGCTTTGCCCTTGGATGAAAATAACCACCCAAAATTCTATTATATCCATAAAGTAAACGGTAGTCCAGTTTCAAAATACCCTGCTGTTGCTGCTACAGGAAAAATCCCTGCTGCTGTAAATTTTGCAATGTATCAACAAGATGAGGATCCTAATTTTTCAGCTTTTGTTTTTGGTGATCCACAGGCTTACACGGAGGAAGAACTGGCCTATTTCAAAAATGGTGTGATCAATGAAATTTCCAATAAGACAATTGCAAAATTCGGAATAAGCTTAGGCGACTTGGTGGGAGACGATCTTTCACTCCAGCCAAAATATAAATCGGTGATTTCCACGATGGGCTTGCCATGGTATAATGTCATGGGAAACCACGATATGAACTATGATGCTAAAGTGGATAGCCTCTCCGATGAATCGTTCGAGCGGACGTTTGGCCCCAATAATTATGCGTTCAACTATGGAAATACGCATTTTATCATTCTTGATAATATCATTTATCCGAATCCACGGACAGGTAAAGGTTATTTAGGCGGATTCCGTAAAGATCAGCTTGATTTTGTGGAAAATGACTTAAAAAACGTTGCTAAAGATAAATTGATTGTGTTGGCATTTCATATTCCTTTATACCATCAAAACTCGGATGTCTTTCGTAACGAAGATAGACAACGTCTGTTCGATATTTTGGCTCCATTTAAGCATACCTTGTCTTTATCCGCGCATACACACTTTCAGCGGCAATATTTTTATGGACAAAACGAAGGATGGAAACAAGAAAAGCCACATCACGAGTATAATGTGGGTACAACCTCTGGCGACTGGTATTCGGGCGAGTTGAATGAAAAGGGAATTCCTGTTTCTACAATGCGGGACGGTACACCAAAAGGGTATGCCATCTTAAAAATCGAGGGCAACCAGTACAGTTTTGATTATAAGGTTGTCGGTAAGCCGGCAACGTATCAGATTGATTTATATGGCGCATCAGTCGTTCCAGAAAAATACACAAAGAAATACCCGATATACGCTAATTTTTTCATTGGAAAGGAAGGTGACAAGGTAACGTATAGAATCAATCAGGGCGAATGGAAGGAAATGGATTTTGTCAATGAAAACGATCCGGCATTCCTAAATTCTCTTGCTAAATACGATACAGCAACCGAATTAAAGAATACGCGTAGACCTTCGAACCCCGAAAAATCCAGTCATCTGTGGACAGCTAATTTGCCCAAACTTAAAGCTGGTAAATATCAGATTGAGGTTCAGGCGGTTGATCTTTTCAATAGAGTACACCTGGCAACAAAGACTATTGAGGTGAGATAAATAAGCATTTGTAGAGTTGTTTTAAGTTTAAAGATAGCTTAAGATGCACTTAACATAACGATCCTATATTTGTGTAGAGTAATTTTTGATTCATAAAGAGTTAGGGTTAATGTGTAGATCTGTTGTGAAACACGTCTGAAAATTTAGTTTGTTTTTAAAGTGAAGGTAATCTCCCCAGATTACCTTTCACTGTTTTAGACCTTTTAGGCTATCTTACGATACCAGCATTTAACTGCTTCTCGGCTGGCCTGTTCTTACAGTTCATTTGATTTATGCAGACAAGGTTTTGCCTGGTAATTCGTTTGGTATATGAACCTTAGCAATATATGAACACATAGTTCGGCTGAACACTTGGTTCGACAGCGATAATATCTTCTGAAAGTGTCTGATGTTATTGGCCAGAAAGAACATTCCGTTCGCTTTTATTGTTGTTGGTCTGCGAAGTCATGAAGGCTTTTATGCCGGATAGCACGCCGAAAATCATCCGATGCCGGATTTTCAAAGATCTCCAGGTCGAAGTATTTTGTGGCGGCAAATAGGTGGTCGAATACATCCGAAACAATTCCTTCGTAATATTCCCAGCGGATATCGTTTACAAAGAAATAAAGTTCGACTGGAACACCGTGTTCGGTTGAAGCAAGCTGACGCACCATCAGGGGCATGGTCTTGTGGATATTGGGGTTTTGACGTAAATAGGTGAGTGTGTAAGCTCTGAACATCCCTAAATTGGTCATTTTGCGACCGTTTATGGGGCTTGACTGATCTATCTGCTGCTGGGTGTTGAATTGGTCAATTGTCCTGGCGCGCTCTTCGATATACGGCCGCAGGATCTGTATATTTTTGAGTTTTTCAATTTCTTCATTTTCTAAAAATCGAATCGTGGAAATTTTGATATTTATGGCCCGCTTTAAGCGCCTACCGCCCGACTGCTGCATGCCCCTGTAATTTTTGAACGAATCCGACAATAGCGTATGTGTCGGTATCGTCGTAATGGTCTTATCAAAGTTCTGTACTTTTACATTATTGAGGTTAATCTCTTTGACCGTTCCATCGGCGCCATATTTGGGCATCTCTATCCAATCTCCGACACGGATGGAGTCATTGGCCGAAACTTGTATACTGGCAACAAATCCTAGTATAGTGTCTTTGAATACCAACATCAGAATTGCGGATGCGGCACCCAAGGATAATAAGAAAGACCAGGGAGATTTTCCTGTCAATATTGAAAAGCAGATCGTTCCGCCGATAAACAATAAGATAATCTGACAAACCTGTAAATAACTCTCCAGAGGTTTGTCTGCAAAAGATTTCTTCATTCGCAGCATATCCCGCAAACTTTTCAGGAGCGAATGAATAATCAATAAACTGACGACAGTCGTCGCTATGTCAAGTATTTTATTGCTGTTTTCTTTCCAGGTTGGAAAACCCATGAAGATAATGGGCATGATATATTGTGCCACTAATATCGGAACAAAATGAGCAACAAGTTTCAGTGTTTTATTACGGATCAACAGATCATCAAAGCGGTTTGTACTACGTCTGATGGCTTTGATTGTTAACAGGAGTAATGTTCTTTTGGTGAAATAGTCAATGATGATCAAAAACAAGACAACCAGTAAGAGTAAAAGGATCGAGTTAACAAAATGACTCCCCTGATTATCAAGACCAAATTGTTTAATCCATTGAAATGTCCAATTATAGATGTGGGATTGAGAATCTTTGAATAATTCCGTTGCTGTGCTTTGCATGTTACAAATATACAAAAAGCCGCAATTAGCGGCTTTTTGTTATTTTGAATTGAGCGGTTCACGCTCGTGTTTATGTCTAAAGAAGACCGCAAAAAGGACTGCTATAATCAAGGTGTAGATGGCAAAAGCTAGCCAGATGTCATGCCAGTCTTTCAGCATGAGGTTACCACTTAACATGCCGTCAGGTAAGATTGAGATACTCTTTTCCTGCAGAAAATGTAGAAAATGGGTGTTGTCGATTGTTGTATCTAAATATTGTGCGAGATCTTTGCTGTTTTGAAAACTTTTGGTAAAGTAGTGGTCAATGATCCAACCCGATGCAAAACTGCCTACAACGGCACCAAAACCATTTGTCATCATCATAAACAAACCTTGTGCCGAGCTGCGTATGCTCGAAGTTGTTGAGGTTTCAACAAATAAAGAACCTGAGATATTAAAGAAGTCAAATGCCATACCATAGACGATACAGGATAATACAATCATCCAAAGTCCGCCTGCAGGGTCACCAAAGGAGAATAATCCAAAACGTAATACCCAGGCTAACATCGAAATCAGCATGACCTTTTTTATACCGAATCTTTTGAGAAAAAATGGAATAGCCAAAATAAATAGTGTCTCGGATATCTGGGAAATCGACATAATGATGGTCGAATATTTCACAACGAAAGATTCTGCAAATTTAGGATAGAATTTAAATTCATCCAAAAATACATCACCGTAGGCATTGGTCAGTTGGAGTGCGGCCCCCAAGAACATGGAAAAAATAAAAAATAAAGCCATTTTATAATTTCCGAAAAGTTTAAATGCCTCTAAGCCTAATAGTTGTGTCCAGGAGGCATCTTCCTGTTGTAACTTTTTTGGTGGACATTTAGGTAGCGTAAAAGCATAGAGACTTAAAGCCAGCGCTGCGGTTCCGGCGATATAAAATTGATAAGCTGTAGCCTTGTTGCCGGTTAAATTGGTGATCCACATGGCGACGATAAAGCCTATCGTTCCGAATACCCGGATAGGGGGGAATGCCTTGACCAAATCGTAGTTATTTTCATTCAATGCCGTATATGCAATGGAGTTGGATAGGGCCAAAGTGGGCATATAAAAACACATCGCCGCTAGCATTGCATAAAAAAAAGTGTTTGGATCATTTACCTGCGGTAAATAGAATAAAACACCCGCATAACATAAGTGAAGGATAAAATATAATCTTTCTGCATTTATCCAACGATCGGCGATAATTCCCATCAGGGTAGGCATAAATAAAGAAGCGATCCCCATGGTTGCGAAAATAGCTCCAAATTGTGTACCATCCCATTGTTTTGTGCCAAACCAATAGTTTGCTATTGTAATCAACCATGCTCCCCAGACAAAGAACTGAAAGAAGCTCATAATGGTCAATCTTAATTTAATAGACATAAATCGATGTTATTTAAAATTTTTGTTTCGCTTTAATGAAAGGGGTTATTTTCTTTTGGAAATCTCATCCCTAATCAAGGCAGCCTGCTCGTAGTTTTCTTCGGTCAATGCCTGATTAAGTGCTTGCTCCAGTTGCTCATCTGTCAACGTGGAGAAAGGATTTTGTGGGGATTTTGAAGGTGTTTTTTCTTCGATCTCAACAACACTTGGATCCTGAACTTTGTTGGACTTGTCTAGGTTTTCCAAAAATGCGAACTCATGTCCCTCAATGATAATTCCAGCAGAGGACATAATAAATTCGTAGGCATAGATCGGAGCTTCAAACCGTACAGCCAGTGCAACGGCATCGGATGTGCGGGCATCAATCTCGACAATCTTGTTGCCGTCGGAACAGATAATTTTAGCATAAAATATCCCTTCAATCAAATTATAGATCAGTACTTCAATGAGTTTAATACCAAAAGAATCTGCAAAAGATTGAAATAGGTCGTGTGTCAGCGGACGACTAGGAATCATTTTCTCTATCCGAATAGCAATAGCTTGAGCCTCATGGCTGCCGATAATGATGGGCAATCTTCTGTTGCCCTCCACTTCTCCCAATACAAGAGCATAAGCCCCAGATTGCGTTTGACTATAGGATAAACCAACGATATCTAATCTGATTTTCTTCATTTTAATTCCAAAGCGGTCTACAAACTTAGATAAATTTGCTTTTATATCCAATTATAACAAATAAAAACTCCCCATTCATTTTGGATAAATGGGGAGAATATATCGGAAGAAAGCTTTAAATACCTTTGTAAGCCTTCAATGCCTGCGTTAATTTCGGAACGACGTCGAAAGCATCGCCTACAATTCCATAATCGGCCACTTTGAAAAAGGGCGCTTCTGGATCTTTATTGATGACAACGATTGTTTTAGAAGAGCTTACTCCGGCCAAATGCTGTATTGCTCCGGAGATACCGATAGCAATGTAGAGATTGGGGCTAACAACAATACCTGTTTGGCCTACGTGCTCCGAATGCGGGCGCCAGCCTGCATCAGATACCGGTTTTGAACATGCTGTAGCTGCACCAAGGACGTCTGCAAGTTCTTCCACCATACCCCAGTTCTCGGGGCCTTTTAAACCACGGCCTGCGGAGACGACGATTTCAGCTTCGGGCAGGGAAACTTTGTCTGTTGCTCGAACAATCTCTTTGACCATCGTTGTAAAATCTGTTTGGTCAATATTGGGAGCAAAAGTTTCGACATTTGCGCTACCACCGGTCTCTTTTGTTTCATATGCATTCGGGCTTAGTGCGATGACCTTTATATCCGAGGATAGTTCGAGCGTAGCGAAAGCTTTATTGGAGAACGCTGTTTTTTTGACAGTCAGTTTGTCGCCATTGATTGTGGGCAATTCGAGTGCGCCATCGGCCAGACCAGCCTCCAATTTGGCTGCAATACGTGGAGCGAGTCCCTTACCTGAGAATGAGTTGGACAGCACAAGTATTTTTGAACCGGTACTTTTTACGGCTTCAGCAATGATGCTTGCATACGCTTGGTTTACAAAAGAAGCAAGTTGTTCATTATTGACATTTAATACTTTGGAAGCACCGTACTTGCCTAAACCAGCAAGTTCGTCTTCAGCGACATTTCCGATTGAAATAGCCACAAGATCAGTCTGTATGTTATCGGCGATGGATTTTGCATAAGAAACAACTTCAAAAGCTGATTTTTTGAATTTTCCATCGGTATTTTCTACATATACGAGTATAGACATAGTGTTTTAGCGTTTAAAGATTAAATAACTTTAGCTTCGTCGTGAAGAAGAGAAACTAATTTTTCTACCTCGGCAGCGTCAACAAGTTTGACCGAACCGCGCGGAGCAGGTGTCTCATAGCTGACAATGTGTTCAAGAACGTCTATAGTGGAAGGTTCCAGCACATCCAATGGTTTGGTCCGCGCACTCATAATACCACGCATATTCGGTATTTTTGGCTCGGCAACACCTTCTGCTGTACCAATGACGATGGGCAGCTTTGCTGTCAATACTTCTTTTCCACCTTCAATCTCGCGCTCAACTGTGACTGCGTCGCCCGCAATATCAACTTTTTTGGCAATGGAAACAGAAGGGATATGCAGCAGTTCTCCTACGATTGCTCCCACTTGAGCACCGTTATAGTCGATTGATTCGCGGCCGGTTAAGATCAAATCAAATGCATTGTCTTTGGCATATTGTGCTATCTGATTCGCAACAAACCAAGCATCGCGCGGAACGGCGTTAATCCGTACAGCATTGTCTGCACCAATTGCCAATGCTTTTCGAATGGTTGCATCAGTAGATGCATCGCCCACATTGATGACAGTTACGGTTCCTTTTCCACCTTCGGCCAACTCAACTGCTTTGGATAAAGCAATTTCATCATAAGGGTTTATAATGAATTGTACACCAGCTGTATTAAATGCAGTGTTGTCATTTGTAAAAGTGATTTTGGATGTAGTGTCAGGGACATTACTTATACAAACTAATATTTTCATATACGATTGGTTTTACTCAAACTTACCATATTTTCTTTCAATTAAAAAGTGCTAAGGCGTTTTAAATGCTGTTAAAAAGTTGTCTTGAGATTTTGATGAATTTGTAATTTTACTAGTTTTTTTCTTTTATTTTTTTTGATGTGATATAATATTGATGTGTTTTATTGTCATTTTTGTAATTTTTTATTTTAAATAGCCGGTTCTTGACAATAGATTTATTACGTCAGTAAATTGTCATTTTATATGCTAGCATAGTAATTTTATATAACATCGCAGCTCATTCGGGGTCCCTGTTTATAAAAACCTTTCGTGTGATATGGAGAGACAAGGAATTGTTTTAGTGGATATACAATTAAATTGCATATAATATGCAATTTGTCTAAGTTTGAAATAAAAAAGATATGTCGACACGATTGGATCAACTGAATGAATTTTTGAAAGAGAGCCCTGAAGATCCATTTTTAAAATATGCGATTGCAGCTGAATATCTCAAGCAGGAAGATGAACAAGAGGCCATGGTAAGATTTGAGAATTTAGTACATACGAATCCAGATTATATAGGAACGTATTATCATTTGGGTAAATTGTACGAAAAATTAAATAAACAGGAGTCCGCGATTGATACCTATAGATCCGGAATTGAGATCGCGCGCAAGACGCGTAATTTCCATGCTTTGGGCGAGTTACAAGGTGCATTGTCATTCTTGACAGACGATGATGAAGATGATTTTTAATCTTTTCTAAATTTTTGGTATTTAATTTGTTATGAATTTATTGGTGTAACTGTTAGATGCTGATTTTTTTGAATTTGGAATGAGATGAAAAGGTATATTTGGATTGTGGGTTTGTTATTGACAATTGGAATGGTGGGATGTGATAATCCCAAACAAAGTGTTGCGGTCTATAAAGATAATTTACAAGACCTAAAAGGTAGGGATAAGGCGGAAGTAGTGATTGGTGAATATAGAGGTGTCATGCCTTGTGCGGATTGTGATGGTATAGAAACGCTTATTTCATTGCATGCAGACAACACCTACCAATATTCATCTAAATACCTTAATAAAAGTGATGATGTGTTTATGCGTGAAGGAAAATGGAAATTGGATGGCAACATCATTACATTGGACGGCGTCGACTATAAGTTCAAATTAGGAAATCGGATACTCAGCCAGCTGGATCTTTCCGGAAATGATATTACGGGTGATATTTCCAAATATTATGTCTTGACAAAAAATTGATATATAGCCTAAGGGCTATATTAAAACATAAAAAAGCCGAAAGTATACTTTCGGCTTTTTTATGTTTTTGGATGTATAGCTGTTTTCGGCTATCGAATAAGTTCTTATTGCTACAAGCTTGAGATTTTTTTCTTCACTTGCGGGTCATCCTTGAAGCTATATCTGGAAATGTTATTTGTTCTTTGTACAAAGTTCTTTCAAGGTTGCTACCACAAAATCGACTTCTTCCTTTGTATTATGCTTGCAGAATGAAAAACGAACCGAAGGACGCTCCGAGCTTGATTTGATTGCACCCAATACATGCGATCCGATGTCTGTTCCTGAGCTGCAGGCACTGCCACCAGAACAAGAGATCCCTGCAATATCCAGGTTGAATAAAAGCATGTCGGCAAGGTCACTGCAAGGGAAAGAAACATTCAGTACGGTATACAGTGATTTTTGCGGTTCAATAACACCATTAAAATCAATCTCGGGGATTGCTTTCTGCAACTCGTCGATCATATAAGATTTGAGTCCTTGAATATAAGCGTGGTTTTCTTCCATGTGCTCATAGGCAAGTTCCAAAGCTTTGGCAAGACCCGCTATTCCATAGACATTTTCTGTTCCACCACGCATGTTGCGCTCTTGTGCTCCACCATAGATTAACGGTTTAATCTTGTTATTCGCATTGATGTAAAGAAAACCAACCCCTTTTGGGCCATGGAATTTATGTGCAGCCCCTGTTATAAAATCTATTTTGAGGCTACCAAGATCATGTGGATAATGCCCCATGGTCTGTACCGTGTCCGAATGGAATATCGCATTATACTTTTGGCATAACTCGGATATACGTTGAATATCGTTGAGATTTCCGATCTCATTATTGGCATGCATAATGGAAACAAACGTACGCGGATTGGTACTTAAAAGTTCTTCCAGCTGGTTGAGATTTAAATTACCTTTCTCGTCAACTTCCAATAAGTCGAGGTGCACCTTACCGGCTTTTTCTAGCTCTTCTAAGGTATGTAATACGGCATGGTGCTCAATAGGTGAGGTGATGGCATGGGTTATCCCAAAGTCGGCGATTGACCTAACGATGGCCATATTGTCGGCCTCGGTTCCACCCGATGTGAAGAAGATCTCTGCTGGAGATACATGAAGTAGATTGGCAATCGTTTTACGTGCTTTTTCTACAATTGTTTTTACTTGTCGTCCGTGACTATGGATAGAAGATGGATTTCCAAAGTTATTGTTCATCACATCCACCATTACTTTTATTACTTCAGGATCTAAGGCTGTAGTCGCTGCATTATCAAAATATACTTGCATGCTGCAAAATTACAAATCTCCAAAGTAAATTAAAGGTATTAAATGACTTATTTTTATCATTTTATTTTTCTAATTGTAGCTGACAGTGCTGGCGTAGCGGGTCTCATCAGAATTAGGCTCTTTTGCCTGGAAAGGAATAAGATGAGTATTTTTCCGTTCTGATGAAAAAAATAGCGCCAATCTATTACTTCAGTTTGGCGCTACTTTTCTATTTAGACAAGTTCTCTTTTGGTCTGACCACGATGAGTATCACAATTCCTCCTAGTGCGAGCACCAAACCCAAATAGGCAGCGATATCACCTGCTTGCGTGTAGAACGTAATTTCTTCATTTAAATTAATTTCCTGATTTAAGGCCGCAGGCTGCCACCATTTAGTCTGCTGTACAATATCGCCACGTTGATTGATAAAGCCTGAAATCCCTGTATTTGCCGATCGGGCAACCCAGCGCCTGTTTTCAATCGCACGCAGTTTGGCATACTGTAAATGCTGGTCTTTACCCGAAGTATTGCCCCACCAGCCATCATTAGTGATAATGGCAATAAACTGAGCGCCTTTTTTGACGTATTTGGAAACATAATTGCCCCAGATGGATTCATAACAGATAACGGGTGCGGCACCAATACCGCTCTGGGCATAGAATACGGAAGGTTCAGTCTGTTTTCCGTAGCCACCCGTCGTACCACCGAATGCTTTAAATAAAGGTTTCAGGAAGTTCATCGCTGCCCCAAAAGGCATTTGCTCTACGCCCGGAACGAGTTTGGACTTATGGTAAAACTGAAGTTTGGAGGAATAATCGATCAATGTTGCGGCATTGAAATTATCTTGATATACATTAGGAGCTATTTCACGCGCAGTAGGTGTTTTTGCATAGTTGTACAACTGATAGCTTTCAATACCTGAAAGTACATTACCATTTTTATATTGATCTAAAAATTTTAAAATGCGCTGGTAAGAATAGGTTTCCCTAAAGTTTTCCTCGTCAAAATCGCCGTTCTGTGAAAGTGCAGTTTCAGGCCAGATGAAAAACTCCGTATTGGGTTTGGCGACTGAATTTGATAAGGCGAATAAGGTGTTTAATTGTTCCTCGGGACTTAAATTGAATTTAATATAAGGGTCAATATTCGGTTGAACAACAACAATCTGTGCAGGATTCTGATGTTCTTCATACTTGAAGTAACGTATCAGCGAGTAGGTACTGGGAACTAATAAGACTGCAGCTAAAGAAGCTATCGGAAAGATCTTACGTTTGATCGGATAAAGTCCTTTTCGATTGAGGTAAAGTGTAAATACCAAGATGTTGACGAGCCAGATCCATATTGTTCCGCCATAGACCCCTGTGATGTCATACCATTGGATCAATTGATGAAAACTGGCGAAACCATTGCCCAAAGTCATCCAAGGGAAGGCTAAATCCCAGGATTCGTGTAGAAATTCATAGCTTATCCAGAATCCCATTAATCCGAAAAGGGATAACAGAATGTTCGTTTTACGTCGTAATTGCCCATAAAGCCTGAAAGCTAACGCCATTAAAGCGGCGCCAAGGCAAAAAGGGATCAGACTGATGATAACAGCTGCAAAAGGCGGCATAACTGCCGAAATGGAGTTGTATACCCAATAAATAGAGGCCGTATTCCAGACAACTGCGGTGAGTCCTGTAGTAAGAAATATTTTTCGGCCTTTCTTTTTGAATGTTTCACTCCGGATAATATTTTCCACTGCAATGAGTAGTGGAACAAACCCAATAAATAACAATGGACTGGAATAGGGGATTGGAGGCCAGCCGAACCACAATAAAAAGGCACTTAAAAGTGCCAGTAGATAGTTATTTTTCACTATATATTTTCTCCCATTTATGATTATAAACTGGATAAAACTTCTCTCTTTTTACTCTCGTATTCCTCTTGGGTAATCAATTGTTTGTCGAAGAGTGTTTTTAATTTTTTGAGCTTTAAGGTAATTTCATCATCTTCCTCTTCTTTAACGGGTGGAGCGGGCGGGATGTTTGATACCGTTGGCGCTGGCGGAGTTACTGGTGCCGATACAACAGCTTGAGGTGCCGCCGGAGCTGTAACTGCTGGCTGAACCGGTGTATTATTTTCTGGCCGTTCGATAATCACTTCCTTTGCAACTGTTGGAGCAATGACTATTTTTTCTTTTTCGGCAGCCAATTCCGCTTTTTTATAGTTTTCAAGGGCGGCTTTAATATATTGATACAATTTCCTAGCCTGAACTTTAGGGATATAGTCTATGCTTAAGTTCTCGCCAGTAAATGGTATAACCGTAACTTTTGAACCGAATATTTCTTCCTTAAAGGCAATATCCTTGATATCTTGCCAACCGAAGATTTCAAAATCAGTAGCCAGACCCAGTTTAGTAAATTCGCACATAAATATGCGCTTATTACTGATGGTGATACTATCTGGTAAAATAGTAACTGCAGGTTTCTTTTGAACTGCAATATAATCTATTTTTTCCCCTGGAGTAAGCATATCTTGGACTTTAGTAACCAATTTTTCAATGATTTTTATGTCCTGCCCGTCCTGTGCAAATTGTTCCATGTTCATGTCAAATACTTTTTAATACCTAAAGATTGTCAAAATTTATTCCAATCCCGCTACACAAAATACAAATTCTCCTTTAATCGGATTGTTTTCAAAGTGTAATTTTAAATCAGTTAATGTTCCGCGAACATTTTCTTCATAGAGTTTGCTCAGTTCACGTGATATCGAAGCTTGTCTTTCTGCTCCAAAAACGGTGATAAATTCTTCGATGGTTTTGAGAATACGATGTGGCGACTCGTAGAAGATCATCGTTCTTTTTTCCTCTGCCAAAGCTTTTAAGCGCGTTTGCCTTCCTTTTTTGACGGGTAGAAAACCTTCAAAGCAAAAACGGTCGTTGGGAAGGCCCGAATTGACAAGCGCTGGCACGAAAGCTGTTGCGCCTGGTAAGCACTGCACTTCAAGCCCTTCTTTGATGGCTTCACGCACCAGCAAAAATCCAGGATCTGAGATCGCCGGTGTCCCTGCGTCTGAAATCAATGCAATGTTTTGCCCTTCTTTCAAGAATTTAATGATTTCAGATACCGCTTTATGTTCATTGTGCTGATGATGCGCAAATACTTTTTTGTCGATTCCAAAATGCTTCAAAAGCGGAGCGCTGGTCCTGGTATCCTCTGCTAAGATGAGGTCCACTTCTTTCAGGACATTGATCGCACGGAACGTCATGTCCTCCAGATTGCCAATAGGTGTCGGAACTAAATATAACATGGTCAAAGTTAAGTTTTTTTTACTATATAATATGCGCTAAAACATTCTGTGCTTTTTGGAGTTTTATTTTAAAGATAATGGTAAACTCCATCACTTTATTTTAAATAAATTATGCAATACATTGAAAAAATACAGGCACATCTGGGTGCTGAAGCGAGTTATTTGTTAGAATTTGATCAACCCGCAGTTTCCAAAACAATACTTCATCTTCCACAAGCAGGATTTATTGACCAAGTATATAGTTCGAGTGACCGTAGCCCGCAGGTCTTGCGGAGTTTGGGGCAACTTTTTGGAACGGGTCGGTTAGCCAATACCGGGTATCTTTCGATATTGCCCGTAGATCAGGGAATCGAACACAGTGCAGGAGCTTCTTTTGCGCCAAATCCTCAGTATTTTGATCCGGAAAATATTGTCAAGCTAGCTTTGGAAGGAAACTGCAATGCCGTGGCATCTACCTTTGGTGTCTTAGGAGCCGTTGCCCGAAAGTATGCACACAAGATTCCGTTTCTGGTTAAAATCAATCATAATGAACTATTGACCTATCCCAATCGAGCCGACCAAATCTTGTACGGAACAATTCGCGAAGCCTGGAATATGGGGGCAGTTGCGGTAGGGGCGACCATCTATTTTGGATCTGAGGAATCAGACCGTCAGATTATCGAAGTGGCAAAAGCATTTGAAGAAGCACATTCTTTGGGGATGGCGACGGTATTATGGTGTTATCTGCGCAACTCGGCCTTTAAAGTAGGTGATAAAGATTATCATTTAGCAGCGGATCTTACCGGACAGGCCAATCATTTGGGCGTAACGATCAAAGCGGATATCATTAAGCAAAAACTACCCGAATTAAACGGAGGCTTTAAAGCATTAAATATGGGGAAAAGTAGTTATGGAAAGCTGGATGAACGCATGTATACACAGCTTTCTTCCGATCACCCTATTGATTTATGCCGCTACCAGGTGCTTAATTGCTTTGCCGGTCGGGCTGGCTTGATCAATTCTGGTGGAGCTTCGGGACAGAATGATATCCAGGAAGCTGTAAAAACTGCGGTTATCAACAAGCGTGCAGGTGGCACAGGGTTGATCTCCGGCCGTAAGGCTTTCCAAAAGCCAATGAATGAAGGTGTCGCATTATTACATGCCATTCAGGATGTTTATTTATGCGATGAGGTAAGCATTGCTTAGCAAATGCGCATCACATGAGTTCATCAGGTTGAATCTCAGCATAGGGCTTTGAATATAGATCGAATTATAGAGCGTATCGATTAGGCGTCTAATGGATACGCTCTTTCTATGGATCATGGGTTATAAACATCGGTTCCATGGAAGATTGGTCTTTCATGGGCTGATGGATGTTAGCCGATGCGGTGTAATGAAAATAGAGCGCCGTAAAGTAGTCAAAAAGCCTTTTGGATGGTGGTTTAGGAATAAAATTGCTTGTAAATAAAGGCAAATTTATCTAAGTTTGTTCACTATTTTAAATAACACATTGATATTATGTTGCAATTGAATTATATCCGTGAGAACAGGGATACGGTAATCGAAAGATTGGCTGTCAAGCATTTCAAGGAAATTGGATTGGTCGACGAAATCATCAGTTTAGATGAAGAGCGTCGTAAGATCCAATCGGAATCTGACACACTTTCGGCAGAGGCTAATGCGGCAGCAAAACAGATTGGAGATCTGATGCGCCAAGGTAAAAAAGAAGAAGCTGAAACCGTTAAATCCAAATCCTCGGGATATAAAGAGCAAGTGAAGCAACTTTTGGATCAATTGGGTACAATTGAGGCACAATTGAATGAGAAGATCGTACAATTACCTAATTTACCGCATCAATCGGTTCCAGCAGGAGTAAGTGCTGAGGACAACGAAGTTGTTTTGAGCCATGGCGAAATCCCGGCTTTGTCGGAGGAGGCATTGCCGCATTGGGAATTGTTGAACAAATATGATATTGTTGATTTAGAGCTTGGCGTAAAAGTTGCCGGTGCAGGTTTTCCTATCTATAAAGGTAAAGGTGCTAAATTGCAACGGGCATTGATCAATTTCTTTTTAGATCAGGCCGCAGAAGAA
The DNA here is from genome assembly GCF_002440385.1 of Sphingobacterium sp. UBA6317. Lineage (NCBI taxonomy): Bacteria > Pseudomonadati > Bacteroidota > Sphingobacteriia > Sphingobacteriales > Sphingobacteriaceae > Sphingobacterium > Sphingobacterium sp. UBA6317. Next base: position 174,173 of record NZ_DJTD01000067.1, on the reverse strand, counting down.
GGTTATGAGGAAGTACAGGTGCCCATTTTGGTCAATGAAGATTCTGCATTTGCTACGGGACAATTACCGGATAAAGAAGGACAGATGTACTATGTGGGTAACGACAATCTGTATTTGATCCCTACAGCTGAAGTTCCGGTCACCAACATTTATAGAGACGAGATTGTGAAAGAAGCACAGTTTCCAATTAAACATTGTGCTTATACACCATGTTTCCGTCGTGAAGCAGGTTCATATGGGGCACATGTACGTGGATTGAACCGACTACACCAATTTGACAAAGTGGAGACGGTGCAGCTTGTACATCCTGAAAAGTCTTATGAAGTGCTCGAGGAAATGAGTTTATACGTACAGCGTCTGTTGCAGAAATTAGAGCTTCCTTACCGTGTATTGCGCCTTTGCGGTGGAGATATGAGTTTTACTTCTGCATTGACCTATGACATGGAAGTGTATAGTTCTGCTCAGAAACGTTGGTTAGAAGTATCTTCCGTTTCCAATTTTGAAACTTATCAAGCGAATCGTTTGAAAGTCCGTTTTAAAAATGCTGATGGCAAGATGCAGCTGGCACATACCTTGAACGGTTCGGCGTTAGCTTTACCACGTATTGTCGCAGCGCTATTGGAGAATAATCAAACGGAAAAAGGAATTAAGATTCCTGCAGTTTTGGTGCCGTACACTAAATTTGAGTATATCGATTAAATATCAATAAATAAGTTGCTTTTGCACTAATTTAACATCACAGTGAAAGACGCTCAGCCTGAGAAGGTAGAGCGTCTTTTTTTTGTTATAATTCGATTTTAAAGTGTTTAGAATCATTATAAATTACTTGTGTTTTAATACAGAAAAATAATAGAATAACATGTTAACGTTTTCTTATAACATTGTTAATGTTTTGTTAATTATGGCTGATTCCGTATAAAATTCTGTTTGAAAATTGTTTGAAGAATTTTTATTCTAAAATGATTCTTTTGTAACAATTTGTAAAATTGTGAACTTATTATTGCGGTATTTCCTGTTTTCTGGAGATTATGTTAAAAAACTTGTAAAAGCAACTTTGGCTTTCTATATTTGACACCGCTAATAAAAATCGCACTAACTATTATTTACTGTAAATGCTGAAAAGAGCAAATTTTACAGCTGGATATTTATCTAAGGACTGACCCTGCATCTACCTGGGGCCCGCTTTTCCAAAAATATTTTCAACTGTTACTGAATAAACTGCAATAGCATGTTATGTTTTTGCTGTTTATTGTCTAGGCAATTTATGTTTAGACGGTTATGATAACGGATATAATTTATATCAATATATAGGATTAGAAAAAATAATAAAATTAACTAACTAAAACATGAAACAAACATTACTAAGTTTTCTTGTTGGCGGTATGATTCTGACTTCGGTTGCATTCGCTCAAGAAAAGAAGATTAGTGGTCGTGTTACATCTGCTGACGGTAAAGCAATACCAGGGGTGACAGTAGTTGTACAAGGAACTAATCAGGCAACGCAGACTGATACTGATGGTAATTATTCATTGAATGTACCGGCAGGTAAGGTTGTCGTATTCCGTTCCGTTGGTTTTGATGATAAAACTATTATTGTTAATAACAACAGTACGGTATTCAATGTCTCTTTAGTAAATCATGACAATGCTTTGGAAGAAGTTGTTGTTACAGCAAATGCAATTAAGAGGGAGAAACGTTCGTTAGGTTATTCTGCGCCAACAATTAAGAGCGACGAATTGACAGAAGGCCGTAATTCGAGTGCGATCAATTCTTTAGCTGGTAAAGTTGCAGGGGTAAACATTACCTCTACATCAAATTCTCCAGGTAGTTCATCTCGTGTTGTATTACGTGGTGGTTCTTCTATTGCTGGAAATAACCAAGCACTGATTGTTGTTGATGGTACGCCGATTGATAATACAAGTAAAGTTGGTGGATCAAGTGATCTTTCAAGTGTGGATTTTGGTAACCGTGGTAATGATATCAATCCGGATGATATCGAATCCGTGACCGTATTAAAAGGCCCTGCGGCGGCGGCATTGTATGGTTCAAGAGCTTCGAATGGTGCGTTGATCATTACAACGAAAAGTGGAAAAAAAGGTGCGAAAAGTGCCATTACATTTAGCTCCACCAATACATTGTCTTCTATTTTGAAGTTACCTGAATTTCAAAATGAATACGGACAAGGCTATGCTGCATTTGATGAAAAGACAGGAGCTTTTATTGATTATGTGAATGATCCGAGGGAAAATGGTTCGTGGGGAGCTCCTTTTACAGGCAATGTTCAAGAATGGGGACAGGCGATAGATGGCGTTCGCCAGAAGAAAGCTTATTCTGCAGTAAAAGATAATGTACGCGATTTCTTTGATCTGGGTATTGCTTCTGACAATAACCTTAGTTTTTCAGGCGGTTCAGAAAAGTCTACATTCTATCTGGGATTAAATGCCTTGAATTCAAATGGTGTTTATCCTGGGAAGAAAGATAACTACAATAAATATGGTGTCAGATTTAATGGAACCACGGAATTCTCTGATAAATTCAGTGCCGGTGTTTCTGTAAATTATAGCCGTATTAACAGTAACAATGTCGGTGGTGGCCAAGGCGGTGGTTCTGTTTATAACAACCTATTGCAGACCCCGCGCGATATTGATGTTAAAGGATTGAAAGATCTTTCAAATCCGTATAATGCGTATGGATATACGGATGCAAACGGTGTTTTGCATGATGATGTATACGGTTATTACGGTGCTTATACCATGAACCCTTATTGGGTATTAGCGAATTATAATAATTACAATGATGTGAACCGCATTATGGGGAACTTCAATGTGAATTATAAGCCGACCGAATGGTTAACATTTCAAGAACGTGTAGGTTTAGACAATTATACCGATCGTAGAAGAGCGCAGTCTCCAAAATATAGCTACCTGCCTGCTGATAACTCTACAGGTAATTATGTGAAAGGAAACGTTCAAACGGATCCAGGAAGTTATAGAATCGATCAATTTAATGTGAATGAAATTGTACATGATTTCATGGCAACCGCTACTCATAAATTTAATGAGGACTGGGATGCATCATTTATGATTGGTAATAATATTCGTCAACGCAAAACTTCGAATAATAGCACTGCTACCAATTCAAGTGGAGGACTTGTAGTACCAGGTTGGTATAATTTAGCTAACTCGAATGGTCCATTGGATCTAATCGAAGATACTTGGAGCAATCGTCGTTTAGTAGGTGTTTATGGAGATTTGAATGTTTCGTATAAAAATATAGCTTATTTACAAGCTACAGCACGTAACGATTGGTCATCCACTTTGCCAAAACAAAATAATTCTTTCTTTTACCCAAGCGTAAGTGGATCATTTGTTCTATCTGAATTGTTTAAACCTGAATTGAAGAGCAAGTTCAATTATGCCAAATTACGTGCAAACTGGGCGCAAGTTGGTTCAGATACAGATCCATATCAATTAATTACAACGTTCTCTAGAAGTACGATTGCTGGCGGTTTTGGTTCAACAACTTTTCCATTTGGAAACGTATCCGCGTTGATGTCAAGTAATACAATTGGAAATGCAGGTTTGAAACCTGAAATCACAACATCATTCGAAGTAGGTGCTGAATTAGGTTTCTTAAATAATCGTCTTTACGCAGATTTCACTTATTACAAAAATAATTCGAAAAATCAAATCCTAAGTATTCCAATTCCAGTTTCAACAGGTTACGGATTTGCCTTGGTAAATGCTGGTAAGGTCCAAAATAATGGTGTTGAATTGACATTGAGAGGAACACCGGTGAAAACAGAGAATTTGACATGGGAATTGTTTGGAACATTCACAAAAAATAACAGTAAAGTTATCGAATTGATGCCCGGTGTAGAACAGGTTTCTGTCGGTGGTTTCTCTGGTATGAATATCGTGGCAGCGGTAGGTCGTCCATATGGTGAGTTTTATGGAGTTACAAATGCTACGGACGCTCAGGGTCGTACGATTGTAGATCAGGCATCCGGTATGCCATTAGCTACTGAAAAACCACAATATTTAGGTACCTATAATCCAGATTTCCAAGCATCCTTGGGTACTAACCTGACCTACAAAAATTGGTCAATGAGTGCTTTATTTGATACAAAACAAGGCGGTGTATTCTTTTCAAGAACAAAAGATATCATGGCTTTCGTTGGAACATCTGCTGAAACCGGTGGTGAGCGAATTGCACAGATTTTCCCAAATTCTGTCTACTTGGATGATAACGGAAACTCTATTGAAAATACATCGGTAACCTACGATAAGCAAAATTACTATGGTTCACTGGAGTCTGGAATGAATGTAGTGGACGCAACTTACATCAAGCTTCGTAACTTGACACTGAGCTATAAATTCACGAAAAATCAATTGAAAAACACGCCTTTTGGAGCTGCTTCTATTGGTTTGTTTGGAAATAACCTGTTTATCTGGACGCCAAGCGAAAATAAATATGCTGATCCGGAGGTGAATTCATCAGGTGCTGGTAATGCACAAGGTTTTGATTTTACCGCACAACCTTCACTGCGTAACTATGGCATTAATGTTAAAGTTTCATTTTAAAAGCGAATAAAGTATGAAAACTATAAAATTTAATAATACCAAGAAATTCCTAGTTGTGGCTTTAGTTGCGACAATGGGCTTGACTGGATGTAATAAATTCTTGGATATCAATGAGAATCCAAATAACCCGGAGTCAGCAACACCTAGTTTGTTATTGCCGACAGTAGAAGCCTCAATCAGTCAGGTGGTTGGAAATTCTTTTCAGGTATTTGGTAATATTTGGGGACAGTATTGGACACAAAACCCAACGTCTTCTCAATATAGAGTTATCGATCAGTATAGAATCACCAATACTTCTATGGATAGAGTTTGGGGTAATATCTACAGGGGAACTTTAAACAACGCTGAATTGATTATCAATTCAAAAGTGGCGGATAACGAAAATTATAAAGGTATCGCTCACATTTTGAAAGCTTATGCATATCAGGTTGCAACCGATGCTTTCGGGGATATTCCGCTTTCTGAAGCATCAAAGGCTGATGGAAATTTGAGTCCAAAATATGAAGCTCAGGAAGTTGTATACGATTCAATTTTTAATTATATTGATAAAGGACTATCTTTACTAGCTGTGAAACAAGCAATTCCAGTAGCAAGTCAGGATATTATTTTCAATGGCGATCTTGAAAAATGGAAGGCTTTTGCTAATACCTTAAAATTAAGAGCTTATTTACGCCTTTCTAATGTGAACGCAACCAAAGCTGCTGCAGGTATTAAAGCACTTTATGCGAGCAATGCTGTTTTCTTGAATCAAGATGCGACAATCACTTATACAACAACAGGGGGTAATGAAAATCCTTTCTACAATGAAATGGTTGGTTTAGGAAAAACTCAAAATGTTGTAGCTAGTGGAACCGTTGTGCAAGCTTTTGTCAAAAATAATGATCCTCGCAGATTTGCTTTCTATGACAAAGTTGAATACACAGATCCAGAAACGAACGAACCAAAGATACAGGATACAATTGCTTACATTGCTCAAGGGACGTATTCAAGTAATTCAAAAAAATTAGTATCTACTCCTTCTCCAATGGTTGGAGGTAATGCCATGAGTCAAACATCTGCAGTAGCACCAGTAAAACTGTTTTCTGCAAGCGAAAGTTTGTTCTTACAGGCTGAGGCAGTTGTAAGAGGTTGGGGAACGGGAGATGCACAGAGCTTATATAGTGCTGGTATTACAGAGAGCTTTAAAGCAACAGGTAACGCCGCAGATGCTGCCAAATATATTGCTGATGCGCCAGATGCTAAATTCACTGGCGATGTGGAGGCTAAAGTAAAAGCTATTATCACACAAAAGTATTATGCAATGTGTGGTTTCCAAGGCTTCGAAGCTTGGACTGAATGGCGAAGAACGGGGTATCCAACCTTCTTTGTTAAATCTGCAGCTTCAACTTTAGGTGAAGACAGAATGCCTTTGCGCATGCCTTACGCACTTAGTGAAGCAACAACAAATAGCAATTATCCAGGTAACGTTGTAATCTATACACCGGTATGGTGGGACGTTAAGTAGTCTCTTAGATTATATGCTTGTGGGAGCGGCAATTTCGAAAGAAATTGCCGCTTTTTTTCGCTATAAATAGCAGGGATATCCATACTTAATTTTATTGGAAAAATTTGGGGTTGAGCCCCGACATATTTTCTGGCTCATCAAAAAACACAAGGAAATCCCAATTATTTTACTGTGCTTTCTATAATATCCTGTTTCATCCATGTTTAGTTTAATAAAGGTGACTAGGTTTGTTTTATTCAAGAGAATATTTGAATAATAGATCTCGAAAGTGATAGTTTTCTGAAAATTATCATTTTGTTGTTAGGAAGGCCAAAAAAAGTAAATAATGTACATTACAACATCTCTACCGAATGGTTGAAAAAATAAGTAGCTCTTATTTTTTATGATTCTAGTTAAATAGCTAAAAGCTCCGATTAAAATATTCGGTACGGTTTATCAGTACACACTTTTGTGTAGAATTAACCAATAGGCATATAAAATGTATTTAAAATTAGTATGCTTGCAAACTTATATAAAAATGAAAAGATATTTGATGTTTATTGCACTGCTAGGGCTAGGCTTTAGCGCGTGTAAGAAAGAAGAAGCCGTAAAACCTAAAGAAGAGACTATTGTAATTGATGGCGAAGAATTCGGAAAAGACTTTGTTTACACCACTACCTCGAAAATACTGAATATACCAAAAGACAGTATTCACTACAATTCAAAGACTCACACCTTGAACATAGACTATCTCAATTTTTCCATGAATATGGACAAGTTTGCCACTGATTTAAGAACCGCTAAAGCTGGCAAATTATGGAAATAAGAAGATTTTTTATTGCAATTTTATTTATTTCCTTATGTAATTTAGGATTTGGACAACGAATTAGGTTAGAATCGGCTGGGCTTACAAACGTTTCTTTTAAAGGAAACGTCATATTTTTAAAATATAATGCTCCTACCGCTATGAGATTTTATTTCATGATGTCCAAACCAGCAATTGCCCCTTGGTCTGGCTTACCTGTGAAAGGAGAAGCTAAGTTATTCTACTATAAAGATAATCAGGAGGTTGTTTTGGTAACGGCTCCTTTCACTAATGCTGATTGGCCGTCTGGAGGAACATTTTCACAAATGATTCAGAAAGATTTTACAGTTCCAGCAAATACTGTGACAGTTAGTAATCCAGTTGTGGATGTGCAAGCTAGGTGGAGATATTATAAAGAAGGCTATCCTGACCCTGAGACTACAAATGGATGGACCGAGTGGTATTACGCTAGCACAAGGCCTTTTGCTCTTAATCCAGATGAAATTCCTGCTTCCAGTTTTAGCGGATCAAATTCCACATGTGGAGAAAGTGTTTACACAATTACAAATCCTTATAAAGTAACTCTTGAAAACGCAGCTGGTATTGCTACATTGACATCATTAGGGAATAATCAGTGGAAAGTCATTAGGATTGGAAATGCTGTAGGAACGGTCATCCTTAGATCAACTTATGAGGGAAAAGTATTCAATTATCCTATTGAAGTAAGTTCTGAAATGAAAGGTACAATAGATGGGCCAGTTGGAATCAAGCAAGGATGGAATGATAATTACTTCTATTTTAAACCAGAACCTGGTATGGATTATACAAACGTAAATTGGTCGGTAGATTCACCTCATCTAATTACCACCCAGGTAGATAAATATACTTTTAAAATTTCAGTTCCGACAAATTATCCTTTGATGGACAAAGGAAGAGGAGACGATGTCGAAATCTATATTAGATCGAATGGAGAGTGTGGTGTAATGGAAAAATCTCGTATATTAAGAATATTACCAGCAAGACCTATTAAAAACTAGAATATAAAAGCCTAGACTAAGACTCTAGGTTTTTTTTGTATTTTCCCTAAAACCTATCAGATCTCTTTCGTATGCTAAATTTGAAAATGATAAAGAGCAATGCATCTTAATAAACCCTAGTTTTCTAAAGAACTTCGGTTTAGGGATTTATTTTCTATGGTAACTTTAGATGTTCGATATTTTGAGGAGATATTTTTATTAACTACTTTTCTGGTAAACAAACCGCCCGTTCTCATCTTTCTTACTTGTCAGTTTAGGTGTTCCTTTTGTACCTTTGCATGCCTTTAATGCATTCGCAAGAAACAATGGACGTATTGTGCTACCAAGTTCCTTCTCATAGTCTTTGAGAATTTGTAGCGCATTTTTATTTTCGTTAAAGTATCCTGTGGAAATTTGATGAAATACCCAATCTTTAACAGATTGTTCCGATATTATACTTGGGGATTGAAGTAATACATCTTTTCGTTCAGCAGATAAGTCGCCTAAAAGTTCTGTTCGACCATCTTTGAAGAATTTTTCAGCTTTATAAACAACTGGAGCCGATTCATTCCTTGCTACAGATATTTGAATTGTATAATCTATTTGAGTTATATCTGGAACTATTTGCTCAATGCTACAATCGAAAATCTCACGGAATATATTATTAAATGGCACGGAGTAAATTAAAGTATGGGTGGGATCTTCAGCGTCACGAACATAAAAGTCGCGTTGGCCCATGAGAAAAGATAGCTCGAATTGACTATAACCTCTTTTCTTCCTCAAAAGAAATACATTGAGCATTTTTTCGACCTCTATTCGTGGCATTGTAGTAATGTTAGTTATTTCAAATCTAAGATCAACTTGCATAAAATTGGCCATTTCTTTGACCACAAAGATACTAATCCTTTTTGTGTTTACTGACAAGGATGTATGTATTAAGGTCTCCTTTAAGCACTATTTTGAGTCTTTTACCGTTGCCCTTTACAGCGCGTTCTAATGGACGGGTAAAGTCTTTTGCTTCCCAATTTTGATTTTGGACTTCATTGGCTTTAATCACAATTTCATTTAGGGTCTTTGCTTTTCTGAAAAAAGTTTGGTCTTCCATTAACGCATTTAGGGTAGGCGCTGGACCCGCACCAGGTGGGATAGGAGGAACTTCTTTGAGAACTTTATCATTAGATAAAATTTCTGCGGGATAGAAGTCATATATCCTGTAATCTGTTTTGATGATAGAGCTATCTCCTGAATCCTTAAGTTCTTGTTGCCTCATTTTTGCAATTTGAGAAAAGTATATAGCAATTTCACTCAAAATCTCATCATTGTATTTTGAGTTATGTGCACGACTTTCAATATGTCCAATATATTTCTCTCCTTTCTTTAAAAAGTTTGAAAGCTCTTCTGCAACGATATTTAAATCTAATCTTATACGTCTTACCTGTATAATCAAATAAAGCTCTATAGGAAATAAAAACCAAATATTTGTAGCCATAAATAAAGGAAGTAATAAGATATCCTTATGCTTTATGTCTTAAATAATTTGATTTTTAAATTCTATTTTATTATCTTTGTTTTAGAAAGATATTAGATCAGTCATCTATAGTTTAGGTGTTTAAATCAAGAGTCTTGCGCCTGTAATTTCTCACGCCACAACGCAAGGCAGTAGTTTAAATACCCACGTCTATACTTTTATGCTATATTTGCATGTAAGATAGATGTGGGCGCTACTGTAAATCCGTGTTGTGTAAGGCGTGAGAACTTTATTTCAGGTACGGTTTGTAGCCCCACATTTATCATTAGGAAACCTACCGACAAGACTCGTTACCAATAAACGAGTTATGAACAAAAAACAAAGATCAAAAAACATCATCACTGCCCCCGAGTAGCTCGGCTGGTTTGGCCAAATAAGATTTGGCTTCTCTCGCCATGGAACGCGTAACGCCAATATTATACACCTTTGTGATCCCTCAATCAAACGCGCTCTGGCTCCCAGAATGAATTAATTATTACTAATGTGAACTGAGTAACATCAGGCTCCCAATAAAAAGCTGATTTCGATCGGAAGGGGCATGCTATGTACTTTCGGTTATGATTTATCTACTGAAAAATGAACAGGATTTTAGCGCTACAATTTGCTTTTGATCGTATGATTTATGATGTCCATTGCCTCGATTATGACCCTATAAAGGAGATTGAGACATTCTGGAATCACTATGCGCTGGAGACTGTATCTGCTAATACTTCGGAACTATTAATTGCTTATGTTGATGGTGACGTGAAGAAAAATAGGCTTCTGAAAGATGAGGAAATACAAGAATTTGCAACTGCCTTGTATCGCGTATTGATTGCTTATTGTATCGCCAATCATCACCATATAGACCTGAGTACAGTACAGCTGTCTGCAGAAGCAAAAGAGCGCATCGGAAAAGAGCTAGAGTTGAGCAGAAAGGTCGCTGAGTTTTTCGGTCGGTTATCGAAGTAACCACTAACAAAAAAATGATGAATACCCTAAAATTAATAACCTTTTTAAAGGCCTATATAACCTATATCTTTCAAGTACCTGTCAAGCAGTACTTAAGCACAGATATAGTACTATTTACACATCTGTTGCGCAAGAAAATTAGACAAGGAAAAACGTACTTTAAAGGTACTTCGATCCTGCTAAAAAAGCGCTACACGAGCGACTTTCAAAACCTAATAAAGATGGAGGCTTCTTCGGACTTTTGTCTGCCCAACTTCGCCCCAGCTTCTGCCTTTCATGCTATTGGCATCGAGTTTTCATCGGGATTTCATCGGGCCACACCGATCAAAACCCGATGCCGACCCGATGAAAATCCGATGAAACGTAGAAATTCGGTAGTTATTGGTTATTTAACGGTTGACTATACGTTCGCACAAGAAACACACAAGCTTGACTATAGCGCGACCCTAGGTTCACCCTTGCTAAGCCCTTGTTATACACAAGGACAACTAAACGATTGCACAAGTACCACCCAACAAAAGCAAGCTTTTCAGCAGGTGGGAGAGTCTAGATTGACTTATGGAGTAGAATCTGAACGATCTTTTTTAAGGTTCTTTAAGTCGATCTGTAAGGCTTTGGAGTTTCGAGCCAATACTTTGCTTGGATCAATAGGCTTAGTTGTTCAGCGGGCTTTAAAATGCTTTTTATTCGTTGCATATTATAAGCGTGCGTATCGCATGGTTTTAACATGGATGTTTTTATGTTTTGTTTCTATGTTTAGTTTATCAGCTCAGACGCCCCGCAAGGACAGCGGGGCCGATGGGCTTTCAATCAAATCGCTGGAAGTAGGGAGCATTATTGAAAATCAATTATGGAATATGCCATTGAAGACTATCGATCACACTAAAGTTGAAAAAACAATAACATTGCAGAAGTATCGCGGCAAGAAACTTCTTATTCTGGATTTCTGGACAGTATGGTGTGCACCATGCATTCGTAAACTGAAAGAGTTATCGGCCAGTCAAACACTGATAGATACTAATGCGGTAGTCATACCCGTTACCATAAACGATGCACATGCAGCAGGCCGGATACTACAACAGAATAATATTGGTTTTTCTTCCATCTACGCAGATTCTCTCCTGAGAAAATATTTTCCCCATGTAAGCGTCCCTCATCAGATCTGGATCAAAGATGGTCGGGTAGCCTATATTACAGATGGAAACCTCACTTCCGTTGCCAATATAAATAAATTGGTGCACAACAAACCTGTTCAATTGCTGCCAAAGAATGCGGAAATAAGTCGCGAGGAACTACGTAATCTATCTAAGCCGGATATAGACTCAAATAGAATTGGACAGGTGATATTAAGTAGTGTGTTTGCTAAGTCTTTGCCATACAGTGTTTTTGCAAAATTCGATACAAAATATTCGCTGACTTTATACAATCATTCTGTTTTAGGTCTTTTGCTTTATGCGAATCGTAAAGAAATTCCTTTCGTAGGGATGCGTAATCGGGTCATATGGAACGTAGCAGATTCAACGCGGTATTGGATGGAATTGCCGGTAGAGCTTATCAATACAAAGAAGTATGAAAAGGAAAATGCATTAAGAGCTTGGAAAAGTTCCAATTTATATTGCTATTATCTTAAAAGTAACGAGATGCTGGACGAACAACAGAAGACAGATCTATTAAAATTGGATCTAGCTAAATTGCTTGAACTAAAATTTAATGCCCGATCCTACGTTGCGACAAGCAGGGTAGAAGCTTGGTGTCTCTATATTCGGGATGCAGCTGTCTTCAAAAAATGCTACAGTAAGAGTGGTGCTACAGGAAAAATAAAAGCTGACAAGGGCTATTTTAGTTTGGTCAATAGACCTCTGCAATCTTTGGTTTCCTATCTAGCCGATAATAATTATAAAGATAAATTGCCTGTTACTGATGCTACTGGTTATGCGGGGAATGTCAGCATGGATCTTTACGCTGATACAAAAAACCTCTTCGCAGTTGATGCTGCTTTGCAACGTTACGGCCTGGGGATAAAGAGAGATACAATAGCCTTGCCTATGCTGGTGATAGAAAGGAGGGGCGATCATGATTAATCGTTATTGTATACTTGCTTTCCTCGTTCTAATTACATTTTTTACTGCCAAGGGTCAATCATCTATTAAAGGGAGAGTTGTCGACGAAAAGACGCAGAAAGGTATTGCAGGGGCCACTATCAAGGCCGATCATTCGTTGGTACTGGCAAAAACGGACAGCGAAGGTGCTTTTGTTTTTTCTTTAAAGACATACGATACGGTCTGGATTTCATCGATTGGGTATAAAGCAAAAAAGCTTGCTATTAAGCGTGAACAGAAAAATGTGTTGGTCAGTCTGATGCCCGAATCGGTGATGATAGAGGAGGTGCAGATCAGTACCGGTTATTATTCATTACCAAAGGAGCGTGCTACAGGTAGCTTTGATTTTATCGATAGAAAGACATTGCAGCGGAATACTTCTTCGGCGATACTGGATCGATTGGAAGATATTGCTCCTTCACTTCAGTTCGACAAAAGAAAAATAGGTCAGATGAACAGCGATAATAACCGGACTGCTATGCGCCTTCGTGGTACCAATACAATCTATGCCGATGGTTCTCCTTTGATCATATTGGATAATTTTCCGTATGACGGTGATATCAATGGGCTCAACCCTAACGATATTGAATCAATAACGGTGCTTAAAGATGGGGCTGCGACGTCTATATGGGGTGCAAGGGCTTCAAATGGTGTTATTGTGCTGACTTCAAAAAAAGGAAAGAGAGATCAGCCATTGACAGTCAGCCTAAATGCAGTTAATTCTTTTTCTCCTAGACCGGATTTGACGTATGGTAAGGATTTTATTAATGCCAAGGACTATATTGATTTGGAGAAAGTTTTTTTTGAAAAGGGAATATATGATGCACGGTATAGCGATGCGAGCAAATCTCCATTGTCGCCGGTGGTTACATGGCTATATCAGCATAGGAATAATAAGATTAGCGATACCGATCTGGACCAGCGATTACGTAGTGCCGCACAGATAGATCTGCGCGATGAGGCGAAGCGGTACCTTTATAGGTCTTCCTTTTTGCAGCAATACAATGTAAATATGCGGGGCGGTTCTTCGGATCTCAGTTATTTTTTCTCTGGCGGATGGGATGGACAGCGTCTCCATGATATTGGCAATAGTCAAAAAAGAACCACCTTTTCATCTTCAGTCAGTTATTATCCGATAAGTCAGCTGAAGTTTGATTTTGGATACGGCTTTATTGCAAATAACAATGTGGCTAACACGGTGGATTTTAGAAATTTTGATTACCTCTATCCTTATATGTCGTTGAAGCAGGAGGACGGAAATGCACCTGTTCTAAGGGATTATAACTTAGAATATGTAGCGGAAGCTCCAACTTCAGGATTGCTAGACTGGAACTATAGACCATTGGATGAGCTCAATCTTCAAAGTAAGCGCTCCGGCATGAATGAGAATAGGTGGTCTTTAGCGATCAATTATGGAATTGTCAAAGGAATACGCTTGTCTCTCAATCTGCAGTCATTGATGGCATCGACCAATTATCGCAATCTGGAGAAAAAGGATGCTTATTATGTACGGAATTTGGTTAATCGCTATACACAGGCCGATGGGAGCCGGGTGTTTCCTTATGGAGATATACTCAGTCAGAGCCGGCAGCAACTGACCTCTAAGTCTGGCAGACTGCAGCTTGATGTCGATCGTCAGTTTGGATCTCATCGTGTTGTATTTCTTTCAGGCATGGAGCAGCGTGAAGTGGTCACTAAGCTGGATGATTACACACTGTATGGCTATAATGATGAATTGTTAACATCACAGATGATACTTGATTATACTAAGGTTTATCCACTTCGCCCGCAGTCTTCCGGAAGAATTCCTTTTCCGATGAGTACGCTTAAAGAAAATATTGATCGATACCTGTCTTATTATGCCAATTTGGGCTATGATTGGAAATCTAAATACCTGTTGTCGGGGAGTGTGCGCTGGGATGCTTCCAATCTGTTTGGCGTCAATACCAACCAAAAGGGTATTCCGCTCTGGTCTGTTGGTTTAGCATGGAATATGGGCGACGAAAATTTCTTTAAAAACGATGTTGTTCAGCAACTGAAATGGCGTGTTTCCTATGGCAAGAACGGTAATATTGACCGAAGTATGACTGCCTATCCTACAGTGTCATATAGTGTCAACTCATCGACCAATTTACAGCAGGCCTTGGTCACATCGCCAGGTAATCAAAATCTGCGCTGGGAAAAAGTGGCGACGTTAAATGTGGGAATGGATTTCAGGATCAAAGGAAAATTTAGAGGATCAGTGGATTACTATCGAAAGAAATCGGATGATCTTATCGGTATTGATCTTATCGATCCCACAGTGTATTATGGAGGTTCTCAGGCTAAGTTAAAACGTAATTATGCGAAAATGGAAACTGCTGGAATGGATCTGACTTTGGGCTATGGAGAAATAGGCAGCAGAATTAAATGGTCCAATGAATTTTGGTTATCGAAAACTAGCAACCGGGTGACCGATTATTATGGTGACAACACTATTACTGTAATGGGCTATACAACGGGTATGGATAAGCGTCCAATAAAAGATAAGTCACTGGATGCGCTGTATAGCTTGCCTTGGTTCGGTCTTGATCATACTACCGGCAATCCCTTGGTGATCAATGATGGCGTAAGGAATACCGAGTATACCAAATATATAAATAGTTTATCAATGAATGACCTTGTTAACCATGGCAGCAGTGTGCCCATCTGGACTGGGGCTTGGAGAAATAATTTTAGATGGAAAGACCTAACCCTGAGTTTCAATATCGCTTTTAAATTAGGATACTATTTCAGACGAAATTCAGTGGAATACAGCTTGCTGATGACAAATGGCAAAGGCATGCACGAAGATTATCTCAATCGTTGGAAGCAAGCGGGTGATGAAGCTGTGACAAATGTACCGTCAAATCCTTTTGCAAATATTGCGAACAGAGATATCGTGTATACGCAGTCTGAGATATTGGCAGAAAAAGGAGATCATATACGCCTGCGCGATATCAGACTAGATTATTCGCTGTCTAAATTGCTACATAATCGCTTCAAGATAAAGGATCTATCAATTTATGGGTATTTAAACAATGTCGGAATCTTGTGGCGCAAAAATAAGCTGGGTTTGGACCCCGATTATCCGTCTGCCTCTTATTACCTTTCACCACGTATTTTTTCTCTTGGAATTAAAATGAGCTATTAACCTTAAATGAACAGAGATCATGAAAGCTAGAAATACACTAACATTACTCTTCGTCTTCTTTTCCATCCTTATGCAGGGATGTAAAAAAGAATGGCTGGAGATCCGGTCATCCAAAGGATTGGTCATACCGAGCACCCTTGTAGATGCAGAAGCTATTCTTAATAGAACGTCTATCATGAATGCCAGCAGAGCCTCGCCGCTGGGCGATATTGCCGCAGGAGATTTTGTGGTTCCACCTAGTTATTGGTCGAGTCTGGTTCCATGGCAGGCGAACGCCTACCTCTGGCGAGATGAAGTTTTTATTGATAACGTTGGGCTGGAAAACTGGGGTAACTTTTATCAGCAAATCTATTACGCTAATTTGGCGCTGGACATCCTGTCAAAAAATGATAAAACCACCGATACCAATAAATTTAATAATATTCGCGGCAGGGCACTATTCTTCCGGTCATGGGCTTACTTTCAATTGGCACAAGTATATTGCATGTCTTACAGCGAACAGAATAAAAGTAAGCGGGGTCTGCCATTGAGAGAGGGAACTGATCTCGATGTAAAATTAGACCGTTCAACGCTAGAACAAACTTATATGCTGGTTAAGACGGATTTGGAAGAAGCGGTATCCTTATTAGATAAAAACTCTGAAAACATTTATCAGCCCAATAAGAAGTCGGCACTTATGATGCTAGCAAGAGTTAATCTAATTATGCAAGACTATAAGGAAGCTTTAGTTCATAGTGACGAGGCCATAAAGATTGACGGAACACTTTTGGATTACAACAAATTGAATCTTTCCTTGGCCTACCCATTTAAAGAAAATAATACCGAAGTGATTTTTTATGCTTCCATGAGTTATGCGCAGATTATCTCGGATACTCGTATTGATGTAAACGCAGAACTGTTGAAAACTTATGAAGACAATGACCTTCGCAAGAAAGGTTTTTTTAACCTGAAAAACGGTATTTACAATTTTAAGGGTTCTTATATAGGATCTGGTGTTTACTTTGCAGGACTTGCAAAAGATGAACTTTATCTCATTCGGTCCGAATCATATTTGCGAACGGGTGATGCAGACAAGAGTCTGGCGGACCTCAATCATTTATTGATAAATCGTTACTCGGACTTTCAACCTATAAAGGATTTGCCAAACGCCGAGCTATTGAAGCGGATACTCTTGGAGAGAAGAAAGGAATTGCTTTTGCGCTGTATTGCATGGTCGGATCTGAAACGGCTTAATTTGGATAAAGAAACTGCGCGAACAATTACAAGGAGTGTTGAAGGCAGTACTTATATCTTGGAACCGAATAGTGAACGATATGCAATGCCGATTCCAAAAGCTGTAGTTGACCTGGGTAAGTACGAACAGAATTAATTATTTCTAATCAGCTATCTCCCACATATTACGAGGCGGGAGATAGCTGATTATCCGTTATTGATTAATCTTCGTTACGGAATTTTGCATCATTAAATGGGACAGAACCTCCTTTCAGTTCTGTATCATTGATATGCGTAGCTGGAGGTGTGCCATTTGAGTTGGATTCCAATTGTATTTCACAGACAATTGGAAGTTCTTCCTCGCTACAGTCGCTCGTGGGCGAAGTACTCCCCGTACTGGAGATATTTCCAGACGAATCTACAGGGTACCACATTAAACCAGCTTTATTATAGTTCTCAGCAATCTTGAAGCTGGAGAATCCAATTATTGCAGCTCCGGCTAACATCACCGTTGCATGCTTTTTGATGAAAGATATTGCTTTCATACCGAGGCCTTTTTTATAAGAGCAAAAAAAGTTTACCTCCACAAAAAACTCAATTTTTTTATTAATGACTGAATCTTTGCTTTAACGAGGCGCTTCAGTCTGTTTTATACCTCGGGATCGATTTTTACGGGCTGTCCATCACGTGTCATAATTTATTTCTATACCGGCCAAGCCGGGAATAGTGCAAATTTTCGCGGAAAGCGTATTTGAGAAGTGTGATAAAGACAGAGTGTGACAATACCTAAATGAATGGGCGGTATAAAGGTAAAGCCAATTGATAGGTTCCTTTTCTTGTGCCTTTCCATGGGGCTGGTTGGGCCAGTCAAGTACCATCCCAATATGGATAACGTAAAAAGGACCATATTTACCACCAAGTGCCATTCCCACGACAAACTTTCAAATACGGATGCGCAGCCACACGGTTTCTGCGGATATAGATTGAGTAGTCCCAATGCAATATAGACACTGAAAGAGGATAATAAAGCTATAGATAGCAGTAATCCTATTTTTTTATACCGACCGGCTAAAAGGATTCCGGTAGCGAGCTCAATAGCAGGAAGTGTCAAAGAAAGAGGTTTTGCCCAGCTGCTTGGTAACGGTTGCCGGAGAAGAGCAGCTTGGAATGCGCTGGGTTCCATGAGCTTGTCTATAGCTACATAGATCCAAAAGACCATAAATGCGATTCGGATACTTTCCATTGCGATATGTGCTGTTCTTGCGTTCATTTTTTTTGTTGTTACTGTCTTTTCTAATCTATAAAAGAAGCATAAGAGTATCGGGTTGAATTTTGAATTCAACTATTTGTAAATCAGTATATTGTAAATTATTTTTCTTGGTTTGTTATATGGCTTTTATTATCTTTGTTTTATTAATGATTTAAAATCTAATCTTCTAATTCTTCTATATACTACTAGCAATAAAGGCTAGTTCGTACCTGCTAATACGCTGTAATTTTTATAAGTATCTGATTTTTAAGTTTATAATTTTATCAAAATGATATTAGAGAGGGTAGACGAATGGCAAAAGAAACAAATACGTACGATCGTTACTTTTTTCAATTATTAGACTCACAGCCTAATGCAGCGCTTGAGCAGATTTTTGCGCATTATGGCGGGAGTCTGGAAAAGTATATCCGTCGGTTTATTTATGATAATGACGATCTGGTCAAAGATGTATTAAATGAGACATTAATCGTAATCTGGGAAAAAAGGCAATTGGTCGCGAAGCTAGAAGCACCCGTATATTGGATGCAGCGCGTAGCGAAAAATAAAGCTCTTTATTACATTAGAGATGAGGCAAAATATAATAAGATTTCTCTCGATAATGGCCTGGACATGGCTAGTGGTCAATGCGCAGACGATATATTTGCCTATAACGAACTTGAGATGCTGATCTTGGAGGCTTGTGAGGAATTACCTCCCCAGGATCGGGAGCTCGTCATTAAATCGAAGTTTGAGGGTAGGAGTAACAAGGAATTAATGGCAACCTATGGAATGGCAGAACAGACGGTGAAAAATAAATTGTCTAGGGCACTGAAGGTGATCCGAAAAAAGTTGAAAGATCTTATGGGCTTATTTGTTTAATACAAGGTGAAATGATTTACAACAGAACATATGTAAAGGAACTGATTAGGAAGCGTATGGACGCGAGTATCAGTTTTACAGAATCCGATCAATTAGAAGCAGCGGAGAAAATTTTTAGTGAAGAGGAATTTGATGCAATGATTGCCGAGGTGATCGAAGAAATGTCTACTAATCGGTCAAACGAATTATCCATCGAGTGGCGGCCTGATTTTGAACAGATCCAGGCTGCGGGAGATCGGTTAGCTAAAAAAAAGAAACGGCAATTATGGTGGCGTTGTGCTGCAGCAGCAGTTTTATTTCTTTTGCTACCGGCTGTAATTGTCATGTTAAAACACAGGAATTATATGGCTGAAATCGGTCTGGAATGTGCTAGTATGTCCTCTGGTACGGAAATACCGTTGTCTGAATCTGCAGGTACAATAATGCTTGCTGATTCATCTATCATTCGATTGGATACGAATGCAACCGGAGTATTGCTTGATTTAAACGGTATTTCGCTCGCCAAGACCGCCGAGGGGGTATTGGAATTTGATAAATCATCCAGCGGGCGGGAAATAAATACAAAAGATACGGCTATCGTGATCAGAACAGCTGCTCGTCAGCAATGTGTTATAGAATTCTCTTATGGTATGCGGGTCCGGCTAAATGCCCAATCAACCCTTCGTTATCCGTTGACGCAAGGAGGAGATAGTACACATCTGTTTATCGAGGGCGAGGTGCTTATAGACATACCTAGCCAACTGTTTGGGGGGGTGATGGTAATACAAACTAGCAATGGAAAAATTTCGAGTGATTACGGAAGGTTTGAATTAGCATCTTATGCCCAGTTTACGCGGGCAACGGTATCACATGGAGAGGTGCTTGTCTCTGATCGTAGATCATACAAAAGTAAGGAGCTTCAATGTTTGGATGAAGCTGTGGTTATCAAATCCTATTTACCTAAAGGTGAAAAAGTACAACGGGATAGTCTATTTTATTTAAAGAACGGGGATTTTGAACAAGCTTCGCAATGGGCGAATGCTGTACGTGAATACAAAGATGTCCCACTGAAAGAATTTGTCTGGCAGATGAGCCGCTGGCATGGATTTGCGGTTAAAAACATGAAATGTATACCGAACAAGTTGATAAGTACGACTGTCTGCTATAGGACCAATCGGGAAAAGGTCTATGCCGTAATACGCGACGCTGGGGTGTTGATGTATGAGAAAAAAGGGATGATAAGTTTTTGCCCTGAAGATCATAAGGACAGTCGTACGGCGATGAAATGAAAATTTCCTTATCTATAAGTCTGAAGCGAACAGATGAATAGAGCGTTTGAGATCATTCATTTTAAGGTCGGATTTACCGTCAGTGGAAAATATATTATTATAAATAAATAGAATTTGATGAAAGATAAGTGAATGGATAACATGGTTCGAGGGGAAATACAAATAAATATGTTTGTTTAAACAATGTTACTTTAATTAATATTGCATCAAAAATAATGACCTGTTTATCAGTTGTTTGTGATTTATTATGAAATAAATGTTATCACAAAGTTATGCTTGCATTGCAAAAGTTAAAAAAAGTTATAAATTTGTATTTAACATTTTTTAACAGCTGACATTGTTGACTTAAAAGATGTATGACTAACTAACATCGCATATAATAATTATTGAGAAGTAAAAAATTCGCTAGCCAAGGTGCTGTATTGCCAAGAATTTAAATAAACATACTTAATTAAACATAAACATATGAAACACAAACTACTCAGTTTTTTATTGGGTGGTGCTATCCTAACTTCGGTAGCATTCGCCCAAGAAAAGAAGGTTAGTGGAAGAGTGACAGGTACAAATGGCGAGGGGTTGCCAGGCGTTACTATTGTTATTCAAGGCACTAACCAAGCCACACAAACCGACGCAAACGGTAACTATTCTATTAATGTTCCTACTGGAAAAATTTTAGTCTTTCGCTCTGTAGGCTATTCAGACAAAACAATTACCGTTGCACAAGGTTCAAGTTTATATAACGTACAACTGAATGACAATGCTTCTGTTCTTGATGAAGTCGTTGTAACTGGTGCGGGTCTTCAGGCCAGTCGTCGTTCTATTGGTGTTACCCAAACAACTATTAAAGCAGATGATCTACAAAAGGCAAAACCGACAAACATCGTGACCGGCCTTACTGGAAAAGTTGCGGGTCTAACAGTACAAGGAGTTGGTAGTGGTGTAAATCCCAATTACCGCGTAGTATTGCGGGGAATGCGCTCTTTAACGGGTAATAACCAAGCCTTAATTGTTATTGATAATATCATTTCTCCTTCAGCTATGCTGGGTAATCTAAACCCTGATGATGTGGAAGATATCACCGTACTGAATGGTGCTTCTGCTGCTGCGCTTTATGGATCACAAGCATCAAATGGTGCCTTGATCATAAAAACGAAAAAAGGTGCTGCTTCCCAAGGCCTAGAAGTGACAATCGATAACACAACAACTTTTGAAAATTCGGTTTTTTTACCTAAGATGCAGAAGTTATTCGGGTCTGGTGCGGATAAATATGTTCAGATTTACACACCTTATGAAAACCAACAATATGGACCTAAATTTGACGGTTCAAATGTGTTAATTGGCGATCCGCTCCAAGATGGAAGCACGCAATATACACCATATTCTTATAGCGGTGATAAAGATAAATTCTGGGAAACCGGCGTTACTAATATGACCAACTTGTCTGTTGCATCAAAGCTCGATAAAAGCTCATTCCGTTTTTCTGGTCAGTATTTAAATTCTACAGGTACGGTTCCAGGAGATAAATACACAAGAGCTTCAGCTCGCGTAAATGGGGCTAGAGAATTAAGTGATAAGTTGAATATTTCGTATTCTTCTTACTATGCACAAAATCGATATGATCAGACATCAGCGAATTCTTCCATTTATGATGCAGTTTTGAATCAACCTGGACAAATCCCTTTATTAAGTTATAAAGACTGGAAAAATAATCCGTTTGCTGACCCTAGCGGTTATTACAATGCTTATTATAATAACCCATATTTTGTGGCTGCTAATAATCGTCAGAATATCCGTAATGACTATTTTATGGGGAACATTGACTTAAGTTTCAAACCATTACAATGGTTAGATTTTACAGGCCGTGTTGGTATGACAACTGCCAATCAGTCTTATAAATATACGACGGGTAAATATTCATTTACACCTTATGCAGCAGGGCTTCATGGTTCCTATAAGGCTAATAATATTACGGGTAATGTTACAGATGCATTTAACTATACTACAAATATAGCAACAGACTTTATTTCCCATGCGACACATACCAATGGTGATTTCAAGTTTGATTATACTTTACTCTTCCAATTTTTACAAAATCAATATTCAGGTATGAACGCCTCTGTAAGTGGCTTGGTCATTCCTGATATTTATAATCTTGGGAACTCATTGAACAATCCAAGCGCGGGTCAATCTTCATACCTCGCCCGTACATTTGGTTTATCTGGAAAAGTGGATGTTGCGTACAAAAATTATCTTTACTTGAGTCTGACTGGACGTAATGACTGGGTTTCTATTCTTGATCCAGATCATAGATCGTTCTTTTATCCAGGTGTAGCATTATCTTTTGTAGCGACTGATGCTATTGACGGATTGAAAGATTTTGAACCATTAAATTTCTTGAAGCTGATTGCTAACTGGTCAAAAGTGGGACAAGTTAACGTAGGTAGTACTTCTACATTTGGAGCTTATGCAACTGTTCCAACTTTCAGCCAAGGCTCAGGATATCCATATAATGGCGTCGGCGGTTTTACAATCGGAAATCAGATTGTTCAGCCTGGATTAAAGCCTGAAATGACTCGCTCAATTGAGTTGGGCTTTGAGTCACAATGGTGGAATAATCGGATAACTGCAAATGCAACCTATTTTAACAATAGAACAACAGATAATACCGTTCCAGCTATCATCTCATGGGCAACTGGATACAGCAATTACCTGGTCAATGCAGGTATTACAACTGGTAAGGGGATTGAATCTAAATTGACGGTTACACCGATCAGAACACAGGATTGGGATTTAACGGTAGGCGGTAACTTTACCTATATTGATAATAGAGTAGAGGCAGTAGGAGCAGGTCTAACACAATTGGCTTTGGGAACATATGGAGGAAGTACAGGATCATACGCAATTGCAGGAGAGAAGTTTCCAGTGATCATGGGTTATGGTTATAACAGAGACCCTCAAGGACGGATTATTGTAGATAAAAATACGGGGTATCCAACAAAAACAGAAAGCTTGATCAATATGGGGCCTGCAATGCCTACGCATACACTTGGGTTGAATCTTAGCTTATCTTGGAAAGACCTGACGTTCTATACGAGTGCTGAATACCGCACTGGAAATTATATCTATCATAGAGGAGCAAGCACTTTTGATTTTTCTGGATCAGGAATCAATACTGTCGGTTATGATAGAGAGCGTTTTGTTATCCCTAATTCATCTTATTGGGATGATGCAACACAATCTTATGTCGCTAACACGAATATAACAGTGTATGATGGCGGTTCAGATTATTGGACAATGGGAACCGGAAGAAGGGATATTGATGAAACTTATGTGACTTCGGCAGCTTTCTGGAAGATTCGTGAAATGTCAGTAACCTATAACATTCCTAAAAGTTGGTTAGCTGGACAAAAAGTAATTAAAAGAGCTCGAGTAAGTGCGCAAGGTCGTAACTTATTCTTATGGACTCCAGCAACGAACGTTTACACCGATCCAGAATACTCTGACGGAAATGGTTCTTCAAACGGAAATGCGATTGGTTTAACTGGTTTGAGCCAAACGCCACCATCGAGATACCTTGGATTCTCTGTTAGTTTAACTTTTTAATCTTACTACAAATGAAACGAAATATTAAATATATAATGTTGGGATTGGTAGCTGCACTTTGTACACAAGGTTTACAATCCTGTAATAAAGCGTTAGATATAAATACTAACCCAAATTCACCGACTTATTCTACACCTGAATTGGTGTTACCGCAAGCTATGGTCGCTACAGCTCAGCAAGTTCCAGGTTTTAATACCTATGGAGCACGCTTTGTAGGATACTATGCGACATCTGGTGGGGTCTCGGGTTGGGGAGATATCCTGACATACGATTATGCAACAAGTGCGTTCGGTGGTTTATGGAGCGGGGTTTATAATACACTTACGGATTTGGATTATGTTGTTAAAAATACCTCCGGAAACGCGGGTTATCAGGATTTAAATCAAGCTGCCGTAGTGTTGATGGCCTACAACTATGCTAATTTAGTAGATACCTACAATGACATTCCTTATTCTGAAGCACTGCAAGGAGCAGCATTCTTAACACCGAAATACGATAAAGCAAGTGATATTTATGTCGATTTGGCTAAAAAGCTCGATGGAGCGGTGGCGTATTTTAAGGCAAATGCTTCTTCTGATGTATTTAAAAAATCGGATATCATTTTCAAAGGAGATAATACCTCTTGGGCTAAATTTGCTAATACACTTAAATTAAGGTTGGTATTGCGTGCAGGCAGTAAAGCGGCGTTTGCAAATAAGACGATAGATCCTATTGGTGTAATTACAGATGATGTGATTGTACAACCTGGATTTACTAAAATTGCGGGAAAACAGAATCCAATGTGGAATACCTGGGCATATGGTGCTGATGGTGCTGCTGTAGGTACATGGGGAACGCAATTTATCCCTACACCATTTGTAATGGCTTTTTTTGATGGATCTAAATTAAGTGATGAAGCACGTGCGAACTTGTTTTTTGCCAATGGTATTTCAACAAACGTAAACCAGTTGGGAAATACAAACAATCCGCCAGTGGGAATCTCTCCTTCTGCTTGGGTTATGAAACCAGCCTCAGGAACAATCAGTGCAACAAACTATAGAGGTTATGGTGTTATTAAAGGACCATCTGCAGGTCAACCTTTAATGCTTGGTGCAGAAGGTAATTTTCTTGGTGCAGAAGCTGTCGTTGAAGGATTACTTTCAGGTGATGCGAAAACATTTTTTGAAAACGGAATTAAAGCTTCTTTCACTTATTTAAATAAAAATGAGTCCGATGTTGTATCAAATGGTGCAAATGCGGCTACTTATTTGACAAGTTACGTGTCTGCCAATGCAGGTAAATACCTGGCAGACTGGTCTGCAGCACAAACAAAAGACCAAAAATTAGAGGCTATTGTGACACAGAAATATATAGCAATGAACTTCTTATTTGGGCACGAGGCGTATAATGAATACCGTAGAATTGGTTATCCGAAAATTGCAGGTGGAAATGTGATTGGTAATGGTAAGTTGAACTTTATTTCTACTGAGTCACGCTCGACCGCTCCTGATAAAAATCTTGCTAGGCTACCTTATCCAGCAAGTGAGTTCAGTTATAACGGTGCAAATATCCCGACGGTGAATAAATACACTGATAAATTGTTTTGGGCAAAATAAATTGATTTGAAATGAAAAAGATTATAAATTATATTTCGGTACTGTTGTTACCGTTTATGTTCACAAGTTGTTTGAAGGATGATGCAATCATCGGTCCCGATGCAGGTGGGAATGTTGAAAATATCATCGAGTTTAAAAACTTTGTAGCGCCATCTTCGGGGACATCTAGTAAATATCCGCTGTATATTCAGGCTTTTGATATGGTTCCAACAACGGATTTTGCAATTCCTGTTCAAATAGCAGGGGTGTATAATCCGAAAGCGGATGTTAAAGTTACACTAGAATTGGATAATAGTATAATTACTGCTTATAATGCACAGAATGGATCGAAATATCAACCGTTGCAAACAGCGAATTATACTGTTTCAACTTACGAGATTACAATTCCAAAAGGTCAAAAAATTGGAAACTTAAACATCAAGTTTTTTCCTGAAAAATTCGATTTTAAAGAAAGCTATGCTTTGGGATTAAAAATCAAATCTGTAAGTGAGGGGACAATCTCTGGTAATTTTGGAGCAATAGTCTTAGGTGTTGTACCGAAAAACTTATATGACGGTGTTTACACCGTTGAAAAAGGGCTTGTACAACGTTATACCGGCGGTGCTTTAAATATTGGTGATGCATTGAACGGAAGTTTGGCTGGTAATCCAAAGGTTACGCTTAAATCAATAGATGGAAACACTGTCGAAATTACAAATATGAGATGGGCAGGTGGTACTTCTGGTATTGCTGGTATCGACAACTTGCGGGCGACAATTAACCCTGCTACTAATGAAGTCACTATGTTTGCTTTAGGTGCACCGACATTAAGAAATATTGCGGGGAAGGTCAATAAATATGATCCTGCAACAAAAACATTTACATTAAATTTTGACTGGGCACAAACAACGAATAAGAGAGAAATTCTTGATCTTCAGATCAAATTTGATTCTCCTAGACCATAGTGCTACAAATTTCACATAGAAAAGGTCGT
>NZ_DJTD01000067.1:0-147618 GCF_002440385.1 Sphingobacterium sp. UBA6317 | reverse complement strand
ACGACCTTTTCTATGTGAAATTATTTTCTTTAGTGGTGCCTTAGTCTATGTTTTTATGTAATAATTACCTATATTTAGTTAACAATCTCTAGAACTTATATTATGAAATTATTAGGTACCTTATGCTTTCTGGCTTTGTCCATAAGTCTATATGGCCAGAATAACCCAGCCCGTCCTAAAGAGGGCGATGAGCAGTTCGCAGCGAAATTGAATAAGCAATTAAAATTATCGAATTCCGAAATACAACGTGATATTTCGGGCGAAGTAGTTCTTGATTTTCGTGTCAACGAACATGGGAAAATTGATTCAATTGATATCGTTCGGGATTTGGGCGATAAAATTTCACTCCGCTTGATCGATATTCTTAAACGATCGGGGGATTGGGAACCTGCTAAGAAGAATGGATCACCAGTAGCTTCGTGGGTTCGTTTTCCTTACAAAGTATTAAGCTTGAGAGAATCTGCTAGTTCGTCGCTGCTAGTAAAGGCAGAACCAATTGAAGGCATGTCTACTTTCATTGAAAAATTCTATAAAAATTTCCAATATCCACCTGAAGCACTGAAAGCAGGCTTGTCTGGTGATTATGAGTTAAATTTTATTGTGAAAGAAGATGGGAAAATTACTGGTGTTAAATTAAAAGATGATCCTGGTTATGGCGTATTGACGAGTGCGCAACGTGCACTTAACAGAGCAGGTAAATGGAAACCAGCAACCCAAAACGGGGAGGCTGTAAAGTCTTCTGTTGTTGTTCCATTCAAATTGAATTTGAAAGAATTCAGAACACATATTTAATTAGATCAAAAAGGAATTTTTATGTAATATAGAGGTAGCAAGTATTTTGCTACCTCTATATTTTTTCACCAAACTGAAGCACATATCCATTATTATCATAAATAGCAAACTCAAGCATGCCCTATTCGAAAGTTTCTATTTCATAACATATTTTGACATTATCTTTCAAACTTTCCAATAAATTATCAACATCAGCTATGTTAAAATAAAGGGACCCGGTAAATTGTGCTGTTTCAAAAGCAATGCTTTCAACAGGATGCGAAAACATGATTTCGATGGTTCCACTTCGCAGTAGAGCCCAGTTCAATGCTTCGTTTTTTTCAACACATGTAAACCCGAGTTTTTCAGTATAGAACTGAATAGTTTGATCTAAGCTTTTTGTATATAATATTGGATTTAAGCTTTTGTAGTTCATCTTTTTTTTGCCTTTTATTGGTTCGAACTATTGTTTTGTCTTTTTGATAGCAGTTACGTGTGTTTTTTTATTATTATCGATTGTAAGGGTAGTTTTATGATGAAAAATACAAAATATTACAGTATTTATTGTTACTTCATAAAAAAAAATAGCTACTTTTTTAGATTAAGGTGTGTTGTTTGTGTAATTGTTTGGTATTTAGTGTTTTTGTGTGTTATTTTTTTGTGTGAAATACTATGATTTATATCGTTTGTTTTCCAGTTTTTTAATTCTATTTATAACTTCTTGTTGCATCTTTAAACGATTGTTTTATCTTTGCTTTTAACAAAACCTTAACATTTCATGTTTGGTTTTGTACACTAACTGTATTAGCCTGTTGGGCTCATCACTTTTGAAAAACATATATTAAAAGTTTCTTCGGTGCTTTTATCGTATTTAGTTAGATAAACTACTTATTTAAACAAACATAAACATATGAAACACAAACTACTCAGTTTTTTCGTGGGGAGTATGATCCTTTCTTCTGTTGCTTTTGCGCAAGAGAAGAAAGTAAGCGGTCGTGTAACTGGCGCTGACGGGAAACCGTTGGTAGGAGTTACAATTGCTGTTCAAGGATCAAACATTGCTACTCAAACAGATGCAAATGGAAAATATTCTTTATCAGTTCCTCTTGGTAAAGTAATGGTTTTCAGGTATGTCGGTCATTCTGATAAGACTATAATCGTTAAAGATGGACAGTCATTATTCAACGTGTCACTAGAGGATCAGAATACAGCATTAGATGAGGTTGTCGTAGTCGCTTATGGTACTGCCAAAAAAGAATCTGTGACTGGATCCGTAACCTCCGTCTCTGCTAAAGATATCGAAAAGAGACCAGTTACCAATGCATTTGCAGCTTTAGAGGGATCTGCTGCTGGTATTCAACTGAACAATACTTCTGGTATGCCAGGTGCAGAACCTAGTATAAGGATTCGTGGATTTTCATCACTAAATGGTTCGAATGACCCTCTTTATGTTGTCGATGGTGTTCCTTTTGGTGGTAATATCTCCGATATAAATCCGAATGACGTAGAAAGTATATCGGTATTGAAAGATGCTTCTTCTTCAGCTTTGTATGGTAGTAGGGCAAGTAATGGTGTTATTATTATTACAACAAAGAAAGGAAAAGCTGGACGCTCACAAGTGAATGTTTCCACTGATCAAGGGTTTTATTCAAGAGGTATTGCAGAATATAGCCGAGTGAATGATAGACAATTCATGGAGGCTATGTGGATGGGGTATCGAAATAACTTATTGACAAGTAGTTCAACCAAATATCCGACAACCCAATCGGCAAATGATGAGGCTTCAAAGTCATTGGTAAGTAACTATCTTAAACTAAACATTTATGATAAAGATGATGATAAATTATTTGACGCGAATGGTAAGCTAGTTTCCGATGCGCAAATTAAAAGTGGATATCGAGATGACTTGGATTGGTTTAGTGAAGTAGATCGTATAGGACATCGTCAAAATTATAATATTGATGGGAATACAGCCACGGATAAAGCAAAAGTTTTTTATTCTACTGGATATTTGGACGAAAAGGGCTATATTAAAAATTCAGGTTTAAAGAGGTTTACAGGTCGTTTAAATGCAGAATTGCAAGCTAAAAATTGGTTTAAATATGGCTTCAATTTAGCAGGATCACACCAAATTTCAGATAGAATAAGCGGTTCCACGGATGATGCTGGTTCTTTCACAAATCCTTTTAATTATGCACGTTCAATTGCACCAATTTATCCGATTCATCTACATAATCCTGATGGTACCTATGCATTAGATGCTTTAGGAGATAAACAATTCGATAATGGTGAATCAACAAGATTACAATATGTTGGAAGGCATACTATTTGGGAAAATGAATTGAACAGTGATCAAACGATTAGAAATACTGTCAACGGTCGAGGATTCCTCGAATTTAAATTCCTGAAAGATTTTACGTTCACGCTAAATGGTGATTTGAATCTTCGTAATTCTGAACGCCGTACCTATAATAATGCAGTGATAGGAGATGGTAATGGACAAGGTCGCGCTGCTAGAAATATTTATCGGTACAAAAATTATACGCTACAACAACTGTTAAGTTGGAATAAGGACTTTGGAAAGCATCACGTTGACGTTTTAGCAGGACATGAAAATTATTCCGATAATTGGAGCTACTTGTATGGTTATAAAACGGATGAGACGTTTGCTGGAAAAACTGACATGGTTAACTTTACCAAGATTACCTCTTTGTATGACTACCAAGAGGACTATCGCGTCGAAAGTTTCTTGTCTCGCGCTCGCTATAATTATGATGGTAAGTATTTTGCTGAGGCCTCCTTTAGAAGAGACGGATCTTCTAGATTCAGCCCTGAAAATCGTTGGGGTAACTTTTGGTCATTAGGTGGAAGTTGGATAGTTTCCAAAGAAGACTTTTTTAAAGATGCACTTCGTGTCGTCAATGATTTGAAAGTAAGAGCATCTTATGGAGAAGTTGGAAATGATGAAAGTGCTAATAAATATGCACACTTAGCTTTGTATGATATAGATCAAAATGCAAATATGGCGGCTCTTTATAAAAAACAAAATGCGTCGCCGGATCTGATTTGGGAAACTTCAAGTTCTTTTTCTGCAGCTATTGAGACACGTTTATTCCAGCGTGCAAATTTAAGCTTTGAATACTTTAATAAGCAGTCACAAAATCTGATATTTGACGTTAATTTGCCGCTATCTGCCGGTGCGACATCTACTTCTTCTGCTGTTTCCACAATTACACGTAATATCGGTTCAATGTCAAATCGCGGTTTTGAGCTAACATTTGATGTCGATGTTTTGAAAGGTGATGGATGGAAATGGAATATTGGAGCGAATGCAACATGGTTGACCAACAAAATATTAGCATTACCAGAAGAGAATAGAGAAAATGGTATTATCACTGGTAATTTTAAATGGATGGAAGGACGTGGAAGATATGATTTCTGGATGTTTAAATTTGCAGGTGTAGATCAAATGACCGGGCGTTCTCTGTATCTTCCAGATACACAAAGATTTAATGTAAATGGTTCAGCTCCTGATAAGGCAGCTATACCAGCTGCTGAATTAATAGAGATTAACGGAAAATATTATGTTACCAATCCATCCAATTATGGTGTAAGGGATTGGTCGGGATCTGTTATTCCTAAGATGAATGGAAGTTTCAATACCAACTTTGAATATAAGAATTTTAGTTTTTCGGCTTTATTTACTTACGCTATCGGAGGTAAAGTATTTGATTCGTCTTATGCAGGTTTAATGTCTATGTCTGGTACGCCAAGTGCTATGCATACAGATATTATGAAGTCATGGAATGGAATTCCTGAAGGTATGACTGCGACTTCTGTAAATAGATTGGATCCGAATAGTATTCCAGCAATTAACTTTTCACAAAGCAATATGAACAACTATTCAAGTGATCGTTTTTTAACGGATGGCTCTTATTTAGTTATCAAAAATATTGCGGTGGGCTATAGTTTGCCAAAAACATTAGTTAGTAAAATAGATTTGTCTTCAGTAAGAATTGTTGCGGGGATCGAAAACTTGGCAACAATGACGAAACGCAAAGGAATGAACCCGCAACAGCAATGGAATGGTACTAGTACAAATGCTTGGGTAACTCCGCGTACTGTATCTTTTGGAGTAAAAGTTGGACTATAAGAAATAAAAGGATGAAAAATATAAATTATATTAAAGTATTATTTGCAGGAGTGTTGTTGCTAGCTTCCTGTAAAAAGGACTATTTAGAGACACTTCCTACAGACTCTGTAAGTACTCCTACGGTATTTGAAACAACAAAAAATGCCAAGTTAGCTGTAAATGGCTTAGCTAAAATGATGACCCAACAATATTTGGGAAGCCAGGGCTTTAATGGAGAAGGAACAATCAAAATGTATTACGGGAATTATCCTGGAAACAATTTTTTTGTCAACTTAAGTGGTTGGGCCGATATCATTAATGCAAATTACAATCAAAATTTAACAAGTATTTACCTTTATTATCCTTGGTATTATTATTACAAGATTATAGGTAATGCAAATCAAATTGTAATAAGTATTGATGGAGCGGAGGGACCAGCCGTTGAAAAAGATTTCATAAAAGCACAAGCATTAACCTTTAGAGCATACAGTTATATGATGTTAGCTCAGATTTACGGAAATAGATGGAAGGATTCCAATAATGGTCAAACTGGAGGCTTAGTTCTAAGAACCGACGTATCAACAGGAGACATGCCTTTATCTACTTTAGGGCAGACATATGATTTAATTTATAAAGATTTAAATGACGCAATAGCGCTATATGAATCGTCTAAATTGGATAGAGAATCCGACAAAAATTTCCAAGTGAATGAGGATGTGGCTTACGCGATTTACGCAAGGGCAGCACTAAACAAACAGGACTACGTTAACGCAGAAAAATATGCAGTTCTTGCTCGTAAAAATTATAAATTGATGAGTAACGCTGATTATAAAAACGGTTTTTCTACTCCGAATGGCGAATGGATATGGAGTAGTTATGGAGCCTCTGATGAAACGTTATATTTCTATTCATTCCAGTCTTATATTGCCTATAACTCAACAGCTAGTGCCGTAAGAACAACACCAAAATGTATCAGTAGAGAATTGTTCGATAAGATACCGACGACAGATGTTCGTAGAGATTTATTTTTGGATCCAAAGAATGAAGCATATACTACCGCAACGGGTATTGCGGGGACAGCTATGAAAGCGAGAGCATTTAAGTTGTTCCCAGATTTACAAGCTACTGCAGTTCCTTTTGCGTATATGAATTTCAAATTTAAAGCGAATGATATACCTGGTATCGGTCATGTGAATCATTTTAGGGCTTCCGAAATGTATCTCATTGAGGCTGAAGCGAAATTTTTCCAAAATAAGGCAGCAAGCGAAGTTCAAGGTGTTCTTAATGCATTAAACGCTACTTCAGGAAGGGATGTGAATTATGTTTGTACAAAAACAGGAACAGATCTACTTAATGAAATTAAACTTTATCGCGCGGTTGAACTATGGGGCGAAGGATTCGATTGGTTTGATATGAAACGATGGGGAGATACTATTGTGAGAAAAGACTTTGCTAACGGTGGTAATTTCTTGACTTCATTGGTTACTACAATTAAGCCAGAAGATAAAAATAAATGGACTTGGGCTATACCTCTTCGTGAAAGCGATTATAATAAGGGGTTGGAATAATTTTAAGAAGGAATCAATAGGATTAAAAGGCCGGTACAATTTGTATCGGCCTTTTTATTTAAGAATACCTATAGATTGCGATAGTTCGCATTGTCTCGGCCTATCCCTTACGAGACATATTACTAAATCGTTAATTTTATGTATATAAATTAATAGACTAACAATTTATTAATATTAACTTAATATTGAGAATCTATTTTTACGCCGTTGAAAGATGATGGAATAGAAGAAGGAAAAATGATTCTGCTCGTATCATATCATCACAAGCGAAAAAGATAATTTATTTAAAATTCTCATGAAAAAAGCACTTTTACTCTTAGCTCTGATAGGACCCGTTGTAGCACTTGCGCAAAATAATAATGCGCCCTCCAGCTATGATCCACATGATATCAAGATTACGGGGTATCTTCAAACACAGTTTCAAAAGGCGCAATCTCCTGGAATTACGTCCTTTTCAGGTGGGGATTTTTCAAAGAATTCGGATAACAGATTTATGATCCGCAGGGGACGTCTTAAAATTGACCGTGTGGATACCTACTCGAGTATTGTCTTTCAATTGGATGCTACTCAAGACGGTGTACAACTAATGGATGCCTTTATTCAATTGCGTCACCCAAGTCAAAAAGGCCTTAGTTTAACTGCGGGACTTTTCAATAGACCTTTTGGATATTCCATTGTATACTCATCGGGCTATCGTGACTTTCCGGAACGGGCACGTGTATTCCAGACGTTGATGCCACGCGAACGTGATCTTGGAGGGATGGTAAGTTATCATCCTGGGGGTAAAGTTAAATTCTTAAATTTAGATTTAGCCCTGGTGAACGGTAGTGGTCACTCCGCTAAGGACTATGATTCTAAAAAGGACCTGATCGGTAATCTTGCTTTTAAATTTGATAGTTTAGCCGATAAAAAACTTCATTTGGGTTTTGGCGGCTCGTTCTATAAAGGTTCAGTGCGTAATGATACGAAAACGTACTATACGCCCAATAGCAATGGTTATACAGCGCATACCAGTGATGAGAATGAAGGTAAAGCCATCGGCAGGAACTATTATGGAGCAAACTTACAGGTCGAGTTTGATAATAGCTTCGGGAAATCCAGTTTCAAAACCGAATATGTGGCAGGAGACCAGCCTGGAGTTGCCGGTGGTGTCGATATTAAAGGACCTTACGCCAGCAGAAGTTTTACAACCCAGCCGACAACAGACCTTTATCAACGTAAATTTAATGGATACTATCTTTGGTTTACGCAGGAGATTGCGAAGACCGGTATTACTGCATTGATAGCGTATGACGTATATGATCCAAATACGAAAGCAAGTGGCATGACAATCGGCATGCCTGATAATTTTACGGCCGATGGCGATGTTAAGTTTAGTACGCTGGGCTATGGTCTTGCATATCAGATTAACAATAGGATAAAACTGACTGTATATAATGAGCATGTAACGAACGAAAGCACAAGTTTACCAAACTTTTCGGCTGATCTGAAAGATAATGTTTTCACTACAAGGCTGCTTTATCGTTGGTAAATTGGCTCAGTGCTGTTTTTTCGCGAGTATCGGTGTTGAGGGATCAATATTTAGTTTGACCAATATAGTAGGTTGTTTAGGCCGTTTGATTTAGAGATCTCCCGACACTTAGATGTTTTTCCGAATCCGGCTCAGTGATGATGCGGTAATCCCTAAATAGGACGCTAACATGGCTAATGGAACACGATTGGCTAAACCCGGGTAAAGCTTTAAGAACAGGAGATAGCGTTCTTTGGCATCGAGATTCATCATGGTATTTGCCGTTTTTAGCTTACTTTCCACCACAAAAGCATAAAGTTTGGCCATCAACAACGGCCAAACTTTAATTTCCTTTTCAAGAAGCGTAAAATTCTCAAAATCAAGGCTCCAGATCTCACTATCTGTGAGGGATTCTATATAGTCGTTGGAAGGTGTTCGATCCAAGAAGCTCTGAAGATCCCCAATAAAACGACCTTCATAAATAAAATAACGCGTAAAATCGTCGCCTTTACTGTTGTAATAGAGCGAACGGAATACCCCCGATTCCACAAAAGCAATGCTATTGTTTACTTTACCGCAAGCGAAAAATAGCTTGACTTTGGAATACTCTTTTTTTCGAATGCTTGTCGAATTAAGTTCTCTTCTCGCAAATCGAGCTGTCCAAATTTTCGGATGTATTCCAGTAATTGCTCCATGTTACCTTTATATTACTTAGCTAATTTAATCAATTCTTCACGTTGAGGTCCTGTTGAAAGATACTTTATGGGAACTTCTAATTCTTCTTCGAGAAAAGATATAAATGTCCTCAAGGTTTGTGGAAGCAAGTTTGCTTGCTTGATATTACAGAAATCGGTATTCCAACCTTTTAAATATTTCCAGATCGGTTTAATTTTTTGTTCATAAGATTGGGAAAATGCTAAAGAAATTTTTTGTTCATCTATTTCATAATGGGTACAGACGGGGATTTCAGCCATTTCGTTCAAAATGTCGGCTTTCGTAAGAACGAGTTCCGTAACTCCGTTTAACATGATGGCATATTTTAATGCTGGGATATCCAGCCAGCCGACACGACGGGGACGTTTGGTATTGGAACCGAATTCAGCTCCTTTGTCCCGTAAATCATTGGCAGCTTGTCCTGTGATCTCTGTTGGGAAAATACCATTCCCCACACGAGTGCAATAGGCCTTTGTAACACCATAAATTTTATCCACCAGTTTAGGCGACACACCCAAGCTTACACAGGCTGCGGAGGCTATCGTATTTGATGAGGTCACATAGGGATAACTTCCATGGTCGATATCAAGCAGAGTTGCCTGCGCGCCTTCCGCCAATACTTTCTTGCCATCTCGGATCGCCTTATTCAGAAAGATTTCGGTATCTATAATTGGCACTTGTTTTAAGGAAGTGCATCCTTGAATAAAATTGTGGTAGAGCTCTTCGAATGCAGGCATTTCTTGCCCCAAAAACTGTAGTTCTTTGTATTGACGGTTTAAATTTTGATATACGTCAGTATCAAAACTATCCGAGTGAAGATCACCAACGCGAAGGTTCTGTCTGAGTATTTTATTGGAATAGCTTTGCGCAATTCCATTTTTGGTCGTTCCTATCGTGCGATACAGTGGGGACTGTTCCATATAGATATCCCAATAACGATGGGTCGGTAAAACGAGATGCGCTTTTTGGGATATCAAAATCCTATTGAAGAGATCTTGATCTGGCATAATGTGCGCTAGTTCTTCGATTTCTGCTTTAAATGCTAATGGGTCAACGACCACACCGGTGCCAATAATGTTTTTGACATGCGACGAAAAAATACCCGATGGGAGTAGTTTAAGCGTAACTTTGTTACCTTGATAATAAATACTATGTCCGGCATTCGCGCCGCCATTAAAACGGGCGATAATATCATAGTCGCTTCCGATCAGATCAATGAATTTTCCTTTACCTTCGTCTCCCCATTGGAGCCCAATTAGAATGTCCATGTTGCGTTTGTCTTGAAATTATTGTCAAAGCTAGGGCTTGCAAGGCGGAGGGCAATTGCCATTTGGCAAAAAGTGCTCCTCATTATCATTTGGCCAGCAGTCTTAATGCGTTTGGATTGCGCTTAAGCTTGTTTGTGTCCCAACCGTTGTACTTTTTGTAGCCATTTATTCCGTTTAATAGGATCGGAAGTTTTGATAATTCCGATATAGGTGACTTTAACCGGCGATATTCCACAAAATTGAAGGGTTGATCTTTTTAATTGATTAACACTTGGTCTGCCGTAAACTAAAGCATAATACCAACTTGGTTGATCGAGTGTTGTAATGATCCGAGCAGATTTTCCTTTGAGTAATTTGTCCCAAAAAAGAGAGTTTTCGCGATATTGAAAAGCCCGTCCAGGTAAAAAAAGTCTATCGATAAAGCCTTTCATCAAGGCTGGAAGGCCGCCCCACCAAACGGGATGTATCCAGACCAAATGATCGGCCCATAAGATGTCTTCCCAGGCAAGGAGTAGGTCCTGCTCAAGTTCTGTCCGTTTACGATAACCAAATTCAAGGTTTGGATTGAAATCTAGGTCAATAATATGGATTGTTCGTACTGTAGCTCCGGACGCTGCCGCAGCTTCTTGATAGGCATTTGCGATGCCAAAATTGAAAGATTCCCGATTCGGGTGGCCATTGATAATCAGTATTTTTTTCTGCATGATGTTATACTACATCACAAAAATAGAGATACGCTTACCGTCTTTATAGGACAAATGTCTAAAAAGAAATTTCGCTGCGGATACGACTTAAATGACGTTGTGTAATGCCTAAATAGGAAGCGAGGTATTGTAAAGGAAGCTGTTGGATAGAATCAGGATGATCTTTGAGTAAATTGGCATAACGTTGTGATGCGGTTTCTTTTTGTAATTGAAAGACGCGTTTTTCAAGTTCAAGATATTGTTCCTCGGCAATCATTTTAAGGTATTTTGTCCATTTTAGGCTATTCGTAGCAAGCTTATCAATCATATTTTTTTTGATCGTCCACAGTTCGGCAGGGGTAATGGCCTGCATGGTCTCCATACTTGGCCCGCCTGTAATAAAGGAGGAGTAGGCCGCTATCCATGTATTGGGAAAGCGGAAACAATAGGTAATATCTTCCCTATTCGCACTGCTATAATAAGAACGGAAGATCCCTGATTGTATAAATGCAACCTCATGACAAGCTTGATTCTCTTTAACAAAAAAGTCGTTTTTGTTCAGCTTTCTGTATTCAAAAAGCTGAACAATCTGATTGATCTCTTCTTCGTCGAACAGACGCAAAGACCGAAAATATGTTGCTATCATGAAGTCCAAACTTAGAAAAATTGCGGTGTTCCTACAAGATAAATTCGATGTGTTTTAATCGGCTCAATGTTTAGTTTGCCGATTGAGCAACAGGGTAGATTTTTAATTCGCATCAATTAGAATGGCCAATTGCAGGCACATTTGATCGGAGCGATTGCTCCAAGCATGATTGGTGCCGCGTTGGATGACAATATCGCCGGCCTGTAAAAGCGTTTCTTCTGTGTCTGTAATCAAGTAAATCTCCCCTGTAAGAATAACGATGTAATCTAAACTTGCTGTCTGATGCATGACATTAACCTTAGCTATTGTAACAAATTGACAATGATTAAAGTGTATTATTCGCAAGTAAGAAGTCTCCGTAGAAATCGGGGATATTGCTGTCGTAAATTGCATTTGCGACAGCTGTTATTGGGTAGTTTACTTTAACGATCTCGGCATTAATTTCTTTTTCAGATAAGGTTATTATTGTGTAAGTTGCTTTTCTGTCTTTTTCTTTACTACGTCCGACGGAACCACAATTGATAAACAAGACATCTCCATCCTGTTGAATATAAGAATGGTGTGTATGTCCCATCACCAGAATATCGATTGCTTTTTGCTTTAATTGAGTTGATAGAGCACATTTTTGGGTTGATTCATGGATGTATTCGTCATTGCTTTGGAGACTGGCATGGACAAGAAGGATTTTCCTAAAACTCGTTCCAAGTTTGAAGGTTAGTTCAATGGTGTAGGGTAATGTTGCTAGCCATTTTTTATGAGGGGCCGATATCTCCTTCTTACTTAGCTTGATGGCGATTTCTCGATTTGAAGTCTCTATTACATCATGGTGTGGTAAAGGGATAATGGCTTCGTCAAAAGCAATTCTTTGGTCATGGTTTCCCAGTAGACATGGAATGTTTTTTTCTTGTATTCTGTCAATGACTTCATTGCCCCAGGGAGCGAAATCAACAAGATCACCTAAGCAGTAAATTTGTGTTAATCCTTTATTTTTGATATCTGTTAATACCGCATCCAATGCAATTAAATTGGCATGAATGTCACTTATTATGGCAAGTTGTATCATATTCTTATGCTACAAACATAATCATTCGGATAGTCAGTCAACGTACACTTTAAGAGGTAAAGAAGAAAATGATAATAGCATTATAATTTTTATTCTAAAAGAGGAGGAACTGGATGGGATTGGTGAAGAAATACTGTTAAATAAGCACATATCGAATAGGCTCAGATATGTGCTTATTTAAGTGATACGTTACTAAAGATTCATCCCGCCCGATACTTCAATGCGTTGTCCGTTGATCCATCTTGCATCTTCTGTACAAAGGAAGGCCACCACTCCACCGATATCATCGGGTACACCAGCACGTCCTAAAGCTGTAACAGCTGCAATATGCGCATTTGTTTCTTTGTTATCCCGCACATGCCCGCCACCAAAATCAGTCTCGATTGCGCCAGGAGCAACGACGTTTGCTGCAATACCTCGAGGACCGAGTTCTTTGGCAAGATACCTCGTGAGTACCTCGATTGCCCCTTTCATCGAGCCATAGGCAGATGATCCCGGAAATGCAAAACGGGCGAGGCCAGAGGAAATATTGATAATACGTCCGCCATCATTCAAATAGGGAAGAGCTTTCTGCGTGAGAAAAAATACCCCTTTATAATGGATATTATAAACTGTATCAAATTGTTCTTCTGTGGTTTCTATAAAGGGTGCATATAAGGCAGTGCCCGCATTATTGATCAAAAAATCAAAATTAGACTTTCCCGTTTGTTGTAGCAAATGTTGCGTAACCCGTTCAATAAAGCCATTAAAGGACTGCACATTTCCTGCATCCAATTGGAATGCAGCTGCATGTTGCCCTAAAGATTGTATCGTAGCAACCACATGATCCGCTTCCTCCTGATTGCTATTGTAGGTTAAAATGATATCGATTCCTTTTTTTGCAAGGCTAACAGCCATGTTTCTACCTAAACCACGGCTTCCGCCTGTTACCAATGCTATTTTGTTTGTAGCCATTTTAATTTGTTTTAAAGATTCAATAGCACAAAGATCCGCCGAAAAGTTGAGCCTTTCCTTGCGAAATGCAAATGGATGTTTGCGAAATTCAAATTATAACGTTTGGGAACGAAAAATGTTTGGGGCAAAGCTGGTTTGCTTTTTGAAAAAATTGGAAAAATGGGCGATCTCCTCAAAGCCAAGTGAATAAGCAATCTCAGATATATTCCAATCGGTTTGTCGCAGTAAAATTTTTGCTTCCTGTGTGACTCTGGCTGCGATGACATGGCTGGTTGTTTTTCCAATATTTTCCTTTAAAATTTTATTCAGGTGGTTGACATGTATGGCCAGTCGTTCCGCAAAATCATTAGCTGTTCGTAGTTGTAGGCGTTGCATCGGAGATTCAAGTGGAAATTGTCTTTCTAGCAATTCTACAAATAATGAAGTAATCCTATTGGAGGCGTTGTGTGTAGGATTTGTTATACTTTTGGGTTGCAGCTTTTGCCCATAATGGACGATTTCAAGCACATAATTTCGCAACAGATCGTATTTAAAAACGTAATCTGAAGATAGCTCTTTATTCATTTTTAGGAAGATTCCCTCTATTTCAATGCGTTGTTCTTCTGATAGTTGGAAAATCGGAAGGCCGCCTGGTTGAAAGATCGGCAAATCATCTATGATCACACCACTTTTATTCCTTGCCAGAAATTCATCGGTTAAAACGCAAAAATAACCTTTTTGATGCTCATCTTTCGGTATCCAATGGTAAGGAACCTTAGGAGTAGCAAATACAAGTGCCGATTCATCGATTTCGATTACTTTGTCGGCATATTCGGCTGTGTTTTTTCCTGTGATTAAACTGATTTTATAATACGTTCGCTTATTGTAGGGCATGATCGGTTTATCTTTCAACTTAGCGGCAAGTTCCTCATAACTGAACACATTAAAATGACCAATCTCTCTTGCGATCTCTTTTGGGATACTCGCATTGATCTCCCGATAAAATTGTTCGATGGAAGTTGTTTTCATTTAAGCCCTATTTGCAATAATCAAATGTAGTGCTTTTAGATTACATTCGGTAACAATGTACTTTTTTTGAGATTTTGCAATTCTCATTTTAATGTAAATTGCAAAATTATATTTTGCACAACATAAATCCTTGCCATACATTTGTACAAACAAAACAAATTAAAATATGAAAACGTTATATAACATCGGTGCGACAGCCAAGGGAGGACGAAATGGTCAGGTAAAAAGCGAAAATGGTGTATTGGATTTAGCTGTTCGTATGCCAAAAGGTCTAGGAGGGGCCAATGATGATTATGCCAATCCAGAGATGCTTTTTGCGGCTGGTTATGCGGCATGTTTTGATAGTGCCTTGAATTTAGTGATTAGATCAGAAAAAGTAAAAGCGGGCGAAACTTCGGTAACAGCCCATGTGAGTATCGGACAATTGGATAATGGTGGTTTTGGTTTGGCTGCAGAATTACATGCAAATATACCTGGTGTAAGCCTGGAATTAGCGCAACAATTGATTGAAAAAGCACATCAAGTTTGTCCCTACTCAAATGCAACAAGGGGTAATATGGATGTCAAATTGACGGTATCAACTAACGAATAATATATGAATTATATTGCCAACGTGCTTACAGCACTCGTACTTTTAGAACATGTATACATTGTATGGATGGAAATGTTTGCTTGGGAAACTGCAGGAAAACGTAGTTTTGGAAAGGCTCTTCCGGCAGAATTATTTAAGCCAACGAAGGGGCTTGCTGCAAATCAAGGGCTCTACAATGGCTTTCTGATTGCAGGTTTAGCCTGGTCTTTTTTAATCAATGACCCCATCTGGAGTTACAATGTATGCCTGTTCTTTTTAGGATGTGTCCTTGTTGCCG
Organism: Sphingobacterium sp. UBA6317; assembly: GCF_002440385.1. Lineage (NCBI taxonomy): Bacteria > Pseudomonadati > Bacteroidota > Sphingobacteriia > Sphingobacteriales > Sphingobacteriaceae > Sphingobacterium > Sphingobacterium sp. UBA6317. Next base: position 132,432 of record NZ_DJTD01000067.1, on the reverse strand, counting down.
GTGTTTTTGGCGGAATTACAGCGAGCAAAAAGATATTTTTTGTACAAGGAGTTCCTGCATTGTTGGCGTTGTTATCCGTTATTCTCTTAAAATAAAACTATAATTATATGTCATTAATAGAAGATTTACAATGGCGTCATGCTGTGAAAGCATACGACCCGACAAAAAAAGTTAGTCAGGAAAATGTAGATAAAATCGTTGAGGCTGCACGCTTTGCACCTACTTCTTCGGGTTTACAGCCATTTAAGATATTGATTGTTGAAAATCAGGCATTGAAAGAAGAACTGGCAAAAGGAGCACTAAATCCAGACTGTATGCGTGAATGTTCACATGTGCTTGTTTTCGCTGCCTGGGATCGTTATACGGAAGAACGTATTGATAAAGTTTATGATTTTACAACGGATGAGCGGGATTTGCCAAGGGGACGCTTTGGTTCTTATACGGACAAGTTGAAATCTATTTATTTGAGTGAAGCTGCCGAAAGAAATTTTGCACATACTGCAAGACAAACTTACATTGCTTTAGGTTTGGCGTTGGCTCAGGCAGCTGAACTTCGTGTCGATTCCACACCCGCCGAGGGTTTTGATAACCAAGTCGTGGATGAGGTTCTACAATTAGAAAAGCATGGACTAAAAAGCGTTTCATTGATGTATGTTGGCGTGGCGGACTCTTCGAGAGATTGGATTTCGACGATGAAGAAGGTTCGGGTTCCTAAGGAAGAGTTTGTTGTTGAATTCAAATAAACCGCAAACAACTTTTTCAATCCCTCAGAAACTCAATATATTTGCAAGATGGATGATTTATTAAAATTAGACAAACAACTCTGTTTTTCCGTGTATGTGCTACATAGAGAAATTATGCAGCAATATCGAACTATTCTTGAAGAGATTGACTTGACCTATCCACAGTATATCACGATGATGGCTTTATGGGAGAATGATGAGCAGACAGTAAATCAATTGGGGGCTAAGTTATTTCTAGATAATGGAACGCTTACACCACTATTGAAGCGCTTGGAGGCTAAAGTTTTGCTTACACGAACACGAAGCAAAGAAGATGAACGCGTCGTGAAGATACAGCTTACAGCACAAGGATTGCAATTGAAGGAAAAGGCGAGCTGTATTCCCATGCAGATTTTTGAAGCCCTTAAGCTCGACTATACTGATATGGTTCAGCTTAAAGCTTTGGCAGAAAAAATCGTGAATAATGTTGGGAATAGCTAGTTTTTATACGATATGAAATCAAAAAAGGATTAAATACACCTGCCTGTATTTAATCCTTTTTTTTGTGCTATGGATTGTCTTGAGCGATACATGTTCGCGTTCCTTTTATTATACATCATATTAGCATATTTCGGATTTTTTCATAGGACTGTAATGTGGAGATTCGTGGTATGGAAAATATCATTCAAAAGATAGAAGATCTAAATTGGCCTTTGATTACCGAAGAGATGCATAAACATGGTTATGTGGTTATACCAAACCTGTTGACAGCTTTACAATGCGATCTATTAAAAAAAGGGTATAGCGATTCGACGCTCTACCGTAAAACTGTCGTTATGGAAAGGCATCGATTCGGATTAGGGGAGTATAAATATTTTGACTACCCACTACCTGAGTTGATTCAAACGATTCGATCTCAACTTTATCCCTATCTTGCCGTCATTGCTAATACCTGGTTTCGTGCGCTGAAAATCGATATATCATTTTCATTGAAACATGAAGACCTTTTGACGGATTGCCGTTTGAAAGGACAAGAAAAAGCAACAGTATTGATTTTGAAATATGGTCAAGGAGGTTTCAATACGCTACATCAAGACTTGTATGGAGCGGTTTACTTTCCGATGCAGGTGATTTTGATGTTAAATGAGCCAGGAGTCGATTTTATGGGCGGAGAATTTGTATTAACACAACAAGTTCCGAGGGCTCAATCAAAGGCAATTGTTTTGAAACCTAAAAAAGGTGATCTCGTTTTATTCGCAACAAATTTTAGGCCTGAGAAAGGACGAATGGGATATTTTAGGGTTAATATGAAACATGGAGTGAGTGAAGTCACGGCCGGTGAACGCCATGCGTTGGGTATTATTTTTCATGATGCCGAGAAATAAATCCCACACAATGGAATGGCATAAAAATATAACAGATGCTTCATTGCGCGCCAAGATTCGAGCGGGAGAAATTCAATTTGGTGGCAATGAAAAGCTAAAAATTTATGGATTGCTTTGCTGTATTTCGGGAAAACGGATGAAGCGGGAGAACAGGGTCTTTTTTTCCACTGAGCAAGAAGCGCTAAAACATCATTATCGCCCTTGTGGGCACTGCTTAAAAGCGAACTACGTTGAATGGAAGGAAGAAAATAAAAGATTTGATAAAGTGTAGTTCGCATTAAGTTTGATTATATAGAGAATCTAAGTAAATCAAATTTGGAAAAAGAATCTTATGTCAAATTCCTTGTATATTGTTGAATTTTGTGTTTATCTTGAGACGGGATTAATTATCGTAGATCAAAAGAAAAATGCGTTTATATTCGATTGCTGTTTATTTTATTTTTTCGACTCTGCTGTTGATAAGCTGTGAAGAGGGGAGGCGAGATCCTAAAGTATTGAGTTATATGGCTCATACTGAACGTGACAGTGCCCGTTTGGATCTTAATCTTTTTGAGAGCCGTTTTCATGGTAAATTGTTCTTTTATAGACCTGGAGGTGAGGTTGATTCGGGAGACATTCGCGGCAATATCCAAAAAGACACTTTACTTGGGGACTATTATTATACGCCATTTGGCTGGGGACAGAAAAAAAGAAGACCCTTTGCTTTATTAAAAAAAGGGTCTTTGTATATTTTAGGTACAGGAACGGAGCAAGTGTATATGGGAATTCCACATTATATACCTTCAACCATCAATTTCCAAGACCCAAAGTTTATCTTTGAGAAAGTTAATCACTAGCCTCTTATCATCTAAATTAGGCGTCTACAGTATATTTTTTAATCGAATATATTGTAGTAGCATAATGGTTTTTCCATCTTTGATTTCACCTGTATCAATCATATGTAGCGCTTCTTCGATATTGATTTCTAGAATTTCAATATGCTCTTCCTCTTCTTCTAAACCACCGCCATCGCCAACTTTCATGTTATTGGTGTATTCTGCTATAAAAAAATGTAGAATTTCAGTTACAGAACCTGGAGACATATAAGCTTCAAAGATCTTTTTTGCTTCCTTGATCTGATAGCCTGTTTCTTCTTCTGTTTCCCTCCGTATACAGTCGTGGGGAGAATCTTGATCAAGTAGACCTGCACAAGCTTCGATAAGCATGCCTGACTCATTCCCGTTGATGTAAGTTGGTATTCGAAATTGCCTTGTTAATATGACTGTTTGAGCACTGGTATTATAGAGTAAAATGACGGCTCCATTGCCACGATCATAAGCTTCTCGACTTTGTTGCTGTACCGTCCCATCGGGTTTGCTGTATTGATAAGTCACTTTTTTTAACGTGTACCAGTTGTCTGATAGAATTTCAGTTTTTACAATTTTAATATCTTTTATTGCCATTTTTAGCGCGTTAAAGTCAAAAGATAAAAATAAGAATTGCAATCCAAACTAAGCAGGAAAAACTAAAAGAAGCCTTGATGAATTTATACGAAGTATTGATGAACCTCAGTGCGTTCTAAATTGTTTTGGATTCAGACCTGTGTGTTGTTTGAAGAAATTAGAGAAGTAAGGGGAGTCAACGAAACCAAGTTTGAACGAAATTTCTTTGATAGATAAGTCGGTTGCTTTTAACAATCGTTTTGCTTCCAAGATAGTTCGTTGTTGAATGAGCTGGCTCGGAGATACTTCGAGCTTCTGGCGACATATTTTAGTAAGGTGTGGGGTGGAAATATTAAGTTGTTTCGCATAGAAAGATACCGACTTCTCACGCTGAAAATGGATGTCAATTAACTCTTGCAACTTTAAAAGACGTGGATTGGAGTCATTATTTTGTTCATTTTGTACTATTTTCTGTACCTCTTTGCTTAATATCGATGCGAGGACAGCTGTGCGAGAGTAGATAATTGCAGGAACGCAATTGTGATCCTCAAGTTCTTTTCTTATTGCATTAAATTCATAATAAAGCAGAGCAAATGTTTCGCTAGAGAGTGAGATAACAGGAGTACGTTGATAGTAAGCAAATGAAAAATGGAAATTGGGCGAAAATTTCTCGAAGTGTTCCCTATCGACCATCAATTGGAAACCAGTTGTATTGGCCCATAATTTCCAACTATGAACTTGCTTTGGAAACAGGATATGGATTTGATGACGATCAATATGGTAATCTTTAAAATCAATCGTATGAACACCTTCTGCTTGGTCAAAAAGTACCAATAAAAAAAAATGATGCTGGTGTGGACGCGCTATATGATGTTCACCACGTAATTCCGAGTATAAATATCCTTGATTACCCGCAAGCTGGTCTTTTCTAAATTCTTGAATATCTATTGTTGGAAATAACTCCATCGAAATGACTTTGAACCTAAATATAACTATTTTATTTTAAACCATCTTCCAATACCTGTTTGCTGATGGTGAATTCACGATAGCCAAAGGCTCCGGATTTATAACCAATTACAGCACCAAATTCAATGTTTTTTGAGGAAGATGTCTTTGGAAATACAGAAGAGCGGTATACATTGGCCGCAGCTAAAGGTTTTTCGAATACACGAAAGTGTATACCATCCTTTGAATAGGCGAGATAATTCATATCTGAGGTAAACCGATCTACGTTTCCAATTGCCAGACATAAAAAATAATATCCATCAATATAGGAACCTTGCAGATGCCAAGTCGAATATCCCTTGTTGAATTCTAGCCAAGGTTTGTTCATAAATTCAACTTTTTTACTGTCGCGATATGCTGTAAAATCTAATCCATTTGTAGAAATACGCGATAGGATATTCGTCATAATTGGTGCTTTGTAGCTTGGCATGAAATCCACTTCGTAACTCGTCGTTAGGTTTGTCGAATTTCTCACAAATGTTGGTGAAAGGATGTGGTTATCTTGGAAAGACGTTGGTTCATTACTATTATACACGAGTTCCAGCGGTGTCCAGTCAACCCCATTTTTTGATGTCTGCCTTACAATAACACGTTCAGCTTCTTCATTTAATTTTTTATTGTTGTTTGCGCTTTTGGCACCCCATTTTTTTAAAATTTTGCTTGAGAAAAAGCAACCTCTATAATATAGTTCGAATTCCTCACCGTTGAAATTCCAGTCTACATCGGACCAATAACCTTGATTGGGGCTACCATCTTTTTGGATGAAAGAATCTTCTAGTGCCGGACGTCGTTGAATAGGATTTATTAATCCTGCCGGAGTGATCCATTCTTTTCCATCATTAGAAACTACCACAGTCGGATTTTCATAGAGTGAGGCGGTACGATCTGACCCTATTATGCCAAAATATGGCGTAAATACCATCCAATATTTGTATCCTTTAAAACCGGCAGGGAAATATTCAACATCTGGGTGGCAATAACTCGCACTATTGCCAGAGATATCGCGTATCCAGCCTGGCAGCTCTTCGCCGGGTTGGTTTGCATTGGCAGTTGTATTGATTTTTATTGAACCGAGGTCGCTTGTGAAACCTGTAGGTATGGGTAATTTATCTTTTTCAATGACTTCTGGATCCGGTGGTATAATTCCTGGATGAATATCTCTTTTACAACCAATAAATAATAAAAGTCCCAAAAAGAAATAGGTAATTCTTTTAAATGACATATAGATCAATAAAAATAAAATATGAATGATAATCCCTTACGGTTTTACTTTTCCTGTTAATCTTAGCTAAATGATAGCAAAAATGATTTATTTTTTTTATTTCTCAAAATCAATTTAATAAAATACTTTATATGTTGTAAATATTTGGTTTTCTGATTTATAAGTGTCTTTTTGACTTGTGTCGATGAAGGCTGTTCCCGGCTTTATCCCCCTGTTTGATCCATCAGTTGGTAAAGGCCTGATTGCGTAGTTTCACTGACTTTGGTCGCCAATCGTTTTCAGCATGAAATAACGGTTGCGTAAGGATGTCTCATTATTTGGGGCTCGTTAGATGAAATAAACTAGTGGATAATGTGCCTAATTAGCTTGCTGTTCAGATTTTGGACGATTCACCAAGCTTTCAATGCTTAATGTAAATTTATTTTGTTTGGCAACGCGAAATTCTTTTTCAATTAATGACATGATAACAAGCTAGAAATCTATAAATTGCTTTGAGGTTCAACTTAATATTTTGCTGGATAACCTATATTTTTTTGATGCTGGCGAGGACTTTCTTGTAGTATTTCGTTTTATCGGTTTCGTCAATAACAACAATTTCAACATCGTTTGCTTGAAGTAATTGCATTTTATCTTTGGAGAGCGCGTACCATTTTTTTGTTGTATAATAGAAGAGTTTATTTTCAATAAAGGTACTTCGTCTATAAAACTTATTTCTGGCGCGGTAGGTTAGCAACCACCAAAGGTCTATTTCTACAAAATCAAGCGATAGGCCTAGGATATGGATATCCTTTGTAAAAAATAAATCAATCCATGATTGGAGTTTAGTATCTTTTTTTCGACTTAATCTTTTAATTAATGCAGCCTTGTAGACTGTTTGCGAATTATAATTTGTCCCATTAACGACATAATCCCTCATTTTTTGCAATTGACCACAGTAATGTTCATAACCGAGGTTAATGGAAGAGGGATTTAGGCAGTCGCCGTGGATGTGCCAATAGTTCGTGTTGCCGATTTGGTGTTTACGAAATACACTGTAGGTTGTTTCACGGATAAGGCCAGCATTTGCTGTTGCGGTTTCTCCTTCTAAACTGAATTCATAGTTAGTTGTGATGATATTTTCGATCGAGAGATCCCGAATTAATTGGTGGATTTCATTTTGATTGATTTGAGAGACACAATCCGATATATAGCTTTTAAGTTCTCTTTCATTAATATGCTTTTCTCGAATTGCGTTAAGGAATATTTCCTCATACAACATAGGGAACGGTTTTTGTCCATTTTCCAATGAGCTAACTTTATACTTTTCTTTGATGTTGTGTAGCAAATCACTCCAGCTTATCCCTGGTGAAATATTATTAATGTCGTTCCCGACTAATAAAGCAAACTTGTTCATTGTATTGTAAATCAAGATTTACGTCTGTAAAGTTAAATGAAGATGTCAATCGATCGCATCTTTTGATATAACATTTAATCGATTGAATTTAGATTTCTTCCATACGAATTTAATAAAAAATCGAAGGATTTTGTACATGACCACAGCGACGAAAGCGTTCTTAATCTCATTATATACCGCATGGAAACAATGTGATGTAAATTGAAACTTCTGTAAAAAATGGCTACGTCATTGCGATGGACGGATCAGTCAAATATGTTGGTTTTATTCGTCAAAAAAGGCTAGGCGAACCAACTTCCTAGCCTTCACGGTATAACTTATCCTATGCTATAACAAACAAATAACAAAGGAATACAGGAAATGTTTGATGTCTCTTCAAGGATGGTCTGTTGTGATATGGCTTGACAATGATATCACGGTCTTGGCAACATATTCCCATAAATTATAGTAGTATTTTGTTGTGTTATTCTCGCTTTTGAGAGTGCTATGAAGAGCAAGTCCTGTTAAGCTCGCTTTTGGTGTATACGTACATCGATGAAAATTTTGCACAATATTCGGTATCTGTAACCTACCGCTTACATCCAGCTAATAGTGCGCTTCACTGCGCAGGATCACGCTTAACTTTGTATAAAATAGAAGCTAAATAACTCTAATAAAGTGTGTTTCCCTTCTCTCAATACAAGTTTTTTAGTGTAAGACAGATTAATTCATAAAAAAATCGTGATATGGAAATTAAAGAAAACAAACTTATCGGTGTTTCTTATAGAGAAACACCAAACAAAGGTGGGATTATTAAACCCGTTTATATTATTATGCATTACGACGGTGCGTCCAATGCTACAAGTGCAATTGATTGGATGACCGATTCCCGGAGCAAGGTTTCCGCTCATCTTCATATTAGTCGTGATGGTATCATAACGCAATTGGCGCTTTTTAATACAAAATGTTGGCATGCAGGCCTTAGTACTTGGGCCGGTCAAAAAAATTTGAATAACTGTAGCATTGGAATCGAATTGCAAAATAAAGGGATGGAGAGTTACACTGAAAAGCAGATCAATGCGGCGATAGCAGTATGTAAAGCAATTATCCGTACTTATCCGATTCGAGAGATTTTAGGGCATTCGGATATTGCACCTGAAAGAAAGGAGGATCCAGGGGTACAATTTCCCTGGGAAAAATTTAAACCGTTAACAAAAGGAAATTATAATGGAATTACTTGAGATTTTAGAGAAATTGATTATCCCTGTAGCGACAGCTGTAGGGGGGTATCTTGTTGGAAGGCCTAAGCAGCAAGCCGAGGTGGAGGCGACAAATGTTGAGAATGCCGGAAAGGTAATTGAAAAATGGGAAGGCTATGCCAATAGGTTAGAGAAAGATATTGAGCATTTACGGACGATCATTGAAGATCTTAATGAAGGGTTACATTTGGCAAATGACGAACGTATGTCTTGTGCTAAGACTTTAGCGGATTTGCAGGTAAAATATGATGATCTTATGAAACTTTATAATAGGCTACAGATTGAATTAAAGCGCGTTAAAAATGAAAAATACACTACAGATAATCGCAATGCTGCTACTGGTTAGCAGCTGCGGTTTGTTTAAAAAGGTTGAGAAAACCAATGCATCACAAGAGTTTGGCATCAAAGAAAAAAATACAGAGTCTGCTACTATAGCACAGAAGACAGGACATATACAAGTTGTTGGATTAGCTAAAGAGGCTTTGGTAACAGATGAATATGTGATGCAAGTTGAAGGTGAGGGGATTCAGATTATGCAGGATGGCGTTGTTCAGCTACATAAGGGGAAAGTCTATGCGAAAAAGGAACATTATTCTGAAAAGCTGCAGCTTGAAAGAAGGTTAAATACCAATTGGAAAGATCACAAAGCAAAAAGTAGTCAGCAAATTGAAACGAAAACGGAGCTAACTAAAGAACAATCAAAAGAGGTTGCAAAACCAGCAGTGTCAAGTCTTCTTTATTTTTTAATGGGGTGCAGTATATTGGTCGGCTTGATTATTTGGTGGATAAATAAACGTAAGTTGATTAGAATTTGGTAGTTACCCATTAAAAAGATCGTTACCATTATATTTTAATAAAATTCAGTAAATAACACGAAATAGTCCTTGAGTATAAAATTCAAGGACTATTTTGTAGAGCTGGATACAGTTGCTGAATGAGCAGAGCTGCTGTGATTGTATAAAATAATATTAATCCCCATCGAAATGCCGGTCAATAAGGTAATAATTGGCAATCTGTTTAATCTCTTTTTTGAAATCACGATAGAGGTCAAATTGATTGCAAGCGCAGATGATAGATTTCTGTAATGTGTCATTGTTTATTTTTAAGTAAGGACCAAGTTCCTTGTATATGCTACTTCTTACTTTTGTTTTCAGATTATTTAATTTTTCCGGCTGAAAGATACGTAGAACAACGGCGATAGCTTTGTAACGATGCTGTATGTCCTTGTAATTGATATATTCTCCCATAATCTGCTGAGAAGGAATACCCACAAATTGACAATAACAGTCAATTACTTGGCTGATTTTGGAAAGATCAGATTCATAGATCTTATCGATGGATTTTAGTATCTCGGGATGATTTTCTTTTAAGAAACTCATGATGAATGAATAATATAATGTGTTCATACGTTGTGAACGATTTTTGTCGGTTACTATACTGCTTTCCTCTTTTCGTAAAATATTGCTGGTTTTTTGTAGTTGATAATAATCCACTGTGTATACAGTGGGCTGTCTGAGATGTTGTGACATGAGCTGTTCCATTTTCTTTTATCTTTAAGTATGAACTGATTTTTGTCTCGCAAATTGCAAATCCAACGAATAGCTGATCTGCTTACTACCCGGCTTATCTATTCTAGGGGTCTATATTTTTTTATTGTTTAACAAAGTTAAACAAATTTGTTAATCTTGCAAGTTTATTAAAACCTAATTTTTACTTTTTATATCAAATTGTAAACTTATTTGTTTAACTGTAATATATTGATAATTAGATTATTATTGTTTTATTTTGATTGTCTATTTGTTTAGGTTTAATAAGTTGTGTAACTTAGTGTCAGATTGTTATATATTTGTGTAACATTTGTTAAATACCCGATCGACTATGGAAACTTATCCAAATAATAACTTTGAAGTTTTACGCTTGGAGATGCGCGTTACTAACCGTGAATTCGCGTCTTTACTAGGGGTACGCGAGCAGGTGTACTCGCGTATTAAAAAAGGAGAGTATCCTATTGGACTTACGATGAAAACACGTATTCAAGCGGCTTTTCCTCATGTTCAGTATGACTGGTTGCTGTATGGAAAAGGTGAAAGAATGGAGGTAGCTCCTTTAGTGCAACCAGACACGATCGCCATGCTTAGTATTGGTAATGGTAAGTCAATAGGATATTTTTCGGAGGACGTCAAGTTTATTGACGAAAATAAGAATAATATATTTTTTGAAGTTTCCCCAGGACGATATTTGATGCAGACAAAACTTGTCACAGAGAAAGCTAAAGCCGGGTATCTTTCTGGCTTTTCTGATGCTGAATATATGGACGATTTACCGGCACATTTTATTACAGTCACTGAGTTTCATAAAGGTGCCTATCGTTCTTTTGAAGTTAGTGGTGATAGTATGACCGATGGAACAGACGCAAGTGTATTGGATGGCGATATTGTGACGGGACGTTTGATTAAAAGAGAGTTATGGCAATCAAAATTTCATACCCACAAATATCGGTATTGGGTTGTTGTACATAAATATGAAGGAGTTATTATTAAAGAAATTGCTCATCATGATGTCAATAACGGAATTCTTACCCTTCGTTCGCTAAATGCTGATAAAACAAGGTACCCAGATTTTGAGGTAAGTTTGGATGATGTTGACCAAATTTTTAATGTTGTAGATATCAGCCGTTCGCTTTAGGAATAGCCTAGCTCAGATTAATTTCGTTTTGACAGTTCATCTTTTCGCACCAAAGTTAATAGGTGGACCTTTTTGTTTCAGCTATATGTGCGATAAATTAACCCAATCACACGCTGTTAAGCTGAAAGTTCTCAGTATTAAGTCTCTAGGGTTATACTAAAAAATATAGAAATAAAAACTAATTATATTAGTTTTTATTTCTATATTTGGCTATAAATTGAACGTATGCGGACATGTTGTTGCTTGCTGTCTTGGCGCTCTTAGTATATATTTAACGTTAAGAAGGCTGATAACGTGACGAGAATATTGGTTGCTCATTATTCAGGCATGTCCGTGGCGTTCAATTGAAATAATAGGTACATGTGCTTAGGTTATCAGAACGGGGTTGAGGCATTTTCGAATAAACCAACTATTTACTGAGTTGTACCTATGGACTTGCCATTTACTAATCATCATATGTTTATTTTTGAAGCCAGGTGTTGAAATCTGGCTTTTTTATTTCTTATGCAATCAATTGTTGTCAGTTTTAATCTTTTACAAAGCTTACATCAGTTATTTTATAGGAAAAATTATCTTTTTCCCGTTCATTTTCAGGTTTTTCCATCTCATTGTAGTGTACTGTTCCCGTCATCTTGAATGTTGTATGAGAATCTAGGTTGATTTTTTCTCCCTTATCGTCAAATACATAAAAGTTCTTAAGCGTATAATTTTTCTGGTCTTCGGGAATTTCAAATAAAACATTGTTTTTTTCTGTCCCTACAGGTGATATAACGCTGAATGCAGTGAATTTTTCAGAACTAAATGCATGGGATTTAACTACGAAATTCATGGCCATAGTTTTTGATTTTCCTGATGAGAATGTAAAAGAAGGCGCATCAAATTCACCTGTTAACGTGATGGTTTTGTTTTGATTGTCATAGTTGATTCGATCGCTTTTACCGTATCGACAGAACTGCCATTGCAAGATGTGAACAACACGATGCCGGAACATACCAACAGTGATGTTGAAATTAAGTGTTTTGGTTTCATGGGAAAAATTTCATTAATTGTAAAGACTATTTTTATTGATAGACAACTTCTGCTTATTTATGTTTTGGTAATCTATCGAAGATTTTTTGGAATCTTCGATATACCTGCCTTCATGCTGATTTACACTCACATTCAATAACATCCGTCGATTAATTTTTATAAAAGTAAGGTATTGAGGAAGAGGTTTTAGCACTTGATTTAAATTCGGGGGGAATGGATTTAAATTCGCATACATTGGACTTTTTTTCGTCTAAAAGAGGTCGGTAAATAATAGCAAGTTTTTTTCGGTGGAAATGCCAGTAAACGGGCTATATGGTATTTGATCCTAAACTATTACCTCATATTATGATCAATTTCTTGCTTTAAAAAATACCAAGTTAATAATTAAACAAGTGAGTGTAAGTAAAGAGCAGCAAGTTCGGATGTTATTCCAAAATACCCAGGGTTTTTCAAAGGCATCACGTGCAAGTCTTAAAGATTTTTCTGGAGATATAGATAGGTCGATCGAGGCCAATTGATTGTTCAAGGGGACATTTTGTGTGCCTGTGACTACAAATACACCAATGATATAGCTTAGGCATGCTACTAGTATTAGATAAAATTTTGGTGACGATAGATCAAAAAATAATATTGTAGCCATCAATAATAAAATTGGGGCGCCCAGAAAACAGCAGTAAAAAGCTGAGTTTAGTATTTCTTTATTAATATTTTGCATGGCGGTCAGATAGGCTTTATCGTTGAGTTTATGTAGCCCCAAATTGACCGAAAAGGTATACGAAAAAAATAAGCCTGATATGATAGCCGAAAATATTGTTGCCAGCGCTAAAATGATGTCTTGTAATTTCATGTCTATATTTTTTTGATGTATCATGTTTTGCTGAACTCAATTGTCTAAGCGTTCTGATTTATCAAAGCATTGTTTTCTTATCGTAAATTTTTCGAAGGAGTTGAGGCTAAAAAAATACACACTTTCGTTGCACTCGACCTTAGACAATACAAAAGTTATGATAATCAGGGAGTCAATATAGAATAAAAACGACAGTAATCTATTTTTTGTTAAATGACGCTGGAGTTGTGCCTGTGAAAGTCTTAAAGACACGAATAAAATGCGATTGGTCGGAAAATCCATTTTCATAAACAATTTCCGTTATCTTTCGGAAGTCTTTGCTATTGAGCTGTTTAAAAGCGGCCTGAAATTGTACCATTTTAGCGAATTGTTTAGCGGATATTCCAGTTTCCTTGAAAAACCTTCTTTCAAAAGTTCGGATGTTCAATGCTTCTCTTTTTGCAATTTCTTTAATAATGATTTGGCCCTGGTTTTCGATGATTTCAAGGATTGCTCGCTGAATCGAAAAATCAAGTTTATTTTTCTTGCTATCGAAAAAGCTGAGAAGAGATTGTATCAATAGTTGGATGCTGTTTTCAGTGCTTGAAGATGAGGATAATGTGCCGGTAAGTTGGTGGAAGGTTGTATTTGAAGGAGTATCTAGATCATAACAGTCGTCGTTTATGCTTTCGGGCGAGATGCCCCAAAATGTCCGTAATACAAATGGGTAAAATTGAAAAACGATAATCTGAAAAGGCCCTGTTACATCGATTGAAATCGGTTTTATTGTCTGACCATAGAGAAAAATCGTCGGCATCTTTTTATCATGAGGCTTGATTGTAAAATCACCATAGCATCGTTGAAACAATAAACCAGGGTAACCATCAGCATAAAAAGGTAAGTTTACGCAATCATTCTTCTGACTTTCAAACACTAGGATCGCCTTTACGAATAATGCAATGGATGTATCTGGACTGATAATCTGAGGCTTCATTTATAAATTGTTTGGCTTTGCTTTACGAATTTTTATAATTTTAAATATACAGAAATATGAAATAAGAATATATGGATAATCGTTGGATTTCGATTAGTGGATTTACTGTGACCCGTAGTGTTTAAAGTATATGTCGTTGATTCAACTTATTTGAAATAGTAGAGCGGTTTTTTTCTTCTCACCTGAAATAATTGTGCATGTTCCAGTAATTTAACATAATTATTTTGCCAATAATTGGCAATCCAATTTGAATCCAATGAAGGGTTGTAATGACTCAGGTCACTTTTTAAAACGACCGAATCCACTGCTTTGACTTTTTATTATTGTACTCAAAATTGAAACTACCATTATAGTTGGCTCCCACTAAATTTATTTGTGTTCAGGTCGGCAGCTGAAAGCGTTTTTAGAAGTTCTCTAGCTGCGGCGCTACCTGCACGGTTTGCACCGATTGTCGATGCTGATGGACCATAACCCACGAGGTGAATTCTTGGTTCTTTAGCGACCATGGTCGCTAGTCTGCCTGCCATTTGAATGCCACCCTGTTTTTCTTTTGGTAGCACTGCGTCTAGATGGCTCAATGAACTTTTAAAGCCTGTATTCCAAAGTATAACATCTGCTTGTTGTTCTGTTCCATTGGCCCATTTGATCCCCTTTTCTGTTATTTCTTGAAACATTGGAAAACGTTGAAGGACACCCCGTTTTTCCATCTCCTGGATTTCTGTAGAATAGGGGAGGCCCGTAACGGAAACGACAGACAAATGTGAAAGCCCCAATCGTACACGTTCCTCTACCATAGCAACCGCATTATGCCCGGCCATGTCATCAAATGGCCCCTCTCTGAATAAAGGCGGTCGTCGTGTTATCCAGGTTGTCGTTGTAACCTGGGAAATTTGGTCCAATAGCTGAATGGCAGAAATACCGGCTCCAACAACAATAACATGTTTGCCACGAAAATACTCTGCAGTTTTAAAATCCTTTGTGTGGAGTTGCTCGCCCCGAAATAATTCTGCACCTGAATAGGTAGGAATATAGGGGTTTTCCCATGTTCCAGTGGCGTTGATAATACCGAGTGCTGAGAAAAGAGTTTCTGCCGTATCGATATGAAAGCGATCTTGGTACATGTAGACTTTTTCTACTTTAGCTGGTCGATATACTTGAAGTCCAAATTTTTCTTCATAAAGTTTAAAATAATGGGGAACAGCGGTGTTGGCTTGAACTTCCGCCCCTTTTGTTGATAAAGTCTCCTCAAACGACATGCCGGGCAAATCGTATATTTTATTGACTGTACTTAAGGTAAGGGAGTCCCAGCGAAATTGCCAGGCTCCTCCTGGTGCAGAGGCTTCATCCAGGATGATAAAATCCGGCCCGATTTTAAGTCCGAGCTTCTTCAAATGATAAGCAGCAGAAAGTCCAGCCTGACCCGCACCAATGACTGCAATTTTTGTTTTGTAGCGAATGTTCTTTATCATACGAAAGAGGAGTTAACGCCAACCAAGTTCGGGAGCTACGTGTTCCAAAATGGCTGAAAGAATGTGGACATTGTAGTCGACCCCTAGCGTATTTGGAATGGTCAATAATAGCGTGTCTGCTTCCTGTATTGCTTCATCTTGCGCTAATTCTTTCACGAGTTGATCTGGTTCTGCGGCATAACTTCGCCCAAAAATCGTCCGCTTGTCCGATTCGATTATCCCAATTTTATCTGTTTTGTCCGCCTCTTGCCCGAAGTAATAACGATCTAAATCATCGACCAGAGCGAATATGGATCGACTGACTGAAACGCGGGGTTCACCAGGGTGCCCTGCTGCTTTCCAGGCCTCTTTGTATAAACGTATTTGTTCGGCCTGCTGAATATGAAAAGGTTTGCCATTTTCATCATATTTCAAAGTGGAACTTTGCAGGTGCATTCTGTTTTGAGCAGCCCATACAGCCGTGGCGTTCGATGCTGCTCCCCACCAGATACGATCACGTAACCCTTCCGAATGGGGTTCGAGCCTCAGCAGACCGGGCGGGTTTGGAAACATTGGATAGGGATTTGGTTCAGCGAAACCAATTCCTTTAAGTTTTTCTAAAAATTCCAATGCTTTTTGCCTTCCCATATCAGCATCTGTTTCGCCCTCGTTGATATTGTAACCAAAGTGACGCCAACCATCTATTACTTGTTCAGGCGATCCTCTGCTGATGCCGAGCTGCAATCTGCCCCCGGAGATTAGATCTGCAGCTCCAGCGTCTTCCACCATATAAAGGGGGTTTTCATAGCGCATATCAATGACACCGGTGCCGATCTCAATTTTTGAGGTTTTGGCTCCAATGGCCGATAATAAAGGAAAGGGAGATGCTAGCTGATTCGCAAAATGGTGTACACGGAAATATGCACCATCTATGCCTATTTCTTCAGCAGCTACTGCTAGATCTATGGATTGCAATAAAGTATCGCTTGCGGTCTGCGTACTATATGCGGGATGCTTGGACCAATGGCCAAAAGATAAAAAGCCTATTTTTTTCATAAATCACAATGGGATTTGATGTCAATCAAATTTAATAAATGTTGCGATTATATCGGTAGTTTGGATTGTCCGATGGGTGTCAATAATATATGGTTTGAATGAATTTGCCAAATGACAAGTAGGCTGTGGCTCAAAAAGAGTAATTTTATGTATTATTCAATTGTATAAGTGATTCAGAGTGATGCTTTCAGACAAATTATTACAACAGATCGAGTTTATTAAGGAGATCGACAAGATTAAATATATCCAGCGCAGGACAAAACTTTTCAATAGTGACCGTCCCGAAAATGACGCTGAACACAGTTGGCATCTTGCCCTAATGGCTATTGTGCTTTTAGAACATGCAAATCAATCAGTGGATTTATTGAAGGTAGTCAAAATGGTATTGATACATGATATCGTCGAAATCGATGCAGGTGATACTTTTATCTATGATACAGGAAAAAACCATACCAATACAAGTGCGGAGCGTTTGGCAGCTCAGCGGATTTTTGGAATTTTGCCTGGGCAGCAAGCAGAGGAACTCATTGCGATCTGGGAAGAATTTGAAGCTGGTCAAACGCCGGAAGCACAGTTCGCACGAGCGATGGATCGATTGGAGCCACTTTTACAGAATAGTTCCAATAATGGTGGAACCTGGAATGAACCTGGTGTAAATTATGAAAAGGTTTATGAAAAAAAATCTGTCATTAAGGATGGCTCAGCAGTATTGTGGGAATATGCAGAAAAATTGATTGATGCTGGAGTTGCTCGGGGGATTCTGAAAAAAGGAGAGTAGGTAGGGTACTCATCAATGGCCAGCAGTAATCCCGATACTATTGCTGACCATTGTGGTTTTATAAATATACATTAATCGTCATCATCCTCTTTTTGTTCGCTTACCTTTAGGAAGGCGGCTCTTTTTGGAGCTGGAGCAGATTCACCTTTAAGTCCCTGCCATAGAATTTCATTGAATACCAAATCAGGTACCGCGTCTTCTTTCGACCAATCATATTTGTCACTCCATACAGCTAGTTTCCCTTTACTTGGATTGCGCTCATTGAGATCTACATTTGCGTCGACATGATCAAATGGAGTATAATCGGGGTTATTGCTAAACGATCGCCACATGGGTGTTGCAGCAGCGTCGTATTGCGTCATTGGTTTCATCCCTAAAATCAGCTCTATCGTTCTAATCATCCCTGAGGTTGAATACATGGTGTGATCTACAGATCTTCTTTTTACATAAGGGCTAATCAAATAGGCAGGACTACGGTGTGCATCCACATGGTCAGGACCATTCTGGGCATCATCTTCCAGTATAAAGATCGCAGATTCTTTCCAGATTGGACTCTTGCTGATATGGTCAACAAACATCCCAACAGCGAGGTCATTGTCCGCTACATGAGCATAAGGGGACTTTTTGCCGGCACGCATCCCTTCCGTATGGTCGTTGCTGATTCGAATGGTTGTCAATTGGGGCATTTCTCCTTTTTGGATGAGTTGATCAAAATCAGCTTTCCATTGTCTTATACGTGTGGTGTCGGCAACACTCAGGTCATAACTTGTATATCCAGTGGCAACATGCCCTTCCAAAGATTTTACGTTGGGTTTTCCTTTATCTGCGAATTCACCATAGGTGCGATAAGATACCTGATGTCGCTTGGCATTATCCCAAATAAATCCGCCTTTATTGTTGGCTATTTCTCGTTCCCCTTCTCCTCCATAAGTGCCGCCGCGACCGCCATAGCTTGATGGCCAGGTTTTCTCCAGATAGTCGGTGGCATAAGCACCCATACTCCAATTGTGCCCATCCGCACTAACTTCCGCATCGACATAGAAATTGTCTAGAAGTGCAAATTCATTGACAATTTTGTGTTGATTAGGCGTGATTTTTTCGCCGAATAAACAAAGTGAAGCGTCTCCATTTCCTTGTTTAACATCACCTAGAACTTGATCGTAGGTACGATTTTCTTTGATGACATAAAATACGTATTTGATCGGAGAGGGGGCTCCAACTTTCATTGGAATAGGGTTGCCGGCTTCACCCTCTGTTTGCAGCTCTTTTTCTTTCGAATAGGGCGTATTCCGGTATACCGCACGAGAATATAGGGCGAGTTCTTCTGGTTTAGGATCAGGTATAAAGCTTAACGTTCCCCTAAAAAGACCAGCAATATATTGTATCTCTTTTGGTTTGTTGAGGTCGCCTGCATGACGATCGACTTTTTCCTTTTGGTCTGTCGGATTGGGACCTTTTGGATTAGCTTTGGATGATAAGCCTTTACCATTTGTAACCAGAATTGTTTTATCGACTACTTTTACATTCGTTGGATACCAGCCCACTGGAATAAATCCTTTCGAAATAGATCTCCCAGGCTTGCTTACGTCGAATACTGCTAAACAATTGTTGTCTGCATTGGCTATGTAAAGGGTTTTACCATCTGTGGACAAAGCAACACCATTGCTGGTCGATCCACTTGGAGCATTAGGATACAATGCTGCATTCAATGTTTCTACGACTGCTCCTGTTTTAGTATCGATTATGGATACCGAGTTGTCATTTGCGTTGGCGACAAAAAGCCATTTACCATTTTTACTAAACGTAATTTCATTTGGGTGGCTACCCACAGGGATCTCTTTGGTTATCTTATTTTGTGTAACATCCCATACTAAAATCTTTTCTCCGCCCCAGACGCTGATATAGAGTTGTTTTGCATCAGGTGTTAGCTGGCAGGTATACCCCTCAGCTCCCAAATCATAAGTTGCTTTCGTTGCTTTGGTTTTTAAGTCGATGACATATAGTTTTTTATCTTCTCTGGTGACAGTATATAATTGTTGTTTGTTTTTATCATCTACAGCCAATCCGGCTATTCCTATTTTATTGGGCCATGGCTTGCCAAGAACAATAGAATCTTTGGATGCAATTTTTCCACCGTTGATTTTATAGATCCTGATCATGTTATCATGTCCCCCAGAAGTATACAGTGTATTATCATCGCTCGAAAAAGCCAATCCATACCAAGATTTTGGTATAGCAATACTATCGATTTTTCGTTGTGAAGCGAGATCGATAAGATCTATTGTTTGTGTACTTTGTCCATTGTTGCTGACAGCTGCAAGCTTTTTATGATGACTGATAACTAAGTTCAGCGGTAAATCTCCGAGCTCTATCTGTTTCCCAACAGGGGTTAGTGTCCAGCCATTTGGTAGTCCAACTTTATTGCTTTCCAAAATTGAACTAATCCTATTTTGTATATTGTTTTGACTGAATGTGAGTTGTGAGGTTGCAAACATACACGTTGTCAAAATAAATGTTCCTATTCTTTTCATGGGACATATTTACGAAATTGAGTAGTCAGACTAAATAGGAAGCTTCAAAATTAAAGAAAACTTAATATTGGACCGCGAACTTAGTGTAGGTGATGACGCGCTGTTTTTTAGTATGGTCAAGGGCCTCTGAAAATCTGTAATACAGGACTGATCAGAAAATTTTGCACGGAATACTCTTTGTAATCGTTTATAACAAGGGGTGATCGGTTAATAGGTAAAACTCTGTTGTTTACCGATGAAAATTGTTTTTTCACCGAAAAATTATGGTGTTTTACAGTTTGTTTTTTGAAATTGGGCGGATAAACTATTCAATCTTTATTTATGATACACTTCTTTAATTCATTAGCAATTTTAACTATAGTAGGATTAGTAAGCCTCTCTACCAATGTGAAAACTAAAGATTCCCAGGCCAATATTGGAGACACGATGGTAGAATATAAATCTTCAATCAATGGCACTGTAAAGCCTAATACCTTACACAGTATGCGGCAAGATAAGATTCATTTATATACCGACTGCAAAGATTCCATTTTATAACATGAACTTTCTTATTTGAAGCTGCTGTTTTTATTTTTGAAAAATATAATTTTTAAATTACTTTTTTGTTATATAGATTAATTTCGTATATTGAGTTATAGTGAAAAATCCAAAGGGTATGTTACGGCATCTGTTCATTTGTGTAGAGCTCTAGCGTAATTTCTAGCTTTGGGAAGCCTATATTTTTAAATTGATTATTCTTAAATAGCTTGTTATGAAAAAGAAAAGTTCGTCGTGTTTTTTTTATGCCATTATTGCTATTGTCATTTGCGTATTTCTATTATTGAATCTACCAGAACTTATTCAGGGATTTATGAACGGTTACAATTCAGTTATTAAATAGCAACTCGATGTTCACCGTTTAATTTCCCATATTTACCGATTTTTTTACTGTCTTTATCTAAATTTTGTAGCTGTTGCACGCCCCGTATTGTAGTTTAGAATGAGTAAACGGAATAGGACTAATACCGTATTTCTTGAATGGAACTTAATCAGATCTAATGAAACGAGTCGAAATATTTAAAACCAATGTTTATCGAATGAAAGATGCACAGCAAATTGTTGCAACTCTTGTCAGCCTGTTTTCATCTTATAAAATTAACTTCGATCTTGAAGATGAAGAACGTATTCTAAGAATTGAATCTTCGCAATTGGAAATTGAGACCAACAGCATTGTTAGAAAGATGTTTGAGTGGGGTTATCGTTGCGAAAGAATCATTTAATCATTCATGAAAAATAAAAAGCTAACTATTATATTAATTTTCGTTGTAAATTGCGCTGGTAATTTGTTGAACAAAACTGTTGGCAGTCCCTAAGGATGTTATGTCTAATAGTCAAGTATTTCAATATAAGATTACTCAAAAAAACATTGTTGGTAAGCGTAATATATCGGATATGATAGGCAATAGCATGCTCATTTTTTTAATGCTCTTTATTCTTAATACAGACTGTTTTGCACAAAATGGAACACCGTTAACGATAGGCACATCAGAGATATTGCATTCAAAAGTTTTGGCTGAAGACAGAATGATCAACATTCATCTTCCCGACAATTATAACCCCAATGATTCTGTTCGCTATCCAGTGGTATATGTTCTTGATGGTAGTATGGATGAAGATTTCTTCCATATTGCAGGTATTGTACGTTTTAGTACACAACCCTGGATCGACAGATTTCCTCAAAGCATTGTTGTTGGAATAGGAGGAAACACACGAAGAAGAGATTTTACCTTTCCTGTTGAAAATACAGATTTTATAGAAAAGGAAGGCTTTCAAAAAGCTAGTTTTCCTTCTTATGGCGGTTCTGAAAAATATAGGGCATTCTTAAAAAATGAATTGATTCCTTACCTAAGTGGCAATTATAAATCGAACGGAAAACAGACGTTAATCGGAGAATCACTAGCTGGACTTTTTTCCGTAGAAATATTACTGAAACAACCTGAACTATTTGATGATTATATTATTATCAGTCCAAGTTTGTGGTGGGGAGAAGTGTCTTTATCGAAGAATGCGGAGAAGTTTCTGCAAACTAATTTGAAAAAAAATATAAAGGTTTACCTCGGTATCCCCAACAAGGAAGAAGACATAAGAATGTATGATGAGGCTATAGCGTTATCTGAGATTCTTAAACGAAATAATAAGACTCATTTTGTATTTGATTACATACCTGATGAATTGCATTCAACAGTAATACATCAAGCTGTCTACAATGCTTTTAAGAAACTGTATCCAAAAACTGTCTATTCAAAGGAGTAGTCTGGCTATACGGTGTTTAATTTCATTTTACACTTAGCTGTACTTCGTTGTTCCACTCTTCTTCCAAAACTGACATGAATAGTTTATCGTGAAATTGATTGTCTCTAAAACAGGCTTCACGCATTCTTCCCTCCAATTTAAAACCGGCGTTTTCATATGCTTTTATGGCTGTATAGTTTGGCTCAGATACCGTCAGCATAATTCTGTTGAGCTCTAGTTTTCCAAATCCGATAGCTAAGATTAATTTGGTAACTTGAGTGCCTATTCCCTTCCCCCATTCTTCGCGATCACCTATAAAAATAAAATACTCTCCGGATCTGTTTGCTTTGGAAATATTACAAATGCCTGTATAACCAATCAGTTTATTAGAGTCGTTTAGGAAAATTCCACGATTAAAATTTTTAGAATCGTTGACAACGGAGAGAAACCAATTGTCGATTTGATCCCTTGTGTTTAGCGACTGAAAAAGAGAAAGGGAGTACTTTATAGACATCTCATCATTGATCCATTCATAAAATGGAGAGACATCTTCGAGTGAGAGCGGCTTTAAATCGATCATCGTTTCATAAAAATGGTGTTCGTTATTTCATACGCGAATTTACCGCTTTATTTTAACGGCTTAATGATTACTTGATCGACCATTTTCCCCTGCTGATCGAGAATTTTGAAGATTCCTTTTTCGTCGTCTAAATCTACGCGGAGCACATTGTTGTTGGAATTTACAATGATCGGAAATTGTACTGTATTTGTCGCATTTTTGATAATGTGTCTATGTAAATGTCCTGATAACATGATCTGTGTTCCTGCTTTGTTGAGGATAGGAACAAATTTCTCCAAAATCTCCTGTTCCCCGTGCCAGCCACCAAAAGGGGGCATATGGCAGATTACGATCTTATATTTAGCATCTTTAAATGACGGGTTCTCAACTGCTTGAGCTAACCAGGCCGCTTGTTCGCTTCTATAGTTATCCATGTCTACAATACCGCTATATTCAATGTCGGTATCGGGCTTGTCTTCACCGCAATCTAAGACGATAAAACCGGTATTCCCATGCTTAAATTGGTAATATAGTTTACCTGTTGGTGTTGGGAAATATTTGGGATATTCAATGGCAAAAGGTCCACGTGTTTCATGATTGCCTCTTGCATAAAACATTGGTTTTTCACTGGCGAACTTTTTAATGGCGGTATCCATGAACCCCTCATACAGTTGTGTTTCACTGAGTAGATTACTAACCATATCACCGTTGAATACCACAAAGTCACTTGTCTTTAGATTGCCGATATCCAGTAGCTTATCGAGTACCTCATTGCGCTCATGAATATCATTGACAACTGTAAAATGGGTGGAGCTGGCATGGCCAAAGGTTTGGAAAAATAAGGGAGCCTTTTGATAAACATCACTGGCTACTACTTTTCCATATTGTACATTGACGCCAACATGTTTGAGGACTTCTTGACTATACACACGATATCTATAGCGTGTTCCAGGTTTTAGGTTGTTCAATGTAACTTTATGCAACGTACCTACTTTTTTGAAGCCATAGGCAGCCGCATAATATTTTGGTCTTTCCTTAAAGTAAAAGTGACTGGAGTCATCTGGGGCCAGCTCAACCCAGCCAGTAGCAGGCTTGTCTGTCGTCCAAATAATGGAAACAGATTGCTCTGTTAATCCTTGAATGAAAGGTAAGTGATTTATTCTGATCGCATCCTGACCAACTGCCATAAAACAATTGAAGAACAACAATAGGATGATGCATTTTAGTTTAGTCATTGTATTACCTGGGTCTATAATTGATTTTGGAACCTAAATCGGTTTTTTCTTGCGCTAAAGATATAAAATTGTGTGAACAAGCTATGGATTGAAATGTAAAAGTCTTGCTAGACTAAAAGATGTCTCGTTTTGTTTTTTGCTAAAAAAGTGCTGTAAACAGGTAATAATTAAGAAAATGTGACCTGTGTTTGGCACTTATATTTGGAATAACCTAAGTAAGAGCACCTAATCAAACACAAATGAAAAAGATAGTTTTATTTTTATCTGTGTTTCTAACTTCACTAATTGCACTGGGCCAGCAGATCACGGGAACCGTACGTGATAAAAATGGTAAACAATTGGCCGGAGTAACTTTGAGAAACACGAGTACTTCCAACAGTACACAGACCGATGATCAGGGGAATTTTAAGATTTCAGGTAAATCCGGAGATATCTTAGAGACAAGTTTTATCGGATACGAGCGGGCTCGTCAACCCATTCCCGAGGCAGGCAAAATGACCTTTACCCTGGTCGAAACATTGAGTATTCTAGATGAAGCCGTAGTGATCGGTTACCAGAGTACCTCCCGCAAAAAAGCGACCGCTGCGATTTCAAGTATTTCGGGTAAAGATCTGGAAAATCTTCCGGCAGCCAGTTTTGATATGTTGCTTCAGGGAAGATTGGCCGGCGTCAACGTTCAGAATTTTTCTGGCGCTCCAGGTGCTTCGCCGACATTGGCTGTTCGTGGTACATCGGCCGTTAGCCTGAATTACTCCAATGACGATTATTACAATGTCATTAGTAATCCACTCTATGTTATTGACGGAGTTCCGCAGCCAACGGAACAATTTGTAGGCCCGAATACAGGAACAGGAACAAATTATCTAGCAGGTCTGAATCCGAATGATATCGAATCTGTGGATGTGCTCCGAGATGCTTCTGCCGCCGCAATTTATGGTTCTAGGGCAGCAAATGGGGTGATCATGATCACGACGAAAAAAGGGCGTAACGGAGATCCGCGTTTTATGTTAACCGGATATGGTGGTCTAACGCAACGGCCCGAACTCCGTGAAGTGACACTCGGAAGAACCGAGCGTGAGCAGAAGATGAGGATACTAAAGAATCAGCTTTCTTCCAACGATTTCAGAAATCTGCCCTTTATGCTTACCGATTCGTTGAACCCTGCATTCAATGGGAATACAGATTGGCAGGATCTATTCTACCAAAAAGGAAAGATTAAGAGTGCAGATCTTTCTGTTAGCGGCGGGTCAGCGATTAGTTCATATCGTTTTAGTGGGAACTATTACGATGAGGCGGGAATCATTAAAGCAACCGGATTTAAACGCTATACTGGAAGGCTCAATTTGTCCAGTAAGGCAATCAATGAACGTTTAACGATCAATCCCATTGTGGCCTATTCGTATAATAAGCGAGCGCGAGGAAGCGGGAGTGACGTGAGCCCAATTGCCTTGAGTGCCGGTAGTATGCCATCATCACTTTTTAATCTTTCAGATGCAAAAAAAACTTACCTTTTGGGTACCTATAATAGTAGTCTTGATAACAATGAATCTTCTAATCTGAATACCAATCTAAATCTGATTTTCAATATTGCACCAGGATTAACTTTTACTTCCCAATCCGCCTATATCAAAGATATGGCCAATAGGGCTTATAATAGGCCATCAGCTTTGATGAGCGGTGCCGGTAATTATTCGTCAGCTTATTCTTATGAGAATAGCCAAGTCAGGATATCGAACTTTTTAACTTATATCAAACAGTTTGGAAAACACTCTTTAAATGTACTACTGGGCCAGGAAGCGGAAAAAAATAAAATGCAAAATGTATCCGCATGGGGTAGTCAGGGGGTATCGGATCAGATCCAAGTGGTTACTGGATTTCTGCAAAATAACATCGGTGCCAACTCCGATTTGCAAAAGTGGTCACAGCTGTCCTATCTCGGTCGCTTTTCCTATGATTTTGATAGTAAATACCTGTTTTCAGGGGCTGTCCGTGCGGATGGATCGTCCCGATTTGGAGAAAACAACAAATGGGGATATTTTCCGTCCGCATCTGTCGGCTGGATTTTAACTGAAGAAGATTTTCTGAAAAACAATCCTATATTCACCTTACTTAAAATTAGAGGAAGTTATGGATTGACCGGATCTCTCCCTAAAAGTAACTATTTGCAGTATAATCTCTATAATGTCAATAATGGGGGGTATCAGGGTAATTCCGGAGCAACTTCCTATAATGGCCAAGTGGCTATTACACCAAACTTTAATAATGGCGTTGCCCAAAAAAATCTCAGCTGGGAGCGCAATAGGCAATGGAATTTAGGTGTCGATATGGAATTGTACAAGGGACGTTTTACAGCTATGGTAGATGTATTTAATAAGGAAAACTATGATGGGCTATTTGACGTCATGCTTCCCGTCACGTCCGGATACGATTACGCCAAAACAAATTCGGTAGGAATCCGCAATTCAGGTGTCGATATTCAATTGTCTGCTGATGTGTTCCCACGTAGCTCCACATTGAGCTGGCGGTCCAATTTAAATATTTCCTATGTCAAGAATCGGATCATGAATCTGCCAAATGGCGGCCGCGATATGGTCATGGATGGCGATCGATTTGATAAATCTCATATCCTCTCGGTGGGCAGCCCGATCAATGCATTTTATCTCTATAAAACTCTGGGGGTTTTCTCGACCCTGGACGATATTCCGGTCAATCCATATACAGGCGAACGCTATCGAAATTCCAATGGGACATTCAATCCCGGAGATTTTTATTTTGAAGATATAGATGGCGATTATTTTGTAGACGTATTTAATAGTGGTATTAATCCAGATAAAAGGGCGATTGGAGATCCTAATTTTAAGTGGACTGGAGGCTGGAATAACGTCCTTAGTTATAAAGACTTTTCGCTTACCTTGTTTTTTACCTACGGTTTTGGAAGGGATGTACTGAATCTTTTTGAATCAGATCAATTCAGTAACTCCACTTCGGGCGATGCGACTTCAAATTTTGCTTACTATTCGATACGGGATCTGGACAAACTCAATATCTGGAAACAGCCCGGCGACAAGGCCGAATACGCAAAATATGATATTGGCACCTATCGTTACTATTACACCTCTGCGCAGACTTTCTTTTTAGAAAATGGTTCCTATATGCGATTTAAGAACCTGATTTTTTCTTACAACCTCCCTGAACGGATCAGCAAGAAATGGAGTATTTCCAAAGTGAGATTCTTTGGTATAGTTGACAATGTAGCCCGTTGGCAAAAATCAAAAAAATTACCTGATGCCGAGGCTGTAAACCCATATGGAGAGTATAACGGTGGTGGTTATCCGATTCCAAGAAAATATACATTAGGATTTGAACTAACTTTTTAAGACGATGAAAAGATTTTTTTTAAACTATAGACTAGCGGTGCTATTGATGCTGGTTTTCTTGCTAGGGTCATGTAAAAAGTTTTTGGTGGAAGAACCCGTCAATTCGACTTTCGCGGGCGCATATTGGAAAAGCTCAGGGGATTTACGGAGTGCTATGGCAGGTAACTATGCTTTGGTACGGGATGTGATGAATTCGGGTAACTGGAATCCGAGTCCACGATACTTTATGTATGGCGATGCAATTGCCAAGAATTATTTTACAATCCAATATAATGGTGATGGACTCGAAGGGATCCAAAATGGAGATTTTACATTTCAATACAATGTAGAGAATTTTGGAGATTGGACCAAGTACTATAAAGCGATTACGATGAGCAATATCATTATTAATCGAGTTCCCAAGGTGGCGGACGATTTACTGACCGATGTGACCAATCCAACGAAATTCAAAAATGAGATGCTTGGAGAGGCTTATTTTTTACGGGCGTTCACTTATTTTATGATGCTACGCGTGTGGGGAGACGTGCCCGTGGTAACGGAAGAATACGACGACCCTATTTCTGCTCCAGAATTAGCACGAAGTACCAAAAAAGAGGTTATGGCGCAGATCGAGAAGGATGCACTGCAGGCACATGAATTGTTGCCTTGGCAATATTCACTTGTTGGGAACGCCAAAGTCACAGCCAATAAAGGCGCGGTGAATGCATTGTTAGCTCATTTCTACCTTTGGAAGGCAACAATGAGTGATGTCAATTCAAACCAGCCTGATCTCGAGACGGTAGACAAAGCAGATAAAGCCATCGATGAAATCTTAAATAATGGTATGTATTCATTGACCGACACATCTAATTATTATAAGACTTTCGAAGGACTTTCGAGTGAAGGTATTTTTGAAATTGCAATGAGTGAAAATACACGCGAAGGAACCAATCAACATATTGCCAATATGTTTTTGAGAACTGCGCAGCTGGCAACTTCTGGAACAAATTCAAGGTGTTATGTCAATGCAGATTATCTGACAAATCATTTTTATAAAATAGACCAGGTTTGGGACTGGTATTGGAATACAAGTTTGCAGCAGTGGGAGTGGAAGGCGATGCCTTCACAGGTCTTCGACGATAGTGATATTCGTTGTAGACGTAATTTTACCGATCTAAACAGTGATAAACCTACTTGCGTAAAATATCAAAGTGTTGTCTACCGTAATCCCTCACAAAAGCAAGATGCTTATGTTAGCAATAATCTGATTGTCTTTAGGTTAGCGGATATGCGCTTGTTGAAAGCCGAAATTGCACTTTATAGAAATCAAGTTTCCAAAGCAATAGACATCATCAATGAATTTAGAAAAAGGAATGGCGCCGATGAATCTTCATTCGTGGATAATACATTGAGTAAAGACGATGTCATGTACGAATATATTATTGAAAGAGGAAAAGAACTTTATCTCGAAGGGCATATTTTTTATGATCTATTGCGAACAAGGCAATACAGCAATTTTGTTCCATGGCTCTCGGAGTCCCGCTTCCGTCAGGAAGGATTCTATTGGCCAATTAATCCAGCCCTATTCAAAAATAATAACAAGTTGACACAGACCTCATACTGGAGAGGAAAGGTTTAAGCACTAAAAAAAGAATTATGAAAAAGATAACAGGATTGTTTGCGTCAATATTAATTTTTCTTTTCGCATGTAAGAAGGATAATTATAAAGTCGATGGTGGAAAGAGCGATGCCAACGTGAACCAGACAACTTATGATTTTTTGAAGCAGCATGGTAGCTTTGATTCGTTGGTTAAGATTATAGACCGTGCCGGTATTAAAGATATTGTGAATTCAGATGTCACGTTCTTTGCAACGAGCGATTATGGCGTACGGGATTATGTAGCCGCCAAAAAACAACAAAGGATCATTGAGGTGGGAAACGAAAATATTCAGTTCGGGATCAATAACATCCCAGTCAAAGAATTACGTGATTCGATGATGATCTACCTATTCGATGGAAAGATCACACGAGTAAATCTCAGCCCTGACAACAAATATTTTGTAAGCAAGCTTGGTGCAATTCCCAATGTCAGGTTCAATATCAAATTGCGCAGAACACGTGACTACAGCGATTATCTGGATTATGTAGATTATCTCAATTTCACAAAGGTGATCGGTACTCTTGATGCTGAGGAACCCGATTATAATGCGATTCCAAAAGATCAACTTGATAAATCCTATGATTGTCAAACCTCGGGAATTAGGACGACGACAGGTGTATTGCATGTATTGCAAAACACACATCGTTTATTTTTTAACGCCGGAAAAATGGCTGATTAGAAACTGATATGAAAACGAATTTAAAAATTTTATATAGCTTGCTATTTGCTTTTGCGCTGACTTCTGGCTGCAAGAAAATTGAAAACGGCTTTTTGAGCGAAGGTATACGATATAAAGATAATACCATCTTTTGCAAACGTGGAATGTCCCTAACGATGTCTGACCGTATTAATACAGATGGTTCTACGCCCCCCTATACATTCGAATTGTTAAACTTAAACGATGAAGCAACAGGTCAGCCCGCACCGGATGTCTTTTTTAAAGAATTTGACATTCTAACCTTTAAGCCTGGTTTAGTGTTCAATGCCGAGACAGATACCACGGTCGAACTACTCAATAAAAAGAGAGAAACAGTAAAGAAAGCCCCGATGGAATTTAATACAGTCAGTGGACAGCTGGTTTTTAATCGAGCTTCTGCCAATCTACCTTTAGGGCGTTTTAATTTTGATGTCAAAATGACCAACCCTAGAGGAGAGCGTGTATTCCCTAAATTGGCAACTATCGAGATTGTAGAACCTACGATTGATGATATGTTTAAAGTAACCTATCAAGCGGCAAGTGGATCGAGCGCTGCAGAAGTTTTTACCGGAATTACAGCCCCAAAGGTGACTTGTACAAAAATTTCAAACGATGGCGCCCGTGTTATCCTAAAGATCGTCGATAAAAATGGAAATGCATTCAATCCTAAAAATGGAGAAGTTATCAAACGGGGGGATCGACCGATGTTTGAATCTCATGTGAAGTTTAATCCAGTCCAAGTGACAGATAATTCGTTGATCTGTGATTTTGAGGTTGCACCTTTTCCGCTTGCTAAATTAATTGGAAAAGATGGAACCGATTGGGGTTTTCTCAATTACTATCGCATCCCCATGAAGTATGCCCAAATCGACGGCTTAAGTGCTAATAATGTCAACCCTGTTTTTGGATTCCAGCTATTGATGGAAGGTACT
This sequence comes from Sphingobacterium sp. UBA6317, assembly GCF_002440385.1. Classification (NCBI taxonomy): domain Bacteria; kingdom Pseudomonadati; phylum Bacteroidota; class Sphingobacteriia; order Sphingobacteriales; family Sphingobacteriaceae; genus Sphingobacterium; species Sphingobacterium sp. UBA6317. Next base: position 101,988 of record NZ_DJTD01000067.1, on the reverse strand, counting down.
TATGAGGTTCAGGTAAAACTGCCAACGGTAACGCGTATTACACAATAAAGATTAGGGGAGCATAGTAAGTTCCCCACACTTTATTAAACCCAGATCTATATTAAACTTAGATGCCCACAGTGCGAAAATTAACCAATTATGAGCAAATTTTGACATTTTATTAGATGTGCGATTGACATTTCTCAATATGTTACGCTTGTTGTCTATATTTAGTAAAACCAATGTTGAGTAACCTAATACTAACATGCTATGAAAACGTTACAATTTAATATTCCTGTAATTAAAGGACAAAGCATCACTGTCCAGGAGGATATCTCGGAATCGTTCTATCCACATTTGCATCGTCATCAAGAAGCCCAGTTAATGTGGATTACGAAAGGAAAAGGTGTGTTGCTTGTGGATGAAACCCTCCATCCCTTTAAGGAAAACGATATATTTTTCATCGCTGCTCACCAAGCACATGTATTTAAATCTGTATCCGAGGATAAGGCTGGTGATGCCGCTAGATCCATTTCGATCTTTTTTGATCCGGAAGGGAGGTTGAAACAACTTTTTATGTTGGGTGAATTTGAATCCTTGGAGCAATTTTTAAGTCAGGATTCCAGGGGATTTAAGATTCCGGAGGTGGATTTCGACATGGTATCTAAGCGTATGCTGTTATTAAAACAATCGGAAAAGATCGATAAAATGATGCATTTCTTCTATTTGCTCCGGACACTAGCCCAAATTTCAAAGAGAACAGATGCGCTCTGTCCCGAACCGATGGAGACTGTAGTCGGTTCCACTGGAAAAAATAACCGCATAGAGAAGGTTTGTCATTATATCAATACACATTTTAAACATGGGCTTACTTTAGAAAATGTAGCAGAAAGAGCACATTTGTCGCCACAGGCATTCTGCCGTTATTTCAAAAAACACTGTGGAATCACCTTAGTTGGTTATCTAAACCGGATACGAATTAATGAAGTTTGTAGTCAATTGGGAAAAGATCATTTACATTTGGAAAATATCTCATTTATTGCTTACAACTGCGGCTTCAATAGCATTACAAATTTTAACCGCGTATTTAAACAGATTATCGGCTGCACACCGAAAGAGTATATTTTGCGCTATGATCAGCGCTATACAGAAAATACAATTGTTTCATATGTTTAGTTTAAGGCCACGTCGTGAGACGTGGCTTTTATGTGGAGAGATTTAGTACGATCAGAAATCCTAATATTCCTAATTTTCGAAGCATAGTCTTCATAGATGGTTTTATATTTGATTAGTAACGTGTTGTTTGGAGTATAAAAGTAATATAGCTATTATCCGCTATAAATTTTATGAAAGCGTCATGTACTACCCTAAAACTAAAGAAAAACTTGTCTTATGCTAAGGTCGATTGGAAAATCTATCTATAAATTCGTTAATAATAACGGAAAATCGAGGCCGTATTTAATATTCAAAAAATAAAAATTGGCAATGGAAAATTATAGTCAAACTATCCAGTTGGGTGTAACAAAGGATCGGGTCTTTAAAGCACTAACCGATGAAATACCATTTTGGTGGACAATCATGTTTGAGGGCTCTTCCAATAAGAAGGACGATAGATTTACAATTCGCTTTGGAGATCTTATTTACAAAGTAATGCAAGTGGAAGACTTACGTGAAAATGCAAAAGTTGTTTGGCATGTCGAAGATTCATTGATAGCCCTTCCCGGATTGAATAATCAAAAAGAATGGATTGGCACAACGATCGTTTGGGACATCACAGAAAAAGAAAAAGGGATTGTGTTGCAACTTGAACATATTGGCTTATCCCCTGAAATCGAATGCTATGATATTTGTACAGATGGATGGCGACAATTTGTGAAAAGTTTAGAAGCATATATTGAAACAGGTAAAGGACAGCTGCGTTTCTTTGGTAATTTATCGACAATTTCATGGAGTGTGGATGAAAGTTGTTTGGCATAAAAATCATCATGAGGACTATGCCGCAAGACAACTGTCTGATCGTGATCCAAAAGTTTCTTTCGATTATACTCTGCTTTGACCAAATCAATCACTACTGTTCGGGTGATACAGAATATCTGGGATTCTATGCTGGAATCAATATTTTTGTCACGCATATTTTTCCAGAGTTTGATAAATACACGCTGCACAGTTTCTTCGGCTAGATAAGAAGATTTGGTTTTGTTGAGCGCATATTGGTATACTTTGGAACTCCATACGTCAAAGTATTCCTCAAATCTTCGGACAATAGACGCATAATTGATTTCCATAGTGTAGGCTTGGAATAAATGAATTTAGCGATAATGCGCTTTCGCTCCAAGTTTTTTAAAAAATATTTTGCCTCTTTTCTTAGTGGATGAGATTTGTTTTCTGAATGATCTTCGATGTACGGTTATAGACTCTCAATTGGGCGTTTCGTCTTGGTCGGATTGTATTAATACCCTTAGACTGTATTTATACCTCTTCTTGGGCGTTTTGATACGTATGTTTCGAATCTTGTATTTGGACTGGCACAAAGTTTGAATTTTACCCTGCTGTAATACATAAATTATTCACAATAACACATCGACGTATGAAAAAATTAATTCAAACACTGGGACTAGGTATGCTTATTTTAACAGTATTAGTAGGCTTTACATCATGTAGCAAAGATGATGATCCGGCTGATAACGATCTTTTTGTTGGAAAATATGAAGGCACTATTGGCTTTGATGACATGAACAACAATGATAACGATGTTGCCTCGGGAGAAGGAACGGTTACTGTAACAAAAGTTGGCGATACCTATAATTTTGCTTTTGGAAATGGCATTCCTAATCTCAATGGAGTAGATTTTGAAAAAAAGGATAACGTCTTAGTTAATATCGGCTCAGCAGGTACGGGATTTATCCGTATTGATGCCGGTAAATTGACAATTGGTTATACAAAAGACGGCAAGGCATGGACGGCCAATTGTAATCGGAAATAGTCTTGCGAAAAATAGAAAGCGCCTGTTTGCCAGGTGAATGTTGTGAGTTTAACATTTTATAACATTATTTTCTAAACGATTTGCGGAGCGATACTGTTCTATTAACAAACAATAAAACGAAAGTAATTATGAGCGAATTAACATGGAAAGGCCGTTGGAACGAAATCAAAGGCAAGGTAAAACAACAATATGCAGACCTTACCGACGATGATCTATTGTATGCTGAGGGCAAAGAAGACGAATTGGTAGGTAAGCTTCAAAAGAAGACCGGTAAAACACAGGATGAGGTAAATAAGTGGTTGAACGATTTGTAGGTTTAGTATTGTGTGATAAAAAGCGGATAACAATGCTGTTATCCGCTTTTTTAATTTGATAACAATTTCCTCAATGAACTTTTATGCTTGTTGAATTCCTATTGCCTTGTACGGATTGTTTTCGTTACAAATCATCAACAGCGCAATACCTTTTATTTTTTGTTAAAATTGAATCGTCGCGCAATACTAAATCCCCAGCGAAATTGCCCTTTGCCCCATGAGCTATTTGTTTCGCTGATAAACTGAGATTCTTGTATTGCGGTCGCATTGGTAAAATTGAGGTGGAAGATATGGCCTCCGGTATCCATTTCTAGACCGACACCCAAAGCATTATAGTAACGTTGACCACCCACTTCTTCACGGTACTTCTTGTTCGATGCTTTTCGGAAAGGCAATGTATAGTCTGCGACTAGCGCAATTCGATTACTAACCTTAGCCCGCCCACCGATACCGATAGCGAATACATCATTTTGATCATTAAAAGCCGTATAATTTCGGTGAAGATAAGAAGGAACTACAACGAGCGAAAGATTTGAGCTGAATTTTCGGGCGATGATGAGCTGCGTTACATAACTCAATCGGTCATTGAAGTTCTCAAAGCTTGCTGCTGAAGACTTATCCGTACTAGCTTCCATCGCGGATAGGGTAGTGCTTCCAAAAAAAGCTACGGAAACAGGTATGCTATTGTCGACCGTTTGTTCGATAAATCGGTATTTCACATTACCCTCAAATAGCTGCCGAGCAGCCGTTGCGCCCTTCGCGCGGGCGATTCCAATGTTCAGGTTATCGAATAAACCATAATCAAAACCTATTCGGATGTCGGTCGAATTATCGAGGCCAAAGAAATTTTTACCTCCACCCGCGCTGCCCGCGATATCGCCAAAGCGGTGATCTACTCTAAAGTCCATTTCATTACGATGAATTGTTTCTGTGGTCTTGAGATTGATCAAATTGCCGGATTTAAAGGTCGCCGTGACTTTTTCATTTTTGGGTGCATCGATATGGATTAATTTATCGAGATCTTCCTGCGCAAATGACTTTGCGAAAGGAAAGCAAAGGAGTATAAGTAGTATTTTTCTCATTTGTAATGAATTCGTATTATGGTTTGTAGGTCGCATCAACGGTGATTTTGACTACTTCAGCAATTTTTTTTCCAACGATGGAAGGAATAGAAATTTTATGATCTGCAAGTTTGACCTGAAAATTTGCTACCGCCTTTATCGTGCCATCTGTAACAGTAAATGTTGCCTTTGTACTGTAAGGTTTAGTAACCCCATGGATTAGAAGTGTACCTCTTACGTTCAGCGTATAGCTGCCATCCTTTGTTAATTTGTCCGCGTTGTCGACTTTGCCTTTAAATTCTGATAGGGGGTATTGATCACTTTCCATGTAATTTTCATTGAAATGCTCCTGCATGAGCTTTTTGTCAAATTGAAAAGATGTATTTTTTACCCGAAAGATGATATCTCCGGTTTGAAGGTTCATCGCCGAAGCGCCTAAGGTACTTTTGGCTTCGATGTCTTCCAATGGCGCATTACTAAAAAAGGTGATGCTGGTCTCTTTTGAAACAAAAGAAGCCTTTTGCTGCGCAAAGGTCGTCATAGCGATGAGCATCATGAAGACCGCTATGTACATGTTGATTTTTTTCATATGCCTAACATTAGTTTTCAGGTGAATTCCTTTTGATCCATGCATCCAGCAGTTCTATTTCTTTTGCGGAGAGTGAGCTGCCTAGTGGCATGGATTTGGTCACCAGTACCGCATTATTAATCTTTGCAATATTGTCTTTGACGGAGATATAACCACTGAACGTCCATCGTCCACTTGCCGAACGTCCTGTCGCGTGGCACGAACTACATTTCGTTTCAAAGAGTGCTTTAGAAAAATTCGTGTAAGACACATTTAGTACCGTCACAGTTTCAGTGCCGTTATCCGGATTGTTCGTAAGTTCTTGCGCCTGCTTTTTGGTACAGGCGGAGAAGGAGAGAACTGTTAAGGTAAAGAAAAAAATGACTAGGTAATGATGTGCTCTGAGGCAAGGATTTACGGTTTTTAGATTTTGTGCCATAAGTTTGAATAGTTATTTTTGGCTTAGTTAGCAGGGGCAACGGCAGAGTTGTCGTTTACGATTGGCCAAACGCCAACGCGTGGGAAACTTATCCCTTTATTATCTCCACGCTGTGTATCCTGGCCGAAGTAATATAAGGGCCATCCTTTGAACGTTAATTGTTTCTTTCCATAGACGGTAATGACAGCGATGTCAGCCGTACGAACAAGCGAAGGCAGAGCTCCAGTCTCTTTTTGAAAGATAGGCCAGATCGCATCATTACTGAAATCTGCAGCAGTATAATTGTTTTTGTTGAATTTGTCGGGTTTAAAGGCATACAACGTTCTGCCCTTATCATCGGTCAGGTAAATTGTTTTTCCGGTTCCTTCGGTATAGTCGCCTAAATAGTTTTTAGTATCGTGTCCGATAAGTTGCGCATTCGCAACCATGAGTAAATAATCAGGTTTGGCCACGTACCATATTTTATTGACAGCATCTCCTTTCACCTGACCGGATTGACTATCGCCTGCATAATAGTAAAGCGGCCAGCCCTTAAATGTGTTTTGTTTCGAGCCATCTTCACGTGTTATTTCACCGATCAGGCTTTTGTCAATTTTTAGGTCTGTGCTTGTTTCACTGCTGTAATAAACCGGCCAAGTGGCCAAACAATTACCGCTGCAGGTCGAAGCTCCTTTTGTATCATTCGAAAAGAAATAGAGTGTTTTACCGTCGGCATCGATCAGAATATTACCAAATTGGGTATTGGCAGACATTTGCACGCCCTTGTTTTTATTTTCGACATTGCCAGGTTCACCATCGCTTTTTGAACATGCAGAAAACAATGTTAAGGTCAATAGACCACCTATAAAAGTTAATTTGACTTGTTTTTGGTTTGATTTCATAATGGTATGTTTTAAAATAATGTCTTGATATTACGATCAGGTCAGCGAAAAGGTTGCTTGGAAATTGAGTCGAAAAAAAATATTTTTTGGAGGCAACCTTTTCGATTATCCTTTCGTATAAGACTTAATACTATATTTATCAAAAGAAAGAAGCAATATCGAGTGGCGATAACAGAAGTTGACGAAAAATCTATCCATATTATTAAAGGATGTATTGATGAGGACCGCAGGGCCCAGAAAGATCTTTACACCATCTACTACGCTATGTCTTTAGGGATATGTCTGCGCTACGCTAATAACAGGGAAGATGCTATCAGTATTTTAAATGAAGGCTTTTTCAAGGTTTTTAAAAACATCAACAAATATGATTTTCAGAAGCCTTTTTCCATATGGATCAAAAAAATCATGACAAATACTGCAATTGATTTTTATCGGGCAAAGATTAAACAGGGCATCTTGGTAGATGTATCCATGTATGAGCATACCATTATTGAGGATGATAGCATCAGTCAAAAGTTAAACTATGAAGATTTATTGGCGATGGTACAGCAGCTTCCACCTGCCTACAGGACAGTGTTCAATCTCTATGCGATCGATGGTTATGGACACGAAGAAATTAGTGGCATGCTGGGAATTGCCATTGGAACATCAAAATCTAATCTGCATAAAGCACGTGGTAGACTGGCGGAAATGGTGGAAGTTCAAGGGGTAAAATTTGGTAAAACGGAGGAGAAAAGATGATGGAAAAGGATAAGAATAAGATTGATGAGCTATTTAAGTCGGGCTTAAGTGATGCTAACTTTGACTTTGATGAATCACATTGGCAAGATATAGAATCGCGATTGGACAATGAAAGGCGTGTAAAGAGACGAAAGATCGTCGTCTTAACGAGCTTGGCAGCTACACTTGCAGCAGTTTTAACGATCTTTTTTGTTTGGAATAGCGCGTTATTTAAAACCAATAATTTACCAGGTGAAATAAATACAGCCGGTATTTCGCCTGAAAAGGAGGTTCCGGAGAACAATACTGTTCAACCTAAGGAGTATTCGCCAGACGAAACCAAACGGGATCAAGATTGGATTGCATTTCAGCCGAACAAACGTGCGAATAATGTGTTCCAGATTTCAAATGAAACCATCGTACTGCAAGATATCCGTTTGGAGAAGATAGCCGATGCAAATCCGATAATCGGGCAAGAAAGAAAACTAAATACTGTATTCACAATTCCAAGCATGGAATATAACAATCAAAGATTGCCTCATTTCAACTTAAGAGAAGAACCGGTTGAAGGGACAGGGGAGCGTCTGGCAGCCATTTATCAGCCTAAAGAAAGTGTGGGATCCAATGCGCAGGAAAGAGAGCGGTCGGTTGTTAGTTTCTTGGCCGGGCCAGATCTGACAAGCGTGCGGGGGGCAGGTAAATCCTCCCTTAGTGAAAATATCGGTTTGGCCTATTCCTATCCCCTCACAAAAGCACTGCGTGTGTCTGTGGGTGCTACCTACGCTAAAAAGAATTATACGTCAGCGTATAAATTTTATGCGCCATCAAATCCACCGGAAATGACGCAATTGCCGAGTAATGTGAGCGCTGTATGTGATGTTCTTGATGTACCACTCACAGCGAGTTATACGGTTTTGAAAGGTAAAAAAGTGAAGTTCAATGTCAGTGCAGGACTTTCGAGCTATTTTATGCTAAAGGAAAAATATACCTTCGACTACGAAGGTGGAGGTAGCTATGGCGGATCTCAGAAAAGTGCCGTCTATGAAGTGAATGGAGAGAACCAGCATATCTTTGGTGTTGCCGATTTCTCGATCTCCATTGAGAAGAAAATTAACGATAAAATTAATATTGGCGTAAAACCTTTTGTTAAAATGCCTTTGACAGGGATAGGTTACGGAAATGTAGATCTGGAATCTAAAGGCGTTGCGTTTACCTTGGGAATGAGTTTGTAATGCGGAATCGCTCGGCTTTCGTTTGGGGCATTTTCGGTACAGCTTCGCATCAGGGAGCGCCTCTGGGCGTACTAATCTTCTATTTCATTTCTAATGTGCTGTTCGTATGTGAACAATTCGAATAATAACTGTTCGCATACGTACATTTCATTTTTTGAAGCAGATCCTAAATTAGGCAATAATGCGCTTCAGAAGGTATAAATGAACTAGAGGACCCTATGGTATGGTATTTGGCACGGAGCTAACAAAATTGATCTTATGTTCTTTATGCATTTTGAAGTTCAATTTTCATTTTAGTCATTCACTATAAATAAATATATAGGTTGTTTAGCCGCGTCGGGAGATGCGGCTTTTTTTGAGGGCAAAAAGCCTGATTTGACGAATTTGCCCCTTAAAATAAGAAGATTTTACCCCCCTTCCGATGTAACGTTTTTGATAATATTGCAAGTGTCAATACGACATTTTATGGTGTTGGCAATATTAAATAACCAAGAGTGTTTGCCTGATTAGCTGAATACCCGCTCCAAATCATATAAAAAATAGGTGTAGGAAAAGTAAGCTGGCTAAAACTCAAAAACAGCTAAATAACCAAGTTTAATTATGATGAATTTACCAATCAAAAGTGGATTGTTTGATCCTTGAATTCCCAATGAAACGCAATAATGCTACCTCATATTGCCGTACTACGCTTCATCAAAATATTTTAATTACTAAACAGTTTTACTTATGAAAAGAAAAATAGTATTCACACCGTGCTGGCTTTGTTGTATCTGCTTTTTACTTTTAAGCTTACAGCAGACTTATGCGCAGTCAATAACTGTACGGGGCCAGGTTACCGAAAATAATAGGCCACTGGCCGGAGTGACCGTCAAAAATATCGGTTCCACAGTGCAAGCACAAACAGATACACAGGGAAAATATACTATCAGTGCTGCCACAGTCACGGCATTAGAATTTACCTTTCTAGGTTATGCGAAACAGCGCTTTGAATTCAGTCAGCTCAAACAGATCAGCCAAGGGAACTACGAGCTTAACGTGCAACTTGATGCTTCCGAAGGAGATGTTTTGGATGAAGTGGTGGTGGTCGGTTTCGGTTCGCAGAAAAAAACAAACCTGACCGGTTCGGTTGCGGTGGTGGATGCCAAGCAACTAGAAAATAGGCCGGTAAGAAATGCGATCCAGGCACTGCAAGGACTGGCACCAGGACTAAATATTTCCCAAAACTCGGGAACGATGGAAACCAATCCATCCATTAATATCCGGGGGACTGGCACCATCGGAACCTCTTCTTCGGCACCACTGATTTTAATCGATGGTTCTGAAGGGTCTTTGGCGGCACTAAATCCACAGGATATTGAAAGCGTATCTGTATTAAAAGATGCTGGAGCGGCTTCAATTTACGGCTCTAGAGCTGCCTTTGGGGTTATTTTAGTTACTACAAAATCTGGAAAGGCTGGACGTACATCGGTAAATTATAATAATAGCTTTCGTATGAATGCCCCAACATTAATGCCGAAGATGATGGATTCTTATACATTTGCGCAATACTTTAATCAGGCCGAAGTCAACGCAGGTGGTTCACCACATTTCTCCGCGGAGCATCTGCAGCGCATCCTGGATTATCAAAACGGAAGCCTGAAAAATTCGACGATAGTCGATCCAAACAATAAATTGTATTGGGCTGAAGGATATGCCTATGGTAACGACAACAACGATTGGTTCGATGTCATGTATCGGGATCAGGCTTTTGCTCAGGAGCACAACCTAAGCCTCAATGGTGGAACCGAAAAAACAACTTATTACCTTTCAGGTAATATTATGAAACAACAAGGGTTGATGGCCTTCAATACGGATCATTACGACCGTTACGCTGTTGCTGCTAAAATCAATTCTAAAGTATCTGACATCTTTCAGGTAAATTACAACGCGCGATTGGTGCGTGAAGACTACGACCGTCCGGCTGCATTGACCAATAGTTTTTATGATGATTTAGGCAGACAGGGCTGGCCAACGCTGCCTCTGTATGATCCAAATGGATACTTGTTCAGTTCTCCCTCACCTGCACTTGCCATGAAAGAAGGCGGACAGGATAAATCAAGTAAGGATTACATTTACCAACAGTTACAACTCATCCTCGAACCTATTAAAGGATGGCGTACAACTGGTAATTTTAACTATAGAACCACAACTCAATTTCGTCATTGGGACTCGCAGCGTCTTTACAACCATGACGTGAATGGTGATCCGTATCTGTATAAAAACTCATCCAATGTGTACGAATTTGGTTTAAAGGAAAACTACTATAACATTAATATCTTTTCTGATTACGATAAGAGCTGGGGCGACCATCATGTTAAAGTTATGGTCGGTGGTCAGATTGAACACACGGCCTATCGCAATCTCGGTGTGCAACGCGACGGAATCATTATCCCGGATCAACCGGTATTGAATCTGACCTCCGGCACAGACATCAATGGAAAAGCAGTAGTGCCTTCTGTATCTGGCGAATATCAAAAATGGGCAACAGCGGGTTTCTTCGGCCGATTGAATTACAATTATGCAGAAAAATACCTATTGGAAGCTAATTTGCGTTATGACGGTTCATCACGCTTCCGCAGCGATAGCCGCTGGGGCTGGTTTCCTTCAGTTTCTGCAGGATGGAACATCGCCAAAGAAAACTTTATTGCAGAGTCGGCACCATTTATTAATATGCTGAAATTAAGAGCTTCCTACGGAGAACTGGGTAATCAAAATACCGATGTCTGGTATCCGACTTATGTCACGCAACCAACGGGTACAGCCAATGGCGCTTGGCTAATTAATAATGCTCGACCAAATTCTGCTTCGGCTCCAGGCTTGGTAAGTGCCTTATTGACCTGGGAATCCATCAATACCAAAAACTTAGGCGTCGATTTTGCTTTTTTAAATAGCCGTCTTTCTGGGTCTTTTGAGGTCTTCGAACGGAAAACATTTAATATGGTCGGCCCAGCTCCACAGTTGCCTAATACATTAGGAACCCAGGTTCCTCAAACAAATAATACCGACTTAAAAACAAGAGGGTTTGAAGCTACACTGGGCTGGAATGACCGTACAGCCAGTGGTTTCGCATATGGAGCAAAGTTTCTCCTGTCGGATTATACCACAACAGTAACACGCTATCCAAACGCAATAGGGTCATTATCAAACTATCGGGAAGGCCAAAAGTTAGGTGAAATATGGGGATATCAAACCCTTGGTATCGCAAAGACAGAGGAACAGATGAGTCAACATCTGGCGAGCTTGCCCAATGGTGGACAAAATGCATTAGGAACACAATGGGGGGCAGGCGATATCATGTATGCGGATTTGAATGGCGACGGAAAAATAGATGGTGGAAGCAATACAGAGGCCGATCCTGGTGATCGTCGTGTGATTGGAAACAGCACGCCGCGTTACTCCTTTGGATTGAATCTGAATGCGGATTACAAAAATTTTGATTTTAGTGTTTTCATGCAAGGTGTCATGAAACGCGACTATTGGCAAGGTGGCTATTATTTTTGGGGAGCAACTTCAAAATGGTGGTCAACGGGCTTGGTCGATCATCTTGATTATTTCCGTACCGCAGACAATCCATTGGGCGAAAATCTTGATGCGTATTACGCACGTCCTGTTTTTGGAACCTCCAAAAATCAACAGACGCAGACGCGCTTTTTGCAAAATGCAGCCTATATCCGCATAAAAAATATTCAGCTAGGCTATACCTTACCGAAAGAAACAACCAAACGTTTTGGTGTGGAGCGTCTACGCGTATACGTTTCCGGAGAAAATATCTGGACCGGCTCAAGTGTAGCGGGAATGTTTGATCCCGAAACTATTGATGGCGGAAGCAACGGAACGGTTTATCCATTGACAAAAGTATGGTCTGCAGGTTTAAGTGTTACATTTTAAGTCGATTCATTATGAAATTCAATAGTACTATTTTTAGATTGATGCAATTGGGCCTTGTCGCTTTGGTAGGCCTAGCTTCCTGCAATAAATATTTGGATATTGCACCCCCTTCGTCCATCATACCTGAAGCGTATCTGGATGAGGAATCACAACTTGCTGCTTATACCGTAAATCAATATGCTGGACTGTTTCCTTCGCATGGCAACTGGTCCTTTGGCACGTTCGGCATCGACGGAAATACAGACAATATGGCTACTCCAACACTCGATAATAAGTTTATTCCAGGCCAATGGCGCGTTGGATCGAACGGCGGTGACTGGGATTTTTCAAGTATTTATCAGATGAATTATTTTATCAATACGGTGGTTCCCAAATGGAAGGAAAATCGTATTCTCGGAAATTCCAGTAACATAGCACATTATATCGGTGAAGCCTATTTTTTACGGGCTTATGTTTACTTTGGGAAATTGCAGGCCTTGGGCGATTTTCCGATTATTCGCAATGTGATGTCGGATAAGGATAAGAGTATTTTAGTGGAAGCGAGCAAGCGTTCACCAAGAAATGAAGTCGCGCGTTTTATACTTTCAGACTTGGATTCGGCCATTACCTTGCTGAACCAAAGTTCTCCCGATGGCAAGAAACAGCGGATCTCAAAAAATGTAGCCCAGCTGTTCAAGTCCCGAGTAGCTTTGTACGAAGGTACCTGGCTCAAATACTTTAGCGGAACCGCATTCGTCCCTAAAGGACCAGGATGGCCTGGTGCGGCAAAATCATACAATAGCAATTATGCATTTCCGACGGGAAGTATTGCCGGAGAGATCGACTACTTTTTAACGCAGGCCATGGAATCGGCAGCTGCGGTTGCTGACAATGTGCCGCTGGTGAGCAACACCGGAATAATAGAATCTGCCAACAATGAGAATCCTTACTTCAGTATGTTTGGTGCCGTGGATATGTCCAGCTATGGCGAAGTACTTTTGTGGCGACAATACAACCAGAGTTTGGTGACACACAATGTACCGGTATATGCACAGCGTGGCAATTATGCGGTTGGTTTGACACGCGGCCTTGTTGAAAGCTTCCTGATGTCCAATGGACTGCCTATTTACGCTTCCGGCAGTGGTTATGCGGGCGATGATTACATCGCAGATGTTCGGAAAAATCGCGATGGTCGTTTACAATTGTTTTTAAAAGAGCCCGGCCAAAAGAATGTATTGGTCAATATTGGACAAGGTACGCACTATACCCTTATTGAACCCACACCGACTGTTTACGATACCGATTGGGAAAGACGTTATACAACGGGGTATACTATACGTAAAGGTATTTCATACGACGGTTTACAAACGCTAAACGGACAGGGATTTACGGGTAGTATTACCTTCCGAGCTACCGAAGCTTACCTCAATTATATGGAGGCCTGTTTCGAAAAGAATCAAAATTTAGATACGAAGGCGCAGGCCTATTGGCGCTCATTGCGTACACGTGCTAAGGTCGACCAAGATTTCAATGCAACCATTGCTGCAACACAAATGGAGAAAGAGAAGAAAGATTGGGGCGCGTATTCTGCAGGACAGTTTGTGTCACCTACATTGTACAATATACGTCGCGAACGCAGAAGCGAACTCATGGCGGAAGGTCTACGTTGGATGGATCTCAAGCGCTGGCGTGCGATGGACCAGCTGATTACAACAGCAGACCATTTTGAAGGCTTTAAACTCTGGGGGCCGATGAAAGATTGGTACAAACCCGAACAGCTGATTTATGGCGCTACCAATGATAAATCTGTCGTTTCAGATCCTGCACGGAGTGAATACCTCAGACCATTGGAGGTCCGAAGCAATGCCCTGTCTTATACTGGGGTGAAATTTGCCATGGCGCATTATCTTGCACCTATTGCCGTCGAGCATTTCCAGTTGGCTTCGGATGATGGAACAGCAGAAAATTCCGTTATTTATCAGAATCCAGGATGGTCACTGATCAGTGGAACTGCCCCAACCGGCTTGTAGAAATATAAAAAGGGATATGTGTCATCTCATTATTACACAAATACGAATATATCCCTCTTTTTGACTCAATATCCCCCTTGACTACGTAGGAAAAGGGGGATATTTTTGTTTACTGATCATCACGAGCAGTTAACTCAAAGAAACTTAAACTAAATCATGAAAAAACTTTTATCTGTCTGTCTTAGTTTGCTGTCAAGTTGTTTTATCGTCTATAGTCAACAGCCCATCCTACCGCAGTATAAATTGGTCTGGTCGGATGAATTTGATTATAATGGTGCACCCGACACGACTAAATGGAGTTACGAAGAAGGTTTCAAACGCAACCGGGAAGAGCAGTGGTATCAAAAGGAAAACGCTTCCTGTCGTAATGGCCTGTTGGTTATTGAAGCAAAAAAAGAACAACGTAATCATCCGGGTTTTATTCAGGGCAGCTCTGATTGGATTGCCAGCCGTAAAAAGATAACCTATACTTCGGCTTCGGTAAATACTTTAGGAAAGCAGCACTGGAAATACGGAATTTTTGAAATCCGCGCGCGTATCCCTGTTGGAGAGGGCCTTTGGCCCGCATTCTGGACTTTAGGCACGAGCAAGGAATGGCCATCCAATGGTGAAATAGATATCATGGAATATTATCGCGGCAATATATTAGCCAATATCGCAACTGGCACTGACCAACGGTGGAAAGCACATTGGTTCGGTAAGACAAAAGCAGTCAAAGATCTTGGCGGAAAGGCTTGGGCAGATCAATTTCATATCTGGCGCATGGTTTGGGATGAAGATTCCATTACGCTTTATGTGGATGATATGGAAATGCTTCACGTCCCTATGGATCAATTGGTCAATCGGGACGGTACAGGATTCAATCCATTTACCCAACCACATTATCTCCTGTTAAATTTGGCCCTCGGTGGAATAAACGGTGGCACGATAGCTGATAAATTACTTCCCGCTAAATATGAAATTGATTATATCCGCGTCTATCAAAAAGTAGAACGTGCTGAAATGAATAGCTTTACGCCAGGGGAAATATGGAAAGACCAATCCGGTGATGTGATCAATGCCCATGGCGGCGGCGTACTTCATCAAAATGGAAAATATTATTGGTATGGTGAGAAACGTGGCGGAACGACATCCCAGGGCGTCAATGTGTACTCATCCAATGATTTGTATAACTGGAAGTTTGAAGGATTGGCTCTCACACCTAGCGCAGATTCTACAAGCGATATTGCCTGGGGCTGTATTATGGAACGGCCAAAGGTTATCTATCATGAGCAGCTGAAGAAATATGTGATGTGGTTCCATCTTGAGTTGAAAGGGCAAGGCTATGCAGCAGCCAGGGCCGCCGTTGCTACCAGTGACTCTCCGCTTGGGCCGTTTCAGTTTGTCCACAGCTTCCGGCCAAATAACAATATGTCACGTGATATGGGTTTATTTGTAGACATCGATGGCAGGGCTTACCAAATCTATTCATCGGACGAAAACTATGCCTTACGCCTGGTTCAATTAACCGATGATTACCTGCATGTGACAGCAAAAGATTCCTTACTCTTCCGGAATCATCGGGAAGCCCCAGCTTTATTCAAGCATAAAGATCAGTATTATCTGATCACCAGCGGATGCACCGGCTGGGCTCCAAATCGTGCAGAGCTCCATGTCGCTAAGAGTCTTTTTGGCCCCTGGAAATCCCTAGGGGATCCAATGCAAGGGCCAAATTCGGCTTTGACTTATGGCGGTCAATCCACATTTATTCTTCCTGTCGCAGGAAAAACAGATGCCTTTATCTTTATGGCCGACCGCTGGAACCCCAAAGATCTTATGGATAGCAGATATATCTGGCTACCGGTAGATCTCCAGAATGAAAAAGTACAGATAAATTGGAAGGATCAATGGGATTTAAGTGTATTTCACTAGGCCTGCCGTATGGCCGTATTTAACCTACATTCTGTGAAACAAACCACTCTTTTTTGAATTGATTTCTTAATCGCTAAATAATAAAACATGCAGTTTGTGAATAAATTGGTGCTTATTCTACTCTATAGTTTGATATTCAATTTTGGACATGCGCAGTCCAGTGTTACCTTGACACATGGATCGCGTAAAATGCAACAGCTAGATACTCTTGTCCGAAAAGGAATCCCTTGGTTGGATGAAACGATAACCGAAGAAAACCGGCTGCCCATGCATACCGATTTTGTGACCTTTCCGAATACGTCTCAGATCGTCAATAGCGATTGGCGTGAATCTTCCGCTTATTTAAGTTTGAATGGTCCCTGGAAATTTAAATGGGCAGATAGTCCGTCAAAATTACCGGCCAATTTTGAATCGTTGACTTATGATGATCATCTTTGGGCTAATTTTCAGGTGCCTGCAAACTGGGAACTCAATGGATACGGTTTCCCGATGTATACGACCTCCGGTTTTGAATTCACTTATTTGATCGGAAAACCAAATCCACCAATTGTGCCGATGGATTTCAACCCCACGGCTGTGTACCGCCGAGAGGTAGTCATTCCTGAGGATTGGCAGGGCAAACCTATTATCCTCCATATTGGGGCTGCCAAATCAAATCTATCTGTTTGGGTAAATGGTCAATATGTGGGGTATGGGGAGGATAGCAAATTACCTTCCGAGTTTGATGTAACAAGATATTTGAGAAAAGGAAAAAATCTAATCACAATGCGCGTCATGCGTTGGGGAGTTGCAAATTATTTGGAGGATCAGGACATGTGGCGCCTCAGTGGAATCACACGAGACTGTTATCTGCTGGCACGGCAACCGATATATCTACGTGATATTCAGTTGGCACCGACCCTCAACGATTCTTTTGATGAAGGACAGCTAAATACTAAGCTGATTTTTAACCAGAGCAGTCAAGATGAGTTAAGAGCAGAGGTTTCATTACATAGAAATGGTCGTCTTGTGTCAGTTAAAACTGTTAAAGTCTCGGGACAAGAGATGGATATTGCACAGACCATAGAGCGTCCTGCACTATGGTCGGCCGAAATGCCAAATTTATACCAGGTGACTGTTAAGCTAATAGACCACGAGGGTAAACTCAGCGAGGTCGTTCCCCAGCAAGTGGGCTTCCGTCGGGTTGAGATCAAAGAAGGTCAGTTGCACGTGAATGGACAGCCTATACTTATCAAGGGAATAAACAGGCACGAAACAGATCCTGTAACAGGGCATGTGATCTCCAAAGAAAATATGTTGCGTGATGTACAGCTCATGAAAAAGTTCAATATCAATGCTGTCCGTACCAGCCACTATCCCAATGCCGAATATTGGTTGCAACTCTGTGATCAATATGGATTGTATGTGATTGATGAGGCTAATATCGAATCTCATGGCATGGGCTATGATCTGTCTTATACGATGGCCAATAGGCCGACCTGGGAAAAGGCACATGTTGCCCGTGTTGAACGTCTTATTCAGCGCGACCGGAATCATCCCAGCGTAATTATTTGGAGCATGGGCAACGAAGCTGGAAATGGCTACAATTTCTATCGGGCCTACCTCCGGATGAAAGAGCTCGATAAAAGTCGCCCTGTACAATACGAAAGGGCTGTGAATAATTATGGGGAATTAAGATTTGATTGGAATACCGATCTGATTGTTCCCATGTATGCAAGCCCATCGGCGATGAAAAATTATGCAGCGCGCAACCCTAAGCCCCAAAGGCCCTTTATTCAATGTGAGTATGCCCATGCCATGGGAAATTCATTAGGAAACTTTAAGGATTATTGGGACATCATTCGGGCAAATAAAGGAATATTCCAAGGCGGATATATTTGGGATTTTGTGGACCAATGTTTTATTAAAATCAACGCTAAAGGCGATACGGTTTATACCTATGGTGGAGACTATGAGCCTAAGGAAGCCATAACGGACTGGAATTATGCTTCCAAAGGCATTTTTTATGCTAATAGGACACCCTATCCGCATGCCTGGGAAATGAAGAAAGTATATCAAGATATCCATAGCAGCCTAATGAAGGAGAAAAAGATACAGGTTTACAATGAACGTTTTTTTACCGGACTTGACAATGTTGAACTTCAATGGGAGCTTATTGTTGATGGAAAGAAAGCCCAATCTGGTTTAATCAGTCACTTGAATGTGTTGCCGCAACAATCTGGTGTGCTGTTTATCCCTTATCAAACAGATGCACGTGGGGAGAAATTTCTGAATCTGACTTATCGATTGAAAAAAGCCGAACCCTTACTTCCTATGGGGCATATTATTGCAACCGAACAGTTGTCTTTAGGTGGTGTTTTTCAACCTAAGACAACCATTGTGGCACAGGGGAAAATTAAGACTGAGCGAAAAGATGGAAATATGATTATCTCGGCAAAACAGCTGCAGATGGAGTTTGACCTTAAATCAGGATGGCTGACCAGATATCATTACAAAGGACGGGATTTAATGGATGAGCATGCTTTATTTAAGACTAATTATTGGCGTGCACCGAATGATAACGATTTCGGTGCAAATACACCTGAAAAACTGAAATCTTGGAAACAGGTTACGGATTCTATTGAATTACTTGAAATTAGATCCGAATTAATCGATAGCCTGGTCTATGTCTATGCGGCCTACAAAATGCCTCAGGTATATGGACAGTTAGCAATGAAATACTGCATTAATCAACGGGGTGAAATGCGCGTTTCTCAATCATTCACAGCTGACACCACAAAAAAGGTTGCTGTTCTGCCACGTTTCGGCATGCAATGGATCATGCCTGCTGGATTTGAGGCCATTAATTACTACGGTAGGGGACCACAGGAGAACTACATCGACCGTAATTTTGCATCGCATGTCGGAATTTATAAACAGACCGTCGATCAACAGTATTTTCCTTATGTAATGCCACAGGAGACAGGTAATAAGACCGATGTCAGGTGGATGGAAATAAGAAATAAGCAAGGTGAGGGATTGTTTTTTACGGCAGATTCTACTTTCAGTATGAGTGCCTTGCATTATTTTGATAAGGATTTGGACGACGGTCCCAAGCGACAACAACGCCATGCCGCTGACCTTGTCAAAAGGAAACAAACGCAAGTTAATATTGACCTCAGACAAATGGGCGTAGGCGGAATCAATAGCTGGGGAGCATGGCCGCTTCACGAATATACATTGCCGTACAAAGATTATTCATTCTCCTTCGTTATAAAACCAGTCGAATAATTATAGCGTCCTGTACAGCAGAAAGAGCTCGTGATTGTTGTACAGGACTTATTTTACTTTTTAACAATTCAGACTAAGGCCGGTCTACATGGAATTCATTCTGAAATGCTTTTCGGTACTTTTTGACATAGTCGGATGGTGTATCGCCAAACAATTTGTTGAATTGTTGTCTAAAGTAGCGCTGATCGTAAAAACCTGTTAAGTTAGCTACTTCATTAATTTTCGAATCTGTCAAAATAAGCATTTCTGCTGCTTTTTTGAGTCGTACCGACCTGATAAATTCATTGATCGATTTGCCTGAAATTGTTTTAATTTTTTTATAAAGTGACGAATGACTCATCCCCGTTTTTTCGGCAAGGCTTATTACAGTCAATTCTTCCAGTAGGTTCTCTTCAATAATCTCAATGCACCGTTCTATGAATAGCTTGTCTGTGATCGATATCTTTAGCTCATTCGACTGTAATGTGATAGCGTTAAGGAAAAAGTCCTGAAGGTTCTTTTTGTTCTGCAGTAATGTCTTGACCCGAAGCAACAATATTTCCGAATCAAATGGCTTGTGGATATAATCATCGGCACCATATTGAATTCCGGCTAACTTCGTGCCGTCGGAAGTACTTGAAGTAAGCAGGATGATTTGAATATGGTTGAGCGTAGCATTAGATTTTACGGCTTTGCAGAGTGACAATCCATCCATCTCTTCCATGATAATATCACTTATGACCAGATCAGGTTGTTTTTGCTTGATCATATCGAGTGCCTGAACACCATTATGGGCATTATAGACCGAGTATTCTACCTTAAAAATGTCGGTAAGGTAGCTGCGGATCGCATCGTCGTCGTCAACCAATAAGATACTGAATTTTTTGCTTGATATGGCCGTTGGAAATGTGGGAGCTGTTTCTGTCACCACTTGTGCATCGTATAGCATTTGAATCCCCGACTCGTTGCGGTGCGCTACATCTGCCAATGGTTCTTCGGCCGGCATTTGTTGTGCCACGATCGGCAAAACGAGGTCGAATGTTGTTCCCGCTGTTGCTGAACTCGTATAACTTATTTTTCCGGCGTGCATTTCAACAAAAGTTTTGACCAGATACATGCCGATCCCGAATCCCGTTTGTTTTTTGGGGCCAGTCAGTGGATCCGAAAAATATTTGTCGAATATTCTATCGCCAAGATGTTCGGGGATACCTTTTCCCGAATCCTTGATCTGAATGGTTAATTCCCTACCCTGTTGCGATAGAGCAATATGAATAGCGCCATCGGAAGGCGTAAATTTAAAGGCATTTGATATGAGATTGCATAAGATGATCTCAATTTTTTCTTTGTCGGCATTGACAAACACCGGATCGGAATTTTCCTGGAACTGATAATTTATCTTTTGTAATTTTGCCTGGGCAGCGAAATATAGAAATATTTCTTTCATAAAGCTTTGACAGTCGAAAATGCTGGTTTTGAGCTGTTCGGCACCGTCCTCTGTTTTTCTAAATACAAGCAGTTGGTCCACCAAGCTCAAAAGCCTTTTGGCGTTCCTATGTACTACCTGAAGGGAAGCCCTGTCTTCAGACTCTTTATTGGTCTTCAGCAGATCTTTAATCGGATTAATAATTAGGGTCAGCGGTGTTCTAAATTCATGCGATATATTGGTAAAAAATGCGTGCCTCTTTTCATTGAGTTCTCTTTCCTTTTGGATGGTGAATTTTGAAAGCTGTATTTCATAATTTAAAGCGATTTGCCTCCTCCGATAGCGCAGATACCATAGCCCCGTATAGATCATAGCCAGCGTGTAAAGCAGGTAAGCCCACCAGCTTCTATACCAAGGCGGGAGAATTTGAATCTCGAGCTTAATCTGCTTATTTGTCCAATTGCCTTCCGAGTCGGTCGATTGAATAAGCAGGGTATAATTTCCTTCATGCAGGCCGTTGTAATTGATAGATCGGGTAGACCCGGCATCGTTCCATTGCTTGTCTAAACCTTCCAAGCGGTATCTATATTTTATCTTTTGTGGCGAATCAAACTCCAAGGCGGCAAACTCCAGCGAAAAAGTAGATTGATTGTAGGGAAGGGTCAATTTGTGAATAGTATTATCTTTTCCAATATCGACCCGGTCGCTCAGTTCGGCAATCTTTTTATTGTTAATTTTAAGACTTGTGATTGCTAAGGCAGGTTCATAAATTTTCAGTTTGATACTATCTGCATCAAAGATGTTAAAACCGTTGTTTCCTCCGAAAAGAAGATGGCCATCTTTGAGCTTAAATGCTGCTCCATAAGAAAACTCGTTGCTTTGAAGCCCATCCGTTTCTTCGTATCGTACAATTTTTTTAGTGGAAGGATCGAACTTCGAGAGGCCATTAAAGGTACTTAACCATAGTTTCCCGGTTTTATCTTCCAAAATATTAAGTACGGCATTGTTACTCAAACCTTCATTTGTGGAATAATTTTCGACAATCTTTTTTGATTTGCTATCAAATGCCAAGAGCCCTTTACCTTCTGTTCCTAACCAAAGTCTGTTATTTTTTCCGAGCCGAATGGCACGAACAGGTTTTCCGATTAAATACCTGGCGCTTTTTCGTGTCTTCTTGTTTAGCTGTATGATCTCATTGTAATTCCCCATCCAGATATTACCTTGTTTATCGTCAATCATGCAATTGATATCATAGATGTCTTCGCTGAAGACTTCAAATTGGTCGCTTGTCGGATTATATGTATACACTCTTCCCTCAGAAAATGTCGCTGCCCAGATCTTCTCATCCTGATCCTTAAAAAGTAATTGTACACTGTTATTTACGACCCCATTTGGCGTCCTGCAAACATAATATTTTAAACCCGAACCTTTTGCATAACGCGCAATGCCCCTTTCGGTTGCGATCCATAGATCTCCGTTAGTTCCGGTCAAAAGATGGTTTATCGTATTGTCTGGCAATTGCTGTGGCCCTTTTTGAAAAGATTGAACCTGATTGGTCTTGTTATCCCATACATAAAGGCCATCACCTTCGGTACCAATCCAGATCTTGTTATCATACTCAACGAAAGAACGTACAAATTTGTGCGCTAAGTTAAATCCCGCATAATGTTTCTGCTGTAAATAATTAAATTTATAGCCATTGTTATCAATGGTCTCAATGCCGCCCTTTCCGGTGCCAATCCATATTTTACGCTGGGAGTCTATGTAAACCGTATAAATGGTTTTGCTATTCAGTGAAAATTGTACGGGCTGTAGAACATTTTTATTTGCTGCTTTTCCATGAGATAGGTTAAGTATAAAAATGCCATTGTTTTGGGTGGCTAACCAAAGTTTGTTTTGCCCCTCCAGCGTCAGCATGTTGATCTGGCTCGATTTAAGCTCCTGTGGATACAAGGACGAAAGCATATGGTCTTTGATTTTCCAAACAAATAGCCCCTCGTAATTACCAATAAAGAGTTCACCGCTGTTTGTGCTAGCCATACAGGTTGCACTCGTAATAGCCTTCGATACAAGATTCAACTGCTGAGTTTTTTTGTCGAAAGCGTATAAACCGCGTCCCTCTATAAAAACCCATACCATGCCGGTCGCGTCAATATGCGTGGCCGATACGTGGTAGTATAAGGTGGATAGGTTCGATTTATAATCTTTAAAAGCAATTTGTATGGCATATGCTTCTTGATGACTTTTGTAAAATAGCCCCCAGCCGTTTGTGCCGATATAAATATTATTATCACTATCGATTTGAATGGATTTCGTATCGGCATTGAGATGATATGACCGTTTTGATTTTTGGTCTATATAATTTAAACGCGTGAAAGTATCAAAATTTCGGTCGTAGACTCCAATTCCTTGACCAGTTCCTATCCATAATTTTTTATTATGGTCTTCTGCTATACAATAGATATAATTATGCGGAATGCTATTTTCGTTATTTAGCTGATTTCTGTAGGTTTTTATATCATAACCGTCGAATCTGTTTAGCCCGTCGTAGGTACCAAACCACATGAAGCCATGGCTATCCTGAAATATAGATTTCACCGAACTATTGGATAAATCTTTATTCATCTCCTTGGGGAATTGCGCGTGGGTCAGCGTGCTTGTGTGAACAAGGATGAGAACGAATATCAGGATCAAGGCCTGACGTGAATGTAGGAGTCTGTTCAAACTAGGCATGTTAGCAGCGATGTTAGTATGGTATTTCCGATATCAGATAATTTATCGATTCTTCCTTATCATAGGTTATTATCTTGAAAACAACTTTTGTGATCAGAAAAAGTCAATTTGAAGATTATATGGTTAAAGATACGATTGTTTTTTAAAATAAGTGTATATTGTACGTTTATTTAAGACGAACAGTTTTTACGAGTAAGATTTTGCTTCATAAAGCAAAAAGAGGACGGGATGAAAGTAATAAGTGTCTCTATTAAAATAGTGTACAAACCAATTTAAGCAGCTTATGCGCTAGTTTATCAAAAAATACGATACATCTAAATATATGCGGATCAATTTAATCTTATGTCTATTGTTTGTAGGACATTTTTCATTTGGACAGCAATTGAACAAAAAGACCGTACTAGCTCAGCTAAGTAAGGCAAACCAATACTGGCAGTCTCATCATAAGCCCGAAGTTTGGGCGTTTTGGGATCAGGCAGCTTATCATACCGGAAATATGGAATTCTATAAGATTTCAAAATCAGCAGGAGACTTAAAATATTCTACGGATTGGGCGATATACAATGATTGGAAAGGAGCCAAGTCTACCGATACGCAACTGTGGAAATACAACTATGGGGAAACAGACGAACACGTTCTTTTTGGTGATTGGCAAATCTGTTTCCAAACCTATATCGATCTCTATCATTTATCGCCAAGCCCTGAAAAGATTGCACGTGCTCAAGAAGTCATGGAATATCAGATCCACTCCAATAAACAGGACTATTGGTGGTGGGCCGATGGTTTGTATATGGTGATGCCGGTGATGACTAAAATGTACAAATTGACAGGGAATTCACTTTATCTGGATAAGATGTATACTTATTTGCAATATGCCGATAGTATCATGTTTGATCAGGAAGCGAAATTGTATTACCGTGATGCAAAATATGTTTTCCCCAAACACCAGAGCTTACACGGCAAAAAGGATTTTTGGGCCCGGGGCGATGGCTGGGTTTTCGCGGCATTTGCGAAGGTTCTTCAAGATCTACCTGAGGAGGATAAACATTATACCTACTATCAGGAGCGTTTTAAGGAAATGGCAGCCGCTATCATGAGTTGTCAACAGCAGGAGGGATTCTGGACTCGAAGCATGTTAGATTCCGAACATGCACCCGGCAGGGAAACAAGCGGAACCGCTTTTTTTACTTATGGACTGCTCTGGGGAATAAATAATGGATTGCTAAGCGATTTTAAATTTAAAGATGCTGCGGTTAAAGGCTGGAAATATCTTAGTGAGATCGCTTTACAACCCGATGGCAGAGTTGGGTATGTACAACCGATCGGTGAAAAAGCTATCCCCGGACAGGTGGTGGGTACCAACTCTACAGCTCCTTTTGGTGTAGGTGCGTTTTTATTAGCCGGCTCGGAAATGTATCGTTATTTAGCTCAAAAATAGATTGGATTTGAAAATGAAAAATAAGATTTTATTGTTCTTGGTCATTTTTCTGACAGGCCATACTGCCCTTGGACAGGGCTTGAAGGAGAAACCTGTATCAGCAAAGGAGACGGATAGAGCTTTTTGGCTTAAAGAAATGGATCAGATGTTGCGTCCTGTCCTCCGCAGTCTGGCCCATGATAGCCTACGGTTAACTATGCCACAAATGACTTCTATACACGTGGATAATAAGGAACAGCGCATCAAAGTACAATATGTTGAAGTCTTGGGAAGGGTATTGTCAGGCATAGCGCCCTGGCTTTCTTTGGATGGCGGTTCGGCTGAAGAGATAAAGTTACGCGATCAGTATAGAGCATGGACTGTTCAAGCACTTAAAAATGCTTTGGACAGCAATGCGCGGGATTTTATGCGTTTTGATCTCGGTGGTCAACAACTTGTTGATGCCTCATTTATCGCTTTGGGATTTATGCGAAGTCCTTGGCTGTGGGATCATATCGACAAACAGACAAAAAAGAATTTGGTAGCATCCATAAAAATTACCCGCCAATTTCGGCCGGCTTATTCAAACTGGTTGCTCTTTTCAGCGATGAATGAAGTTTTTTTAGCGAAGTATTCGGATGATTGGGACGTGATGCGCG
Source organism: Sphingobacterium sp. UBA6317 (assembly GCF_002440385.1). Taxonomy (NCBI): domain Bacteria; kingdom Pseudomonadati; phylum Bacteroidota; class Sphingobacteriia; order Sphingobacteriales; family Sphingobacteriaceae; genus Sphingobacterium; species Sphingobacterium sp. UBA6317. The sequence goes on along the minus strand of NZ_DJTD01000067.1, from coordinate 76,483 downwards.
TTGATTATGCGCTGCAGCAATTGGAACAGTGGTATGTTGGCGATGGAATGTACATGGATGGTCCGCATTATGCGTTTGATTACTATAATAGTTATGTTATCCATCCCTTCCTGGCCGGAATTATGGATTTCATACAGCTGAAAACTAAAAACTATGATGGGATGTTTGCAAAAATCAAGCTCCGCAATGCGCGCTATGCCCTAATTCAGGAGCGGATGATCAATGCCGATGGCAGCTTCCCACCGACGGGAAGGTCTGTAATCTATCGTGCGGCAGCTTTCCATCATCTCGCCGATATGGCTTTCAAGAAACGGCTCCCTGTGGAGCTTAGCGAAGGACAGGTGAAGGCAGCACTGTCTGCGGTACTGAGAAAATCGACTGAAAATCCTAATACGTATGAAAATGGCTGGTTGACACTGGGTATGTATGGTAATCAGCCGGGCTTGGGCGATCCGTACAATAATCAGGGGAGCCCCTATTTATGTTCAGTAATTTTTTTGCCTTTAGGATTACCCGACGGAGATTCTTTTTGGACAAGTGAAGCAAGCGACTGGAGTGCACGGCGTATCTGGTCAGGACAGGACTGGCATAAAGATCAGAGCAAAGCCATTCAATAACCCCAAATTCCGGTGATAAGACTCCTTTCAAAAGGACTTGGCGGAATCAGCAAATGTATAAAAAATTCAATGAAGCAATATCTAAATCAACTAATAAGAGTAGGGATGCTCGCTTGCGCGTGCCTCTTGTTTATTTACAATGCACAAGGGCAGAAAATTAAGAATACGCTTGTCGGAAATGGTTGGGCAAAGAACACGGTCAACACAACCGTATTTCGTAAAAATTCATTAACCAGCAATGGTAAATACCAATATATCGCTTATTATGACGAAGCTGGATATGTAGTTCTAGGTCAGCGGTTACTTTCTGGCAAGGTCTGGAAGTTGCGACGTTCGGGTTATACTGGGCATGTGAAGGATGCCCATAATGTGATCAGTATTATGGTGGATAAGGCAGGATATCTCCACGTTTGCTGGGATCAGCATGACAGCAAGTTGAGATATGCACGTACCCTTCACCCCAATAGTCTTGTGCTAGGTTATGAGCAAGCCATGCTGGGACAAAATGAATCAAAGGTGACCTATCCTGAATTCTTAAAGTTGCCCAGTGGTGAGTTGCTGTTTTTATATCGTGATGGCGGATCCGGTCATGGTAATCTTGTGGTTAATAGGTACGACAGTAAACAACAGAAGTGGGAGCGGATGCATAGCAATCTGATTGATGGCGAGGGGCGGAGAAATGCCTATTGGCAAAGTTATGTGGATCGTCGGGGGACGATACATCTTTCTTGGGTGTGGCGGGAAAGTACCAATGTGGAAAGCAATCATGATATGGCTTATGCATGTTCAAACGATGGCGGATTAACCTGGCAAAAGAGTAATGGAATGCGGTACGATTTGCCTATGAAAGAATCTACCGTTGAATACGCAGCCCGTATCCCACAACAGCACGAATTGATTAATCAAACCTCTATCGCTGCGGATGAAAAAGGGAATCCTTTTATCGCCAGTTACTGGCGTGACGCAGGATCAGAGATCCCACAATACAAGGTCATCTATTTACAAGAGGGTGAATGGAAGATCCGGTCTTTTGATTTTAGAAAAACACCCTTTACGCTGAGTGGTGGTGGAACAAAGGATATTCCAATTGCCAGGCCGCAGCTATTGGTTCGCGGAAAAGGTCATAAAACAATGTTGACGCTGGTCTTTCGGGATCAAGAGCGCGGTTACCGACCTTCGATACTGAGGTTGAATGGGATGCAGCAAGAGGCTAATAATATTATTGATCTTTGTGATCAGTCTGTAGGAGCCTGGGAACCTACATATGATACCCAGTTGTGGCAAAAGAAACGTAAAATTGCTTTATTTGTGCAGCCTACAGTGCAAAAGGATGCTGAGGGTCTAGCTGATGCTCCCGCGACAGCCGTACGGGTAGTAGAATGGCGTGATTGAGAATGAGGTTGTTTTCAAATTTTTACTCCGCTTTTAAGCTGTCGACCGGATTAGCTTTTGCAGCGGCTATTGCTCTGGTACATAGGGTTAGAATAGCAATTACCAGTGCAATAATCCCTGCGAGAGCAAGTATCCACCAGCTGACCGAAATGCGATAAGCGAACTCTTGCAGCCACTGATTCATCAATAACCATCCGAGCGGCAGTGCAATCAACAGTGCTATACCGACCAGTTTAACCATATCAGAGCATAGTAGATAAACGAGGTTGCTTAATGTTGCGCCTAATGTTTTACGTATACCAATTTCCTTTATCCGCAATTGAATAGCGAATGTGATTACACCGAATAGCCCTAAACAGGCAATAACGATAGACAACAAGGCAAAAATTAAGAGCATTTGACCTTGCTTTATTGTATCGATGCTCGTAGCTTTTATCTATCTCTTATGGCTTCAGTTCATCTTTTTGCCAGCATTTAATATAGTGTACGCATGTGAACGATATTGTTTTAAACTGTTCGCATCCGTACATCTACTTTTTTTGAAAAAAGATACGAAATGTGCTTTAATAGGTCATGGGGGCGTTATTGAACGCACAGGGACAGCTGGTATAGTATTTGGCACGGAGTTAATAAAATGGATCTTATGTTCTTAATGTATTTTGACGTTCACCTTTTGATCTCAGTCATTCACCGAGTTTTGTGGGGAACTAGTCTAAAATCTGTCGGTTAGAGCTCTAGTGAACCGTAGTTTTGAATTAAGAAATAAGAACAGAAAAACTTACAAGACAAAATAAAGATATTATGAAAACGCTAGTAAAAACAATCGCAGCAGCAGCCTTAATCGCAATTTCAACATGTGCAATGGCAGCTGAGGGCCCAGGATCAAAAACAGCAAAAACAACTGTTAACTTGTCAACCGCAGACTTTGCTTTAGAGCACTATGTTGCTGTCATGGCTGAAGGAGAATCGGCTGGTGTAGAACAATTGTTTGCTGAAGATTTTAATCAAAAGGTTCAAACAGCAAAGTTGAAGTCAAATAGCCGTAGTGAAGTGGTAAAATCATTGAAAAAACAAAAAGGTGAGAAACTAAACTGTAGGGTAAGTACGGAGATACTTGAAACATCAGCCGATTATATGGTGGCCAGGATGACCTTGAAATTTGAAAATTTCACCAAGACCGATCTAGTAACCTTTGTCCGTGAAGGAAATGACTGGAAAGTGTCCAAATCGATCAATTCGTATAAATAGTAGCTCATAATTTGAGGCCAGCTCAGTCATAGCAAAAGCCGAGCTCTAGTGAATCACATGTTTATAAATTTAGTTTAGAAGCCACATCCTGCGATGTGGCTTTTTGTATGATCACAGATTTTTATGATTGTAAATTTGTTCTTTTAAGTTTTAACTCTAAATTTAATCGTAAATCCAAAGAACAATAATATCTTTATTTAAAGGAATGAAGAAAACTAGAAGTTGGCCATTCTTACTTATCTTGTTTTTAATCGCTACAGCTATTATTTATTCAAGATTGATTACGCATTCGATGGTATTAGGGAAATATGACTTCAAATATCACGAATGCTTTGCAGGTGCAGAGCTGCCGGATAGAGATGATGAGCTAACCTTGTTGGATAACAATAAATATCGAAGTTCTTTTTTTGGCAATGGAGAATACCATGTAGCATACGGCGTATTTGATACGCGATTGGTTTTGCGTTATTCTGGAGGTACTGCTTCGTGTGAATTAGTCATAAAAAAACGGGGAAATAGTATTGTCATTGTTGTAGATGATACCTGCGATTTTTTTTATGAAAAGGCAGATTAAATCAAGGTGATGTTTTTTTTGGCTGAATTGAAATTATCACTTAGTTTTTATAATCCACAGGTAATTCATACCCTCTTTGGTTCCTTAAAAGACTTAGCGGTGGTAGCCCAATTTCTTTTCTTCGTACATCTACCTCATCAATGTTCTCAATCGGTGTAACAATTCTTTTGTTTTGTTTACCCATTTCCCAGTATGATCCATAAATCTGTTTTTGACGGATTATGGCCCGGTGTCTATCGATAACTAAAGCCATGTTGAAAGGTGGATACTTGAGATCTATAACCGCTTTTTTCATCAATGGTGTCAAAATTTCAATATTTTTGGCATCCTCAATCCCATTATTTAAAGTATGTAACAATAATATAAAGATAGCGTTTACGCCATCCATGCCAACAGTTTCAAGATTCGGAAACTCTGTTCTCGCTATAATCTCCTTTATCACGGCCATATTAGCCGTGTCACTAGCGAAAATAAGAGAATCAGCTTTTTTGTATTCAATAACTCCCAATAAGGAACGCAATGCCTGATCCTTTTCCAACATATTAAGTAAAGTTGTGCGGTCCTCCAAATGAGCTATTTTGCTTAGATGTTTTTGACGAAGTGAATCGTAGGTTTTTCTCCAATTGGTATGATGTTTTAAAAAACTATTTACATTACTGTCAACCTCTAACATCCCTAAAGAAGCACCGTTTAAAATAGATTGCTTTAAATATTTTTCCGCTGTTTTACTGTCTTTTACTTTTAGTGCTAATTTTACCAATTCTATATCAATAAACGGATCTATATCACTAATCTTGACCATTTTTCGATATAACAAATAAGCTTCAGGTGTCTTCTTTTCAAAAATTAAACTATCTGCGGTATTCTTTAAATAAAAATAAGAACTGCTTTTTTGAGCTTTCACGTGGCAGGAAATGAAAATTAGGAAGAGAATAAGAAATGGCTTAAACATATGTTTATATTTATATACCTAAATATATTATATTGTCATTAATAATAAGAATATGTTTTTTTATTTATCCTATTGGAAAAATAAGCACCTATTGAAATGGCCCTATTAAACACTCGCTTTTTTACTGATTTTTTCCCTGCCTCAGAACTTTATTCCGATCAAAGAACTATTTTTTAGAAGTAGAAAAAATGTACATCTAGGCCAAGATGCGGGCATTATTGGCCGTTGAGGTCGCCCATGCGATTATCTCTTGGATTTATAGAAAGTGGCTTCATTATTGTAATCAACTCGGTTGCCGAGGACGCATTGGGAATAGCTTATGTTATTCTAAATCGTAAAAATCAAACAACGGTAAGGTAAAAATTAGCTAATGCGGCTGTTTTCAGGCTGATAATTTACTGAATGTGGCTAGAATTCTTTAGTTTTGGCTATTTGTTTAGATAAATATTGCACTACAGCCTCCTTGGCGTAAGAACGTTTGGAAAAACTCAGAAATACGGACGAACAATGATATTGAAAGAAAGAATGAGCTACAACTATCTTAAATACCTTTTTACAGGAACGCTTTCGGCTTTACTGCTTACAGGCTATGCGCAGGAAGTGGGGAAACAGCAGAAAGATAAGAAAGAGAAACCACAACAGCAAAGTGTGCGAAGTGGCGCCGGTGAGGTTCAAACCATGGATTCCATTGATGTCGTACGTGATTACCGGCCCATGCTGGCTGATGCCGTTAAGGTGCGCCGCAGCCCGGATATGACGCTTATCAACCGTGATGCTATTGAGACCGAACTGCGCCAGATTGCCACTGCCACTTATTTAGCACAGCAAAAATATAAACAGGCCTATTACCACGAATTGATGCAACGGCATCCAGACGCTTCACAAAGCAATGTCGATAATTATCGCATCAGCTACCTAGCTTACGGTGCCGGCGAATACAAAAGGGCGAGCGGTATGTTGGAGGCCATAAAACCTTCGGATGCCTTTTATCAGGGGGCGATCATGACCTTAGGTCATATCGCATTGGAGACGGGCGACAAGCAAGCTGCACGAAATGCTTTTGTCAAAGCTACAAAGCTGGATTTGGACCGGCAAGTGAAGGCCGATGCGCTATTTAACTATGCTAAAATCTTGTTTGCAATGGACTCCACCCAGGCTGCGCAAAAAGTCCTCGAGAAATATATCGAGCAGGAAGTGAAACCTGTCGATCCGGGTTCAAAAAGAAAGGAAAGTGCCGAAACACTATCCGCTGAAATCCTACGTGGGACGACCAACTTCCATGCCGGTGTTAGTATGCTGGAATCGTTAAAAGAGCGCGGTCGGGAAGTCAATGCGATCTATCAAAAGGTCACCTACTACCGCGGATTGGAGTTTTATAACGAGCGTGCTTTCGAAAATAGCATATCCATGTTTATGCGATCTGAAAAGTTTCCGGTCAATGCTGAAATGGCCGCTCTTGCGACCTATTGGAAAGCAGAGGCCATGTATGAAGTGCGCAAATTTGGTGAAGCCGTAGAAAACTTCTCCCAATTTCTAAGCCTGCCCGTCGCTCGGAATAGCGACCTGTTTAATTATGCAAATTATGGGCTGGCCTATGCGGCCTACCGAAACAACCGTTTTGAGTTGGCAGCCAATTATTTTGAACGCTTTCTGACTGCTGGAGGAAATGCGGTGGATCAAAATATACGCTATGATGTCATTGCACGTCTGGGCGATTCCTACCTGTGTCTGCGCGACTACAGCCGGGCCAACAAATACTACGATCAGCTGATCAACAGCAAAGCGCCCAATCAGGATTATGCCTTATTCCAGCGCGGTGTTTTATTTGGTCTGCAAGGCGACAATGAAACCAAGCTCAGTACGCTGCGGTCGGTGTTGAAACAATTTCCATCTTCGAACTATGCAGATGATGCGGCCTTTGAAATTCCCTATACTTATTTCACGATGGGTGATTATAGCCGTGCGATCGAAGGGTTACAGGCAATGGTCGAAAAGTACCCTCGCAGTAGTTATATTCCCCGCGCCTTAATGACCATAGGACTCGTGCAGTACAACAATGATGAGCCCGAAGCGGCGAAAGCGACTTTCCAGAAGGTGGTGGAGAAATACACCCGAACTGCCGAGGCGGAGCAGGCGATGCGTTTCATTGAAAACATCTACCTCGATCAAGGGGATGCTTCGAGCTATATTCGTTACGCTGTCGGTACCAATGTCAGTAATCTGAGTCCCGCAGAGCTAGATAACATGGCTTTCCAGGCGGCGCAGTCGCTATTCGCCAGGGGAGAATATGGGGCGGCTGTAGAAGCGATCAACGCCTATTTTGATAAATTTCCAAAACCCAGACAAGAAAAATTCGCCCGTTATATCCGTGGAGTGAGTTCGTACCGCACCGGGCATCCACAGGAAGCACTGCATGATCTGAATATCATCCTGAACGACTGGACGAGTAAATATTCAGAGAATACCTTGCTGACGGTTGCTGCGCTATATTTGGATCTTAAAGAATACAATGAAGCCATTGTGCACCTCAAAAAATTGGAGCTCAACGAAGAATATAAAAAGAACTATGGCTATGCGGTAACGAACCTGATGGTGTGTTACTTCGAACTCGGCGATATGGAGCAAATGGCTAAGTATGTGAGTCTGGTCAAAAATTACAACGGGGCAACCGAGGAGGAAATAGCGAAAGCGCATTTGTACAGTGGAAAAGCTTTGTTGAAAGAGAAAAATGTAGCGTCTGCCATGAAAGAATTCAACCTGGCTGCGCTGAAGAGTCAATCGGCTATCGGCGCAGAAGCACGGTATCGCGTAGCGCTTTTGCAGTACGATAACAAGGAATATGATAAGGCGCTGGAAACAGCCTTTGATGTGATTAACAATAGGGAAGCGCAAGAATACTGGGTTGCCAAGAGCTTCCTGGTACTTGCTGATGCCTATGCGCGCAAAGGCAATGCTTTCCAGGCGAAGAGTACCTTGAAAAGTGTGATTGACAATTATGACAAAAACGATGATATCGTGCCTGCAGCGAAAGAACGCTTACAGAAGTTGAAGTAATACTTCTGAAAATTTGGCATACGCCAGATGTGATAGAATTTTTCATTTCTTTCGAATGAAGAGAATCGTATGGAACATGAACCTAAAAAGCCCGAGAACAATCGGGCTTTTTACATTAAATAGACTGCTATAAATCTGATAAGAAACCTCCCTAATAGTTATAAACGGTATAAAATCCAAGAAGAAGAGCTATTTCTTTATCACTTAGTCTCCATAAGTGAATGATTTTATTCACATCGTCCTTCATAGCGGATTAAATCCTAATTTTTGTACAAAAACGAACCATTTCTGAACAAATCAATACCATAGCGGTAGCCTGTCGTGGCTAATTTTGTACCGTATCCCAATAAATCAGTTTTGTTGAATCAGCACACTAAATGATAAACTATAGAAGTCGCTGGCACAACAGGAATAAAATAACCAATAGACTTGAAAATATGTTCAAAAACGAAATGATAAACAAACAGCTATTCTCAAATTGGATAATAAATTTTTTTTTAACGCTTTTATTGTGCACTTCTGGATTGCTTGGTTTTTCTCAAAAAAATAAAGGGAAAAGCGGTTCGGGCAACACCGGGTATATTTTATTAAAGCCAAAATACGATGGTCATTCAGTCTTGCGCAATCCTTTAAATGGTTGGGTAATGTATGCTCCCCGTAATGCCGATGATACGTATTGGGATATCGAATATTTTGTGCCAGCATTGGGTAAAAAGGTAAAGGTCATTGATTATGCTTCGGCATGTTATGTACGCACGAGCTGGTCTTCGCTGAATCCCAGTGACGGTGTTTATGCCTGGGATGATCCAAACTCTAAAATAGGAAAGCTCCTTAAAGGCGCACAAACGAGAGGGTTGCCCATAGCGCTCCGTATTGTGGTAGATGGTCGCGACCAAGGTCAAAATACACCCAAATTTGTGTTCGACCTCGGAGCCAAATATTATTTGGAAAATGAAAATCATCCCGATAGGCAAACACCTTATCCTCAGGATGCGGTATTTAGAAAATACTATACCAAATTTATCACAGCTTTGGCCAAGGAATTTAATGATCCTGAAAAGACCTCTTTTATTGATGCCTATGGCTTGGGGAAATGGGGCGAAGCACATTATGTTGTCTATGAAGACCCCAAAATGGCAACGCCCGAAAGTACTGAAAAAATAAAGGAAGAAACCCTGGACTGGGTGACCAGCTTATATGCTAACACATTTACAAAAGTTCCTTTGGTTATCAACTACCATCGTCTGGTCGGTCATCCCGAAAGTTGGGGCGCAGTCAACCCGAATAGTGAACGCTTATTGGATAAAGCTATTGATAAGGGGTATAGCCTTCGCCAAGATGCTTTTGGCATGACTGGCTATTACCAGAATTGGGAAAAGGATTTTGCCAAGAAATGGAATTTTAAGCGTCCTATCATTATGGAAGGAGGCTGGATTATTGCCCCAGGTAAGCACCGTTATTGGACAGACCCCAGTGGAAAATATAGAGAAGGTCATGACGAGGATGTGAGGAAAGGTGAGTTCGACCTGTCGGCCGAAGCCCATGTCAATATGATGGACTTTAGAGCGGGGGGAGAAACTGAATCCTGGTTTAAATCCTTTGATTTGGTTCAACGGTTTATTACAGAAGGGGGGTACCGTGTATATCCAGACCAAATCAACCTCCCTCAAGATATCAAGTCGGGAAAGATAGCGCAAATCTCCCATCGTTGGCAGAATATGGGCTGGGGCTATTTACCTAATAATATTCCACAATGGAATTACAAATATAAAGTTGCTTTTGCACTGTTAGATGCCAAAGGGAATGTTAAAAAGATTTTTGTAGATCGTCAGAGTGAACCGTATGCTTGGTTGAAAGGTGCTGCTGCGAGTTATAAAATAAATGCAAAAGTAGATGTACCTGCAGGAATTTATAGCTGGGCAGTCGCCATTGTTGATACGACCAAGGAAAATAAGCCGGCTATTCAACTTGCCCTTGATGGAGATTTGACGGCTCAGGGTTGGATAAAGCTTTCGGCATTGCAGGTAAAATAGAAAATTTTATTAACAACTAACACCTATTATGATAAAGCTGATCAATCTATCTTTGATATTGTCCCTTTTTTTTAGCCTGATAACCTCCAACCTTGTTGCACAGCAAAATATGGCCAATGTGTATGGTAGGCGAGCTCAATCCTTAAATGGAAAGTGGGACGCTATTGTAGACTTATACGACCAGGGAAGAAAAAACCAAATCTATCTGAATAAAAAAGCCGAAAGCAAGACTGATTTTTATGAATACGCTTTCGAGAATGGTCTCCGTTTAAATGTACCTTCAGATTGGAACAGTCAAATGCCTGAACTTAAATATTACGAAGGTACCATCTGGTATGGCCGTAAGTTCGATGTAGTGAAAGAAAATAACGAAAGTTTGTTCTTGTATTTCGCTGCGGTAAGTTACCGTTGTCGCATATATCTCAATGGACAAGAGATTGCACAACATGAAGGTGGTTTTACCCCCTTTCAGATTGAAATAACAGATGCAGCTAAAGAAAACGATAATTTTTTGGCAGTTGAGGTAAATAATAGCCGGCAGGTTGATGCCATTCCGGCAATGGCCTTTGATTGGTGGAACTATGGCGGTATTACCCGAGATGTCTTTTTGGTAAGCACGCCAAAAGTTTTTATCGATGATTATTTTGTGCAATTGGACAAAACCAAAGCCGATAAAATCAATGCGAAGGTCAAACTTTCGGAAACGATGGCCAATTCCTCGGTAACTATCGAAATACCGGAACTACAACTAAAACAAACGCTTAAAACAGATGCTCAGGGGGAAGTAAAAACTTCATTCCTATCGAGAAAAATCAAACGTTGGTCGCCTACTGCACCCAAACTGTATAACGTGAAGATTTCAACGCGCGACGATCAAATAGAAGAGGAAATAGGTTTTCGCAATATTTGGGTAAAAGGGGAAGATATCTTCCTGAATGGCGAAGCTATTTTTCTCAAGTCCATTTCATTTCATGAGGAAATACCTCAGCGCAAAGGTCGTGCTTTTTCACAGGCAGATGCAGTGATGCTGCTTTCAGAAGCGAAAGCTTTGGGCTGTAATATGATTCGTTTGGCGCATTATCCACAAAATGAATATATCGTGAGAATGGCCGAAAAAATGGGTTTCTTGTTGTGGGAAGAAATTCCCATTTGGCAAGGCATCGATTTTGAAAATGAATCGACCAAAGAGAAAGCCGGTAAAATGATGCGGGAAATGGTTGCTCGAGACAAAAATCGTTGCGCACTAGCTTTTTGGGGAGTAGCCAATGAAACCCAACCATCCGAGCCTAGAAATGCTTTTATCAGGCATTTGATTGCTACATGCAGAGCCATTGACACGACCAGGCTTATAACCGCTGCTTTTGATCTTGTTCGTTTCAATAAGGAGAAGGAAACCTTTGTTATGGATGATCCTTTTACGAAAGAATTGGACGTCGTAGCTGTTAACAAATATTTAGGTTGGTACCACTCCTGGCCAGTTTCTCCTGATAAAGCAGTATGGGATGTGGCAAAAGGCCAGCCTTTAATTATTTCTGAATTTGGAGGCGAGGCGCTGTATGGCAAAACGGGCGAAAAGGATGTCGTCAGTTCTTGGAGTGAAGATTACCAAGCGACTTTGTACAAAAACAACCTCGAAATGTTTAAGCATATTCCAAACCTGCGCGGAACTTCACCTTGGCTGCTATTTGATTTCCTTTCGCCGTTCCGTTTTCATCCGACCAACCAAGATGGCTGGAACCGCAAAGGATTGATCTCAGACCAAGGCTACCGAAAGAAAGCCTGGTTTCTAATGAAGAATTATTATGAGAATAAATAGAACTTCAATCTTAGCGCTTCGAAAACAGCCCTTAAAGACAATTTCACACTGACAAAGGCTATTCGGCCTGGCGCGCAAAGAATAGGTTTGTGAAGAGAATGAAAGTACATAAATAATCGAAATACAAAATGGACGAATACAAGATAAGTATATACAAATACGTTAAAATAATATGCCTACTGGGGCTTCTAGTGCAAGCAACCTTTTTAAAGGCGCAAGATGTCATCGATTTATCGGGTACTTGGGGCTTCCAAACTGACGTGATGGATTTTCGAATGGGCTCCCTGTCTCCCCGCTATAATCACGGTTTACAAGGAACAATTAAACTTCCGGGTATTACCGACGATTATCAGATAGGATATCAAAATCCTTATAAATATATTGACCGTCTGACCCGAAAATACGAATACATGGGGCCGGCATGGTACCAACGCGATATCGATATTCCTGCTGACTGGAAGGGAAAAAAAATATTCCTATATTTTGAGCGCACCCACTGGTTAAGTTCAATTTTCGTAGATACCAAGGAAGTTAGCAGCATAGATTATGTGAGTGTGCCTCACAATCACGATCTGAGTACTTCCTTAAAACCCGGAAAAAAGCATCGTATTACCATTTGTATCGATAACCGATTTCAGTACAATACACATAAATGGAACCATGCACATACTGAATTTACGCAGATTAACTGGAACGGTATCTTGGGAGAAATGAAACTGCTGGCCATAGATCCGGTTTATGTGGAAGACCTTCAGGTATACCCAAATATCACCGATCAGTCCATAAAAGTAAAATTACGGATCAATAATGTAACAAAAAAAAAGGTAAAGGGAAAGGTTTCCTTTGCTATCGACGGAACAAACTACAGTCTTAAAAATGAAATTGCTTTGTTAAGTACCGATTCGGTCACGTATATAGAGACAAAAATTCCCTTAGGTAAACAGATTAAACTGTGGGATGAGTTTAACCCAAATATTTATCGGATTAACTGCCAGCTGAATACTTCCGACGGTAAAAATAGCTACCAGCATGAAAAAGCGACCACCTTTGGTATGCGTGAAGTAAAACAAGGAAAAAACCATGTCCTGCTCAATAATCATCCGATCCATTTAAGAGGCAATGTTGAAAATGCAGTGTTCCCAAAAACAGGGCATGCTCCGCTCGATGATGCCTCTTGGGAACGCATTATGATACTGATGAAGGACTACGGCATGAACCATTTACGTTTCCATTCTTGGTGCCCCCCGGCGGCGGCCTTTCGCATGGCAGACAAACATGGGATATATTTTGAGGTGGAAATGCCTATGTGGGGCAAAGACGCCGAACCCGATGAGGCCAGATATAACTTCTTCCGCCGTGAAATTAAAGCTATTTTGAAAGAATATGGCAACCATCCTTCGTTTGTTCTGTACTGCAACGGCAATGAAATTACAGGGAACTTCGACTTTATTGAGGAACTTACCGCCGAAGGCAGAAAAGCTGATCCTCGTCATCTTTATAGCGGTTCTACTGCACGGACAAGAGTTAAATCAGATCAATATTACGTGTCCCAGCAAACCAACAAAGGGGCTGTAAAGGTTTACGAAGGTCAACCGGGTACTGATTGGGACAAGAATGCGGAGTCTGATGTAGATGTGCCCGTCATTTCACATGAGTCGGGACAACGTTGTATCTATCCAAATTTTGATGAAATAAAGAAATATGCCAACAGCCCCGTAGAGGCCCGTAATTTTGAAGTATTTAGCGATTTATTGCAAAAAAATGGCATGCTGGACCAGGCAAAGGATTTCTTCAGAGCATCTGGTGCGCTGACCGTGCTGGAGTACAAAGCCGTGATTGAAGCCCTGTTACGATCGGGTAAATCTGCCGGATTTCAGCTTTTGTCGATGAACGACTTTCCGGGACAAGGTTACGCACCCGTGGGGATATTCGATCCTTTTTGGGATTCGAAAGGATTGGTTACGGCAGAAAAATTCAGGGAGTTTTGCGCGCCAACAGTCGCTCTACTACGCTATAACAAAAGCAGTTTTTTCAACACAGAAACATTTAAGGGTAAAGCCGAGGTATATAACTTTAGCAATTCTGCACTTGAAAATGCGAAAATTAAATGGTGGTTAACTGATACCGCTGGTAACGTATTGAAAAAGGGAACACTGAAAAAGCAAACCATTGCCAACGAAAATGTATCGCCGGTAGGTGAATTTGAGATTTCCCTGAAAAACATCGGCACCCAAAAAGTTACGGTTCATCTTGCCGTGAACGATAGCATTAAGAATAGCTGGGACATTTGGGTATATCCAAAACATCAACATCTGATGCAATCTACAGCAAATGTGTTGTACACCGATGTCTACGATGATGTTGCAAAAAGGCAGTTGGCCCAGGGCAAAACCGTGGTTCTTTATCCTTCGCCAGACCAGGTAAAAGGTCGAAAATCACTGTTTCACAATCATTTTTGGAATCCCATTATGTTTGCATGGGCACCGATGACCATCGGCAACCTGGTCCATCATAAACAGGCCATGTTTAAGGATTTTCTTACTTCATACCATACCGATTGGCAATGGTGGGATATCCTAAACCATGCAAAAGTAATCGAAATGCAACATGCACCACAACAACTGCGTCCCTTTATACAGGTCATCGACAGTTACGACAACAACCAGAAATTGGGCATTGGTTTCGAAGCCAAAATGAACGGCGGGAAACTGCTAGTATTGGCATTGGATACCAAAAATGATATGGATAACCGTCCCGCTACCCAACAATTGTTGTACAGTATCGATAATTATGTAAAAAGTGAGAAATTCTCGCCGCAAGTGGCCTTAGAAGAGACCTTTATTCAGTCATTTTTAGAGAAATAAAAAGGATTAAACGATGATAAGAACAATGATATTGTCTATGATGACTTTTCTTTGGGGTCAGATCCTCATAGCACAGGAAATTATGTTAGAAGAGAAAGCATCCGTAAACCAGGTCTATAATAAGACTGTCGAGGCAGAAAGGGCATTATCTTTTAACGATTTGGACATCGAATCGGGCTATGTACTTTATCAGATCGAGATAAACACTGATGCCGAAAGCGAAGAGCTGGAATTGGAAAACGTACGCGATTATGCCGTGGTCTATGTCGACGGTAAGATACAGGGTAGCCTGACAAATAAGAGTAAAAAACTAGCCATCAAAGCAAATCCAGGCAAACACTTGCTTCAACTTTATGTCGAGAATATTGGTCGGATCACTTACGGTCCAGAAATTACAGATAATTCAAAAGGGCTATTTGGCACCATTACTTTAGATGAAAACGACCTTCAAGACTGGAAAATGATCCCCTTGACGGTTCGTAATTATCCACTGAGGGATTTGGTTTTTGAACAAAGACCAGCTAATGACAGCCCCGGTTTTTACAAAGGTCAGTTCGAACACAATCTGTCCGGAAACAAGTATCTTAATATGACAGGATGGGGAATGGGCGAGGTCTGGTTAAATCAAAAATATTTGGGATCTTACTGGGAGGAAGAAAAACAGCAGTCGATATTAATTCCTTCGGCGGATTTAATACCCGGAAAAAATGAACTTGTAATCTTCGAACTCAAAAATAATCAGCAAAAGAAGATAAGTTTGTCCCCAACGCCTGTTTTTAAGTAAATTGGTACTGTTGGCTTCGCATGGAGCTGAACAGCTGAAAAAGAGCTAAGGCCAGAATTTCGACGAAGCTCTTTGCCTAATAGTATGATAATCGAAGTTTATAGAACCACTGATCAACAATTAGCTTCAGGTATTTTGATTGGAACTGGCACGCGTAAATCTTGGATTGAAATTTAAACAGCTTTAATAGCATCGGTAAATGAATAAATACAGTCTGATAATTTGTTTCGTCATTTTTTGGGGGCAATGTGCTCTCGGTATCGATCTTTCGAGGTATAGATTTCATTTGATGCCCGAAACTTCCTATTATGGCGGTATACAGAGCATCGCAAAAGATAGTTTAGGACGTATTTGGTACACGGGACCCGATGCGCTCTTCATGTACGATGGCAACAGTTTTTATCAGTTAAATGATATCGTCTCTGCGATCAAACCAGCACAAAAATGGGGTTATGGTTCTTTAATTCGGGATAAAAAGGGAAATCTGTTTCTAGCTTCTGGGCAAGGCTTATTAAAATTCGATTACGAACGGTTTTCTTTTCATGTCGTGGTTCCCGGAATGATCCGTTCGCTTTGTGTACATAGCGATGGTCAGGTTTACATGCTGTCAGACAATAGCATACTACGCTATAATCCGCAAAATAAACTGACAGAAAGCTTTTTATTGCCCAAAAACAAGTCTTTCCAAAATATATTGAGTGCTAAAGATCACGTGTTTCTAAGCCAAGGCGCTGTTGTGTATCAAGTTGAAATGACGAAAAAACGCTTAATCCAGTTTGCGGATTTTGGTAGTACGACAAATCATGTGAACGATGCGGTTGCGTATGGGGGCTTATATTACTTTTTAACACAACGAGGGGGAATCCATGTAACGGATTTGACAGGTACCTTAAAACAGAAGATCCCGGTAAGCGTAGCGGGAAATTCATCTGTTTTAACCAAAAAACTTTATCTGGACCAAACCGGCATAATCTGGGTGGCTACACAGGCCGGATTATTTTTTTATGATCCCGCGACTGAAAGTAGCAGTGCCTTACGGATGAACCTGAACGATGCCTATTCATTACCTAATAACTCGATATGGACGATTTATCCAGACCCGGACCAAGGGGCCTGGATAGGTACTTACGGTGGTAAAATAGCTTATTGCTCGCTTTACGATTCCCGAGTGCGTTACTTCAAGCCCAGCCCAGGGGGACTCAATCACCCCATAGTCAGTAGTTTTCAGGAAGATCATCTGGGAAATATATGGATCGGTACCGAGGGGGGAAGCCTGAATTACTGGAATAGAAAAAAGGATCAGTTTACCCCCCTAGAAAAATCGCAGGGTAGTTCGTCAAGTCCCCATATGATTAAACGCCTGAAATTTGACCGAATGAGCAAAAAACTGTTGATTTCAGCCTATAACGGCGGTATTGGCAGTTATGATGTAGACAATCAGCATTTCAGCAGTTTCAATTTCCGCTCTCCGGAAAGCCAGCAACCACTCACCGTTTATGATTTTGTAAACGATAAGGAAGGCACCTGGTGGATGACAGATCCCGATAAATCATTTTTATATCGAAGGAAGCCTCTGGGTTCTATAGAGATGGTGAGCGTCCTTAATGCGCAGGGCAAAAAAATGGAACTCGAAGTCGAAGCATTATATGTGAATAACCAAGATCAGCTCTGTTTAATTAGCCATCAAGGATTTTTTGTTGTAAATCCCCATACCTTAAAGGTATTGAAGCACTACGTGCTCAAAGATGCTTCCTATTCAGCAAATTACCTGTGTAGTTATACAGCGACTTCAAATGGCGAAGTGTGGTTGGGAACATTGGGTAAAGGCGTAAATGTACTCAGAAGAGATGGGACATATGTCAACTATAGTGTAAATAACGGATTTCCGGCGAAAATGGTATTTGGCATATTAGAAGATGTTGCCACGAAAAATATCTGGTTAAGTACCAGTGATGGTCTTTTTTGTTTCAACTGGAAGTCCAGTAAATTTGAGAAAGCGAGATTTTATCAGGAAAATAACATTGGTTCATTTTATATTCATGCCGCTTACAAAACTTCCAGGGGTGAAATGCTGTTTGGTGGTACCAATGGATTTCTATTTTTCGATCCGGCGTACCTCAATAAAAATCTTCAAAAACCGAAAGTGTTTTTTACAGGATTTCTGGTTAACAATAAACTCGTGAAACCAGCGGATGGCTCATCAGTTTTAACGAAAGACATTGGTAGTCTTTCCAATCGAAAAGAAGACAAGATAAGACTCTCCAGTAGCCAGTCTAATGTAGAAATTAAGTTTTCGGCAAATAGTTATCTATCCGCAGAGAAAAACCAGTTCGCTTACCGGATGTTGGGGCTTGGTGAAGACTGGCAAATCAGTCATGCCAATCAGAAATCTGTACAGTTTCTCAATCTTCCAGGCGGAGATTATACCTTTGAAATCAAGGCTTCCAACAATGATGGGCTATGGGGCGATCAAATTTCACGATTATATATTCATGTCGATCCACCATTTTTCTTGTCGTGGTGGGCTTATTGCTTCTATGCAGCACTTGTTTCTGCTCTGCTCTTTTTCATTATGAGATATTACAGCAATAAAAGAGTGTTTAAAGAGCGATTAGCACTCGAGCGTTTAAAAGAACAGAATATGCAAGAGCTGAACCAGGCGCGTACCGACTTCTTTACCAATATCTCACACGATTTAAAAACACCGCTAACCTTGGTTTTACAGCCGCTTAAACAACTCAAAGACACTATTGTGGCCAATGATACCGCTTTGGTCTACATGGATTTAATAGAGAAAAATGTATCCAGAATACAGCGGATGATTAGCCAATTACTGCGCTTTCGCGAAATAGAAAGCCAAAAAATTACGCTCAATCCGCAGGTTGGTGATTTTATCAATTTTGTAAGGGATCTATTTAGCTTATTTGAGCTCTATGCCAATAAAAAAGGTGTTGAAACCAATATTTCCGCGTACAAGGACAATTTATATGTTGCCTTTGATTACGATGTTATCGAAAAAATATTGACTAATCTGTTCTCCAATGCCCTAAAATATACTCCAGATAATGGGTATGTGGGCGTACGTATCTATAGTGCAACAGCAGAAGAAAAAGAACGGTTTCCTTCGTTAGATCCGAAGGAAGTCGAATACATCTCCATTGAAGTTATAAATACCGGTGATTGTTTTTCTGAAGAACAGATTGCGACGCTTTACACTTCTTTCAACCGCTTATCTTCTCATCGGCCAACTTTTGAAGAAAGTTCAGGACTTGGACTTGCCATTGTGAAAGAACTGGTAGATGTGCTGGAGGGTAAAATATGGATGGTCAATAAGACCGATAAAATTTCATTTACCATTTCACTACCGTTAAGGAAACAGGCCGGGGCAGGCGATATGCAGCCTAACGTTTATGATTATACCGTTTCTGAAATCGACGATATTATCACGCAGGATACTGCAGCCCCAGAAACAAGATCGATCCCTATAAAAAAGACAGATAATATCCTGCTCATTGAAGATGACCAACAGCTGCGTGTCTATCTGGAGCAGCGTCTGGCCGAAAAATATAATGTATATACAGCAAGTGACGGCGAAGAAGGTTTAATTAAAGCCGAAAAAATTTATCCGCAACTTATTATTACCGATTTGATCATGCCAAATCGCAATGGCTTGGAAGTATGCCGTAGCCTTAGACAAAATTTTAAGACTAGCCATATTCCTATTATTATGATTTCGGGTACGGGAGATGACAACCAGCATAAAATAAAAGCATTGGAATATGGCGCTAATGTCTTTATTGATAAGCCGTTTCATGTTGACTACCTGTTGCAACAGACGGAAACCATTCTAAGAAATCAGCGGGAACTAAAAGAAAAATACAGCAAACACATTCAGGTAGATCCCTCCAATGTAACCGTTACCTCCATGGACGAGGAACTGCTGATTAAGGCCATTCAGGTCATTGAAGAAAATATTGACAATGCAAGTTATTCCGTAGAAGATTTTGTGGCTGATATGAACGTAGGCAGAACCATTCTCTATCAAAAAATACATGATATTGTGGGAATGTCTATCAAAGAATTTATTTTGAATATGCGACTGAAAAGAAGTGCTTATCTGTTAGAAAAATCGGATTTGACGATAGCTGAAGTTGCTTACCAAACCGGGTTTAACAATGCCAAATACTTTAGCGTCTGTTTCAAAAAACAGTTTGAACTGAGCCCTTCAGAGTTTAAGAAAAAGGTTTCCAGTGGAAAGAAATAAAAATACAGCCAATAGTTTACCGATTTACCCGTTCAGATAGGAGGAAGGCAATTCTATATTTTTGAAATCCTAACGATCATGAAAATGACAATTTTTAGAAAAACGTTTCTGCTTACATATTGCTTTTGCTTGTTTAACGTAATTTATCTGACAGCGGCTGTCGCCCAAAAGGTAGATGAGACTTCGATCAGCCCCAATAAATACAAAAGTGGTTCCCAGTCAGAACGTATACAAAAAGCCATAAATGAAGCAAAAAAGTCGACTGGGAAAGTAGTGATCCCTAAATACGATGCGGTAACAAAAAAAAGTGTCTGGCTCATCGATCAGGCCATTTTGCTTCCGGGCGATTTTGAACTTGAATTGAATAACTGTACCATTAAGCTATCGGATAAATGCCGGGATAATTTTATTCGTTCGGCAAATGCAGGGCTGGCAATTAAAGATATAGCACCCACAAAGAATATCAAGATTATCGGAAAAGGAAATGTTCTTTTAGAAGGAGCTGATCATCCCAGAGCTACCGGTGACCATAATAAAATCTTGTCCTTAAATCCCAGCGGATTTGGACAATCTTATGGTACAGATGCAGGTAAGCCCCGAGAGAACCAAAAAGGTGGATGGCGGAACCACGCCATTATATTGGCTCACACTGATGTATTTGAGGTTAGCGGCATTACATTAAAGGATTATCATGGGCATGGACTGGTATTGGAACGCTGTACAAACGGTAAGGTAAGCGATATTACTTTTAACGTAAGGCAGGCCGTCACTGTTGATGGAGTAGACAAACAGATTTTGAATCAAGACGGCATGGGCGTACGTTTTGGCTGTAAAAATATTATTATTGCGAACTGCAAAGGTAAAAGCGGTGACGACTTTATTAATATAGGGTTGACAGATACCGGAGTGGGAGCAGGCGAAGAAAATGTCAATGTGGTCAGTGGTTCGATATATCGGGGCGAAATCGACAACATTTCAACTATTTATCTCCAGAACTGGCAGGACTTCTATTCAATTTCACACCGATCCATACGGATTATGCCTGTGGGTAAGCTCCGTATAAGTCATGTTTCTATCGAGAATATGGTCATCAGTCCGCTAGCAAAACAAGGTTTGGTGGTCGAGTATGGCGAGCATGTGCAGGGCTTATTTGTAAGAAATTTAATCAGTCATCAACCGATAAAAGCCAAAGGTATCTCGCAGGCCAGTTTCCGCGATATCATATATAAAGGTCAGGGTGAAGCTATCGATGTGCAACCAAGCGATACCGTTATCCTAGATCATCTAATGTGTATAAAAAACGAATAATAAAGCGCTCCTAAACTCCATTTTACAGCGAAAAACACATGTTTTTGCCTTTTGTACAAAATCAAACCATTTTTGTACAAAAACGAACCCTACGAATTGGTGATGATAATAGTTTTGTCTTAACCAATTTTAAAAAAGCAAAATATGTGTATGAAAATTCCTCCCGACCACGTGATTAGGCTCACGCAGGGTAATCCGAACTGACCTATATTAAACTCATATTCTTTACGAGAAAGGGAAAGTAAAGAACGCAAGTAAATTTTAAACTAACCATTATAAATCAATGATACAAAAGATACATATCTGGCTCAGGAGCTGGATAATGAGTGCTACCCTATCGGTGGTGGCGGCTAATTATGCTTATTCGCAAGCAACAGATCAAATAAATGTCAAAGGTCAGGTCACCAATGATGCAGGAGAAGGACTTAAGGGTGTTTCGGTCATGATTAAAGGGGCGAAAACCGGTGTTCAGACAGATGCAAATGGCCGTTATACCATTCAGGCATCACGCACGGCTACGCTACTTTTTACCTATATTGGTTTCAATAGCCAGGAATTAAAGGTCAATCCATCAGGAATCATCAATGTGAAGATGTCAGGAAATAATGTCCTGGATCAGGTTGTGGTCGTAGGGTATGGTACAGCCAAGAAGAAAGATTTAACAGGAGGTTTGGCCGTGGTTGGAAAAGAGCAGCTCAGCATGGTATCTACCTCAAACCTGATGGATCGCTTGGTGGGACAGGTTGCCGGTTTTTCCATTACGACCGGCGAGGCTGCGCCGGGAGCATCACAGACCCTGTTGATACGCGGTGAAAATTCGATATCGGCCAACAATAGTCCGTTGATTATTTTAGATGGTATTCCCTACAGCGGATCCCTAGCAGATATCGATCCCAACAACGTCGAAAACCTTTCGATCTTAAAAGATGCCTCCGCTTCGGCTATCTACGGTTCGCGTGCGGCCAATGGGGTTATTCTGATACAAACAAAACGGGGGGCGTTGGGTAGAGCTCAGGTAAACTATAAAGGTTTGATCGGCATGGCCGAGCCTATGCAACGCATCAATGTCATGGGGCCAAATGAATATATCCGCTTTCAACAAGATATTGCCCGAATTAGGCAAGGCTATACTGGAGCGCTATTGGATCCCATCGCCGGGGATATTATTAGCGTAACAGAGCGCGGTAATTATGCGAAAGGCATTACGAACAATTGGCAGGATTACGTCTTTCGAAAAGCCATGACCATGGATCATCAGCTGAGCATCTCCGGTGGTACAGAGAATACAAAATATATGGCTGCCCTCGCAGCTTTGGATCAAGAGGGTGTGGTATACAATTCTAAGTTGTCCCGTTTAAATATTACCACAAATGTAGATCAGACTTTTAATAAATGGTTAACGACTGGTGTTGGCCTGCAATATACCCGGAAAAGCGACGGTGGTATTACGCCAAATTTGGAACATGCCATAAAACAAAGTCCTTATGGGAGCTATAAAGACGAATCGGGGAAGTATGTGCCCGAGCCCATGGAGTATTCATTGATCGTCAATCCGATGCGTAACGTCAATGCGATTCAGGATAGGTATAATAACAACTTCTTTCTTTCTGGCTATGCCAATATTTTGCTGCCTGTGGAAGGTCTCTCCTTACGATCAAATTTTGGTTATAATTATCGGAACGGATTTACAGGAACCTATTACGGACGCAATACTTTTGAAGGCAGGGATCAGGGTACGCAGGCCGGAGGTAGTGCTTCCATTAACAATTCCAACTATAACGATTATACTTGGGAGAACCTGCTCAAATACGAGCGGCAGATCGGCGATCATCGTTTTGATGTGACGGGTTTATTCAGTATGCAAAAAACGAAAAGCTGGTCAACAGCCCAGAGCGGTGCAGGTTTTGTAACCGATGATACCGAATACTTTATGATCGGTTCGGCTAGCCGTCTTGTTTCCAACAGCGCTTCCTTATCGGAATCTGCGATGCTGTCATACATGGGTCGGATAAATTATGCCTACAAAGGCAAGTATCTATTGACCCTGACAGGACGGACAGATGGAGCCTCGGTATTTGGTGTCAACAATAAATATGCATTTTTTCCTGTCGCAGCGGCGGCATGGCAAATCGGGGAGGAAAGCTTTTTAAAAGATCATGTAACATGGCTGGATATGCTGAAAATCCGCCTTTCTTATGGCGCCAACGGTAATCAGGCGATTACACCATACCGCACTTTAGACCGCTTATACTCCAATGTAAAATATATCTGGGGCGATGATGGTACTGCCGTTACGACAGCCTATTTGGCCGGAGATGGTGTGGGGAACCCTAATCTGAAATGGGAAACCACCTATTCGACCAACCTGGGACTGGACTTTCAGTTATTTAATAACAGATTGGGGGGAACTATCGATGCCTATCTCTCTAAAACGAAAGATTTACTGATGACCCGCACTGTACCTATCATGAACGGGTATAATCGCATTTGGGACAATATCGGCGCCACCCAAAATAAAGGTATTGAAGTCACCTTAAACTCGACGAACGTGAAAGGAGAAAATTTTCAATGGAATACGACTGCTGTGTTTTCCTTAAACCGAGACAAAATAGTCGAGTTGAGAGGAGACGGTATCGATGATATTGCCAACAACTGGTTTATTGGTAAGCCATTACGAGTATTCTACGATTATAAAATGATCGGTGTATGGCAAAATGGAGAAACCATTACTGTGGATGGGGCAGCACCCGGAGCTGCCAAGCTCTACGACCGCGATGGTAACGGCAAGATAGAAGCAAGTGACAGGGTGGTCATAGGATCTAAAAATCCACGCTATACAGCCTCTTTAGCCAATCGGTTTTCTTACAAAAATTTTTATGCATCTGCGTTGGTAACCGGGGTTTTTGATGTATGGCGCGATGATCACATGGCCAATCTTGGGGCCTGGACTTTCGGGATTACCAACTATGTACACGATGCCAATTATTGGACACCGGAGAATCCCAATGCGACGATTGTTTCACCCGGTTATCTCAATCCATTAGGACACGGGTACTATAAAAAGGTGAGCTACGTACAGGTGAAGAATATCACCTTTGGTTATAAATTGCCACACAAAATTGCTAAAAAGGTCGGTGTAAATGGTATTGATATAAACGCTAGCGTGAACAATCTGAATACTATTTCTAATATCAGAGAGGTACTCAATTACGACAACACCTGGATGGCCTCCTATCCGACGGCACGTTCGTATATGTTTGGCTTAAATGTAAACTTCTAATCGATTAGAACATGAAAATGAAAAATATTATCACAACAAGTTTGGGGCTTATCGTATTGTTAACCTTAGGAGGTTGTAAGAAGTTTCTGGAGGAAGAACTGAAAACTGAACTGGCCCCCTCAAACACCTATACCAGCACCTACGGTTTCGAGGTGGGGAGTGCTGGTTTGTATACACTCACACGTTCAGAATACAATACCTATGGCGAAGGTGGTGCCTTCATCCATAATGGTGCCTGCCCATATGAAGCTTTACAGGTATCTACAGATATCGCTGATGCCATTAATAGCGATGGCTCGCTGACGGCTTTTGCAAACCTTACACTTACTGCCTCAGAACGGTTTGTGGGTACTTACTGGAATTGGGCTTACAACCTCATTTCATCGGCAAACCTGATGCTGGTTTATTCCGAAAAAAATACCAATTGGGATACGCCTGCGGATAAAGCACGTTTTCAGGCTGAAGCCCGCTTCTTTCGGGCATATGCTTACCGTACCCTGGTTTATCTCTATGGCGATGTACCCTATGTGGAAACTATCCTGTATGATTTTCAGCTTAATTTTACCCGTACACCAAAGGCCGAAGTCATCGGCCACATGGTAGACGACCTGAAGTTTGCGGTGGATAACCTGCCTACAAATCCGGACGACGTAAAAGAAGGAAAGCTGACCAAATGGGCCGCAAGTCATTTGCTGAGCGAAATCTACCTATTGCAGGGCAATCATGCCGAAGCAGAAAAGGCCGCATTAGCGGTCATCAATAGTGGGTATTATAACCTTATGAAAAACAGATATGGCGTAAATGGCAGCAAACCAGGCGATGTATTTAGCGATTTATTTCTGGAAAATAACCAAAATAGAAAAAGTGGCAATAAAGAAAGTATCTGGGTATTGCAGTTCCAGTTTAACACGATCGGTGGTGGTACCAATTCGGATGACTGGACGCGTAGGGCTTGGATACCAAATTACTCGACGATTACAGGATTTGTTTTGGCTGACACATTGGGCGGCCGTGGTATTGCACAATTAGTGCCAATGAAGTGGTGGGTAGGCACCACAGGTACCAATGCTACAGGCAATGTCGCTGGTATTTTCGAAACAAATGATATCCGTAATTCAGGTTATAACATTAAACGCAACTGGTATTACAACAACGCGAATGAGACCTCGCTATATGGTAAAAAAGCCAATATTACCGAACAGACCTGGTTTACGACAAAAAGCTTATTTCCAGCGATTACAAAATTCTTTTACGGACGTACTGAAAATTTAAGTTTGACCGGTAGTTATAAAGATCGTATGAAATTCCGTTTGGCTGAAACCTATCTGTTGCTTGCTGAAGCCTATTTGGGGCAAAATATGCCGGATAAAGCTGCCCAAGCCGTCAATGAAGTGCGGAAAAGAGCTGGAGCGTCCGAAATTACCGGCGCTCAGATGAATATGGATTTCCTGCTCGATGAGCGTATCCGTGAATTAGTTGGTGAAGAAAGCAGAAGATTTACCCTGGTGCGTACCAATACTTTGGTGGAGCGGGTCAAAAAATATAATAATGCGATCAAGGATAAAATTACGGACAACAATATCTTATGGCCTATTCCACAGGTGATCAGGGATGCCAATACAGGGGCGCCGTTCCCACAGAATCCGGGTTATAATTAATGGTTATGGGAGGCTGTCCGAATCCTAATCGTATTTTCGGCAGCTTTCCCATCTGATGACAAAAAAGCAGTTGCGCTAGTCAAGCGCATGATTCTATCCAAACGTTAGCAAAAATATAAATCAATGAAAATCATCAATTATTTATACAAAACCTTATTTTTCTTAAGCATGGTACTTTGCCAGTTATCCTGCAAACAGGAAATTCAGGATATACCCAAAGTCAATGAAACGATGGACCTTCAGCCTTCGTCGGAAAACATTACGCTGGACGAGGTCAATTTGACCAAAGATATCGTCACCTTTAACTGGAAGCCTGCCAGGGCGCAGTCAGATGATCATTTGGTCAGCTACAGTACGATGTTAGATGTGGTGGGGAACAATTTTGGTACCGGTACAGCCATATTTAACTATGAAGACGATAACGTATTGAGCAGAAGCTTTACTTCCGAACAATTACAAAATTGGGCAAATGAAAAGTGGGGCATACCAGCAAATAAGAGCTTTACGTTGGAGTTTAGAGTCGTTGCACAATGGGAGGGCGGTGCTACTTTTGAGGCACCCGAAGTACGTACCGTAAGAATTACAGTAAATCCGATCAAGACGGTTGTTTTTGATGCCGATAAAGTGTTCTTGAGCGGAAGTGCCGTTGGCGGGAGCAAGGTAGAGATGCCAAAAACATTGGAAAATCTGGATCAGTATGCCTATGTATTGAATTTGCAGCCTGGCGAACTGGAAATTCCGGTCGAATTTAACGGTGAAACCAATTATGTTGTTACCTCGGATGGAAGCGCTGAACTAAACGATGGAAATGCCGTTGGCATCAAAATGAGAGAAAACGTATTCACCTGGAAAATAGCAACTGCGGGCGAGTATCGCGTTGTGGTCAATATGCAAAAAGCGACAGCAACCATTTATTCTCCAGCGAAAGCACTTGCTCCTAAAATAGTGACATGGACAGGGGACCAGCCTTATACGACCACGGTGACGGATTTGTGGATGCACGGAAGTATCAATGGCTGGGGAACTCCGGTAAAAATGGATTGTCAGGTAAGTTTGGCGGATCCGCAGGTTTTGGTCTATACCGGGGGTAAAGTCGGGACCACCAAGTTTATCGTGACCGGAGACAACAGTAATAACAAAAACCTGGCTTATGCTTTTAGTGCTCCGCCTACGACTGAAGGTGTGGCTCAGACCTTGACGCTCACTCTGGGAAAAGCAACTGAACTGGGCGGGGGCAATTCGAGTGCAAATCGCAATTCTTATTTCACTATCCCGGCGACGACCAATGTGCTGATTTTTGATTTAAGAAACATGACAATTCTGGCGTTAAAACGGTAAGCAACCGTATCCAACCGCATAAATTAACTTTAATATTTTTGAAAGTGAAAAATATAAATTATAAAAAAGCCTGTTTCAAAGCATTTACTGTTATGCTTTGCTTTCTAGCAGTGTCATGTAAGAAAGAAGGCGCCGATACTGAAAGAGCACTGTCGGGCACCTTGGTGAAGCCCAGTTACAACAGGAGTGCCATGTTTCGTAACCCTTTAAATGGTTGGGTCATGTATGCCTCAGCTTCGGGCAATCCCTCTTATTGGGACACCCAATTCTATGTACCTGACTTAGGTAAAACGGTCAAAGCAATTGACTATGCATCTGCCTGTTATATCCGTACCAGCTGGCGAACTTTTAATCCTGTAGATGGCGTATATGCCTGGAGGGATCCCAGCACCGCAATCTATAAAATGATCAAAGGGGCACAAGATAAAGGATTGCCAATCGCCTTTCGTATCGTGGTCGACGGTCGCGATCAAGGAGCAAATACGCCGCAGTTTGTTTTTGATGCAGGCGCCAAGTATTATGTGGCCAATGCATCTTTTCCGGACAGAAAAACGCCGGTGCTGCAAGATCCTGTTTTTCGGAAATATTATAGCAAGCTGATCGAAGAATTAGCTAAGGATTTTAATGATTTAAATAAAGCATCCTTTGTAGATGCCTATGGACTCGGATTGTGGGGCGAGGGGCACAGTGTAATATATGAAGATCCCAATAACCCCTCTGGTCAAAATATTGAGGCCATCAAAGAAGAAGTCGTCGATTGGATTTCGGATGTTTATTCAAAGAATTTTACAAAGGTCCCCTTGCTAATCAATTATCATCGCGTGGTTGGCGACCCAGCGGGCAATGGAGCTCCAAATCCGAATTCGGAGAAGTTGTTGAATAAGATGATCAATAAAGGGTACAGCCTGCGTCAGGATGCCTTTGGAATGACCGATTATTATCAAAGCTGGGAGAAGAATTTTGCCAAGGTCTGGAATTTTAAACGCCCGATTATTATGGAAGGTGGTTGGATTACGACTGGTACACACCGTTACTGGACTGATCCAAGCGGTAAATACAGGCAAGACCATCCCGAAGATGTTCGGCAGGGGGAATTTGACAGCTCCTTGGAAGCTGCTGTAAACATGATGGATTTCCGTATCGGTGAAATTGAAAGCTGGTTCACCAAATCTTTTACCTTATGCCAGCGTTTTATTTCTGAAGGTGGCTATCGTTTATATCCCGATCGTATTTATTTACCGGAGAAAGTCAATTCGGGTACTGAAACGACAATTAACCACCGCTGGCGGAATATGGGCTGGGGGTATTTCCCGAATAATATTCCTCAATGGAATTATAAATATAAAGTAGCTTTTGCACTCCTGAACGAAGAAAACAGGGTGAAAAAAGTTTTTGTTGATGATAAAGGAGAACCTTCCGCCTGGCTTAAGAATAATCCAGTCGCATACGAGTTGAAAGCTAATGTCGATGTAGCTGCTGGAAACTATACCTGGGCCGTCGCCATTGTAGATACAACAAATGAAAATCAGCCGGGAATAAGGCTTGCCGTAAATGGCGATATAACTGATTCAGGATGGTTAAAACTATTGGAGGTGCAGGTACAGTGAGATCATTCGCATAAGTTTTAAAAGCCAAAATTAGCGAAAGTTTTTTAGTCAAAAGGGCCTGATATTGATCAGGCCTTTTATTTTAGCGTGTACTTGTACAGTAATTTTTATGATCCTTTTGCGCCCTTTTTTTAGTTTTATTATCCAATTTTTATATGCTAAGTCGCGAGTTATGGGCCTATATATAACTGAATTTTGAGGCAACAAGTTATGGTTTCCGTAATGTATTCTTTTTATACCTTCAATAGATTTGATAAAAAAACAATAGCGATTAAACTTTGATCTAGTTTGCAATATGATTTAGACCGCCTATCGTATCAGTGAAGAGGCGGTTGTGATATCAGAGTTATTTGACGAAATTATACAGGACATGACATATCCATCCTGTTTGACTTTGAGGTACAGATTAGCGCTTGTTACTTTTTTGCTTACGTAAGTGTGTTTGATATTAAATTCGACTTTTCCTGAACCATTGCTGTTGGGTAGGACTTCGATCTGCTCATTTGGACTTTTTAATTGAAATGTTTGCGTAGCATTTAAATAGCCAGTCCCATTTTCAATTTTTTGTAGGGTGTATTTGGTTTTTACCAAAAATTCCTGTTGATCTGCTCCTAAGACTGGAAATGCCACTGTTTCTGTTTTTTCAACTGAATCACCAACTTTCATTGGTTTATTTGGCGTTTTATCTTCAAACTGATTCTGTTCCATTTCGGTTTTTAAATGTTGTTTTTCCAGGGAATCTAGCGTGTTGTTTACGATCGAATCAATCTTAGTTTTACCATTTTCATCGTAATAGCCATATATCGTAGAACCACTTAGCGGAGTTTTTAACGGAGTTGTCTGCTCGTTAAATTTCATGCTAGCCTCTACAAAAAGTATTTCTGTCTTATAAGGAATTATCTGCTTGATTTCTGCGCCTGTAGAGGTGGTCGATTGGACCTTATTATTTCCTTCCAGATTCATCGTAAAGGGGGATGGTCCCTCCAATTTGCCTTCTGCTTTGGTTTGATATATACCCGTTGTCTCGTACTTTATATGTGGCTGAGGAAGGTGTTTAAAGACAAAGGATTCCTGTGCGTTAACGTACTGCAAAGCAACTAAAAATAATAATGTAAAATAGTAATTCATTTTTGAATTTGTTAATATTCACTAAAGTTAATCAATGGCAATAGTATTTTTATTGCTTAGTACTGTGTTTTTTTAAACGCTCGTTCTCGCTATTTTTCGAGTTTTCCCTATCATGGCTTAAGCGTTGGTTGCTTTTTTAAAGACTATTGAATTTTAACCGTACGATTCCAATTTTTATGTTGATTCTTTCTTTTTGAAATGTAGCTAGTAGCCGTTTTGAACTATTAATGCCACGTGGAGCGATGTGACTTTTTCGGGTTTATGTTCTTTTGTTTCGTTATTTAAAATTTCGATAAGGTAATCCAATGTTTAATCGGGTTAAAAAGTATGCACTTACTGGATTTTTATCTTTGTTCAGAGCTGGAATAAAAAATGAATAATTGTTGACAAGATCAATCTTTAAAGTTTCTACAAAGGATTTTAATGCCGAATCTTCTACTCGAACAGATTGTTTTTCCGGAATTGAATATTCCATATAAGCCTCTAGATGATTAACTTTTCCATTCTTATCGATTACCATTGAAATGGATAAATCAATATCTTCGGGATTAATATCCTTTTTTTGAGCAGCAGCTTTAAGTGAATTTTTTAAGCGCACTACCTTTTCATAAAATTCATTTTTTGGATTGGGTTCTTTTAAAAGGTTCCAGTCGTTGTTAAAATAAACTCTACTGGAACCGTATTTTAATTCCAAGCTATCAACAGCAACTTCATCTAATAATTGGTAGTTATTGACTTGTCTGTCATCGATTTTTTCAACGAGACTATGACTATGGCCGTTAAATTTGATGGGAAACAAGCTGGGGTTTTCAAAAGCAGTATTTGCATTTACGCCTACATAAATTTGATGGTTTTGCATAAAACCAACCATCGGATACCGATAGAACTGATGATAGTTTTTCGTCAAATCAAGGTTAGCGTTATAATTGTATTTTTCGAATAAAATTGCTGGATAATCTGTGTTGACCTTTAAAATGGTATAGTTTTTAGGGTCGAAAAAATATCTTACCGCTGAAAATGAGTTGTTTTCATATTCTTCCTTCGTATTTACTTTCTTATTCTCAAGAATTACTTTTTTTAATAATCCTATTTCCTTAGAAACAGGACTTCCAAGCGTTATTCTTTTAGGGAATACCTGAGATTTATCAGAATTCTTGCCTGTATTTCTAATTGAGTCAATAGCAGTCTCTTTTTGATTCGGCTGACCGGAACAACTGACGTGGATTGTTAACAGTAAATTGGCAAAAAATAGTAAGAAAAGGCTTCTTCCCATATGACTTAAATTTTAGTGTATATCCAATAATACCATTTTATATTCGGATTTATAGTCTAAAAATAATTACGACATCAATCTTTCATTAGAAGGTGTTTTTTGATTTTGATATTGTCTGATGGAGTCTGGGGACAAGCTTTGAGGACAGAAATAAGAAAGGTAATCTAAGTCAGTATGATACTTACTTTATAATACCAGCTTTTAGGTGACTTAAAGTAGTTTAATAGATTGTTTTTTGATAAATTCATCATAAAAATAGGCCTGATCTTAATGCCTAGAATATTTTGAGGGTAGTCTTGTTGGGTTGACTGCTGCAAGAATTGATGAGTAGGAATAATTATTTTACAAAAAATTGAAAATACGCAGGGGATAGAAAAAATGAAATTAATAAAGGGGTTAGGTAAAAAGATTGTAAATCTGTACAACGATTTAAGCGATGCTGATTCGAGCTGGACAAATAGACGCTATGACTTTTATCTTATTTTTGGATCTACAGACGAGCTTAAAGCACCTTGGATACAGACCAATTGGAAACGGGACTTTCAGCCCTACTTTGACTTGCTATTGAAGCAGGTGAATAATTCAAATGAAACAGGGATAAGAGTAGACAAATTCAATTTGGAAAGAAGGATATCTAAAAATAATAATGAAACGTTTATATATCATGCCCTCATTAAAGTTGGACGACTAAAATGGGATGAAAAATCACATGAAAAATGGACTATTTCCGATAACTCAGAAAATTACTTTCAACGGTTTGAACTTTGGTCGCCAATTTGGACAATATGTGAAAGAAGAGATGTGCCTCCAGAAATTTATATAACAATAACTAATCAACGTAGTTTTCAAAATGGATATAAAATTGAGTTTGGCTATTTTATGGTGATTGCAGTTGCGAAAAACTTAAATATTGATTCAAAATCAATACTTAAAGAACTTTCTGAAAAAATAGACTCAAAAGCTACCATTTTCAAGACTCGAAGATGGGGAAAGCCCGAAAAGTTTGGCGACTGGAAATTCCTAAACTGGATTCAGGATACCTATATGGTTTTATACAAGGAAGAAAGTTTGCATACTTTCGACTTCAATAGTTTAGAGTTTCAGCCTCATTGGGAAGTGTTATATAGACATACCTAAATGCCCAATTGCCAGGCTTACGAAGTTTTTTTCAATACGTTTAAAAGTATTCTTTTTTCAGACAAAAGGTAAATATGTTTTATTTCTGACCTAGCCTTTTAAATCAATGCAAAGCGGGGCCAAGGCCCCGCTTATTTTTCAGCACTTATAATTCGAATGAAATATAATTTGCAGACTATATTCCTAATTCACCATGGGCAAGCATATGTCTGTAAATCGTTCTGCAGTTGTCGAAGAATCCTGAACAGGAATTTTCAACATAGGTTTGCGAAGTAAAGGTGTCAATCACTTGGCCACTAGTATTGTAGACCGTTAGCGTGTAAACACACTTTTTTAGAAATTTTGCATTGCTTTCTTTTGTTGACTCGGTAACTTCAACTTTGTTTGTGGTTTCGGATGCTGTCGAAGTACTTGTTTTTACTTCTGCATTTTCTTTGGGTGCTTTTGTGTCCGTGCCTGCAAAAGCCGCTGTCGATAGCGCAGCTAGGGCTACCAAACTCATCAATAACTTTTTCATTGTTTTTAAGTTTTATTTGTTAAATAATGTATGCCTTTTGGGCATGTTTTAATTATCTAATACTAAAAGTAATCACAAGAAATTTGACTAGGATGAGCGATTCTTATTCGTGAGAGTTGATCTAATATTCGCGCTTACTCAGTTGATATTTAGTTTACCCAGTAAACTGAAAGCCGCTCAAAAATTAGACTGGGTGTTCGTACATATTTTCACTTTTGAAATCAATTCTTCTGCCAGTGAAATAATATGTAATGCTGCGCTGGGTTTTGAATGTAATAAGTTTAGGGAAATTTATCGCTATGAGCTGAGTAATTAAAAAGTAGCAAATGAAATAAAAGTAACGAAATTATCAGCTTTCAGTTTAAATTTGTATACAGTACCTCAATTAAAGAAGATAAAATGATCGAAGACCTTATTAAGCTGAGGGCAAAATATTATCAGTAATAACTTTATACCAAATGAATCACAGATATCTTTTAGTACTACTTTTTCTCACTGTATGCCAGTTGGCCTCGGCCCAATTTGCAAAAATCATTGACAAAGACGGCTACGTAAATGTGAGGAAACAAGCTACAGTGAATAGCGTGGTTGTTTCAAAAATTGCTGCTGATGAAATTGTTTATGCATTTCCTGATGAAAAGTTTGGCGATTGGGTAATTGTTGATTATACAGACAAAAGAAATAAGAGCATTACTGGGCATGTACACAATTCAAGAATTAAATATATAGAATCCTACAAGCAGATCCCTACTGTACTTTCTGATGAAGGCACCTCAAAATTTATGACAAAAGATATAACCGTGCAAATAAATTCCGATAGTTTCGATTATGAAAAAAATAAAGGTGATTTTTCATCGACTCAATATGATGGTTATACCGTTGTAGACAAATTTAGAGGGCAGCAGGTCTGGGGAACAGATGGCGAAATCCCTACAAGCCATTACACCTCTATTCAAGCTACTATAAAGGGGAGATTTATCCAGATCCCGGCAAAGGAAATTGAAAACCTATTTAATGTAAACAACGAGTTTGCAACATGCTACTATGATGACCCAAATGATATTTTATACATCAGTACTGTTAACGGCGATGGGGCTGGTGGGTATGCAGTTTTATTTGTGATTAAAAAAGGTCAATATAATGCACGAGTGGTAACCATGCCATTTTAGCAATAGCGATAACGGTAAATTTACCGAGTTTTCCTGACCGTTGTCTAAAGTTCATGGAGGCTGCGCTACTATGAGGAGGGCATAGGATTTTGATTATACTGCTGTTACATTTAATAAGTTGAAACCTAACTCTTCAGCCTTTTTGAAAAATAACTAACTTTGTCCTGCAGTATTAGTAGATACATACAAGCATGCTAGAATGGTGAAAATAATGGTCGTAGAAGACAATGAACGCGTTGCTTCGAGTGTGAAAAAAGGATTAACAAGTCAAGGCTACCTGGTCAATGTTTTTGGTGATGCGGAATCAGCAATCAAAGAAGCCAAATCTGTTGACTATGATTTACTTCTCATAGACATTATGTTACCAAGAATGAATGGCATAGAGCTCAGTAAACAGATGCGTGCGGCTTACCCCAGGATCCCAATCATCATGCTCACAGCATTGGGCAGTATCGATGAAAAAATATCTGGTTTTGATGCAGGAGCCGATGATTATATGGTGAAACCTTTTGAAATACGTGAACTTTTTGCACGTATCGCTGTCTTGCTCAAACGGCACAGGGAAATCAGTGAAGAAGAGATTCAGGGGATGCTGACCTATGATCGTATCAGTATTGATCTCCGGAGTAAGCAGGTTCATAGTCAGGGACAACTTATCAAGTTGACTCCCAAAGAGTTTGATCTCCTCCACTTCTTTTTGAAACATAGGGAGAAAATGCTCAGCAAGGATGAAATAGCACGTAATGTATGGAGTAAAAACTTTGATACCGGAACAAACTATATTGATGTATATATCAATTATTTGCGTAAAAAAATAGACCGGGATTTTTCGCCTAAATTGATTCATACGAAATCCGGACATGGATTTATTTTATCCAATAAAGAATGAAGATTGTCAATAGAACTTCCTGGGTATTTACGCTCTCTTCGGCTATCATTTTGTTTCTATTCGCCTATGCGGTTTATTTCTTCTCGGAATTAAATCGGCAGGAAGAATTTGTGGATCGGCTACGCTATAAGATCATCTGGCGCGCAGAATTTATTTTTGATGCACAGGTGCAGGAACATCAGATAAGAAGAATTCATGAACAAAATAAAAAGCTGATCAACGAAGCGCAAATTACTGTTTTCGATCAGCAGAATAGGGTGGTTTTTTCCGATATAGGCGAACCGACGTATCCCGACGTTAGATTGGAATCTTTCAAAACGTCTAATTTTTTTACATGGGAGCAAGGCAAAGAATTGTATATGGGCTTGAACTATCAATTTGAGGGTAAGCCTTTTTTCTTGATCGGACATGCGTACGATGTAACGGGCTTTGCACATATGGAACGGCTGAAAAATATTTTGATAACGATTTATATCGTTGCCCTATTTTTTATTTTTTTCTCTTCATTTCTATTTGCACGTTATATTCTTAAGCCAATCAATTACATTATACATCAGATAAAGGATGTGTCCGAACACAACTTGAGCACGCGTGTCTCCTATAGTAATGCAAAAGATGAGCTCTCAGAACTTATCGAAACATTCAACAATACGTTCAATCGGTTGGAAAAATCTTTCAACAACCAGCGCCATTTTGTATCCATTATTTCACACGAGTTTAGAACACCTTTGGCAGCTATGATCGCCGAACTGGAATTGGCGCAGCAGCTGAATACCAATGTGGATGAGTATTTTAACTCTATTGATAGGGCATTGCTCGATGCGAAGGAGGCTACGGTACTTTCGACAGCTTTGCTGGATTTTGCCCGGGCAAACTACGATAGTTCGCAGGTAAATTTTGAAGAAATCAGACTGGATGAAATACTGCTTGAAGCAAAGTTGGTGGTCTTAAAGAAAAATAAAGACTATCGGGTAAGCATCTCTTTTGATGCTAATGCTGCAATCGACGAAGAGGAAATCTTGGTATCTGCAAATGCCTACCTCTTGAAAGTAGCCTTTGCTAATCTGATCGAGAATGCCTGTAAATATAGTGACGATCGGCATGCCCAGGTACTGCTCTCCAGAAATAAAACCGTCGCGCAGGTGCAGGTAAAAGATCATGGTATCGGAATAGACAGCAAGGATATCCCGCATATCTTTGATTTGTTTTACCGTGTGGCGGGTACGCCTTCAAAAGAGGGACATGGCATCGGTCTCTCAATTGTTCAGCGGATTATTGAGATGCATCAGGGTACCGTAGCGGTTAATTCAACTCTCCATGTAGGGACTGTGTTTTCAGTCGAACTTAAACTGGCCTATCCAAAGGGGCTTGAATAAGCTAAAAATTCTAATGGTTTTCTAATAATATCACCTCCATATTCAGCCTAATTTTGACTTATCAAAAAAACAAAATTAGGTTGAATCATGAATAGAAAACAGCTTACCTTGGCATTGTTCCTCAGTTTGGGACTAGGTAGCGCAGAGCTCGCCGAGGCGCAAACCAATGATTTTGGAAATCCAAAACTTACTCATTTCTTAAATAAGGAGCATACACGTTATATCAGCTTCAGCGGATACGCTGAGCTGTGGGCGAGATATAGTCAGCTCAATCCGGGAAGCTTGGTAAACAACGAGTCCGTTTCGAATGTATCTGATCTTTCTTTGCGGCGTATTAGGGCAAAGATGACTTACAAGCCTACCGAAAATTTACTGTTTGTATTACAGATGGGGCCTACCAACGTAAATGTCAACAGCAAGACTAATACGTATATGGATCTCTTGGATGCCTATGCAGAATATAGTTTCAGTCCCAAACTTGCGATCGGTGGCGGCCGTTCGACTTGGCGCGGTCTTTCCCGTTTTACAACAGGACCACTCAATACTTTGCTTTACGACTTGCCTCTGTATGCGACATCCAATACTGGGGCGACTGATATGGTCGTACGTGAAATGAGCATCTATGCAAAAGGGCAGTTTGGTAAATTTGACTATCGGGTGGTACTGGCTGATCCATATTCCGCAGCCAGTGCTGATCCAAAATTAAATAAAGCCACCTTCAGCAAAAATGAAGCACGCAAAGATGTGTCAGGCTACTTCCGCTACGCATTTCACGATAAAGAGAGTAACGAAACGCCATTCAATTCGGGTACATACCTCGGTAAAAAAGATGTGCTCAGCATAGGGGCTGGATTTGAGTATATGCACAATGCCCTTTGGCATCTGGATGAACGGCAGATGACCAAAAATGACGATATGCGCAATTTTGCAGCGGATATCATCTATGACGCGCCCATCGACAAAGAGAAAGGAACTTCGATTAGTGCCTATGGTATGGCTATGCACAGCGATTATGGTCCTAACTATCTCCGCTTTGCAGGGACAAACAACCCCGCGACAGGTATCGATGCGGCCAATGCAAGCCTGAATGGTGCGGGAAATAGCTTGCCAAATGCTGGCACGGGAAATACATTTTACGCGCAGGTCGGCGGTACACTCCCTTATTTCAATCCATCCAAACATAATTTACAGCTGCAGCCAGCGGTTTCTGTACAAGTAGGGGACTACAAGGCATTGAAAGACAAAAGTCTAATTTATGATGCAGGTATCTCGCTACTGATGCACGGTAATAGCAGCCGGCTGACTTTTGATGCGCAAAATCGTCCGATCTATAATTTAAATGCTGCGGATCAAGCTGTGGTAACAGATCACAAGTGGGCATTTGTGCTTAAATATAGAATTGATTTTAATTAAATAGCAATAACATGAAAAGAAAAGATTTTATCCTTACACTAGGTACTGCTGGCGTAATGAGCTTTGCGGCCACCTCACTGATGGCAAAAGAGAAAAAAGCGAAAACTAAAAAAGTGTATTTTCACTATTTGCTTTTTTGGCTAAAACCTGACTTGTCTGCTGAACAGGTAGAAGAATTTAAACAGTTTTTTGAAGGTCTTAAAAAGCTTCCCTATGTCAAAAATGTACGTTATGGCAAGCCAGCTGCTTCTTCTCCAAGAGCGGTATTGGACAACTCGTTTACCTACAATGCATCCATGGAATTTGCGACATTGGAGGAACTAGAGGCTTATGGAAAACTGCCGGGACACCTCGCCCTTGTCGCTAAATACAAACCTTATTTTGAACGGATGATGGTGCACGACACGGTTTATGAATTCTAAAGTTAAAACAACAAAATAATAATTTCAAACATTACAAAATGAAAATGATATCCAAACTAACTATTGCTTGCATATTGGCAACATCAAGCTTAAACGCTGTGAAAGCGCAAGAAGGCCATGGAAAAATTAAGGCGGTCAACGTGGAAGCCGAAGGTAAAATGCCTGCAGTACGTTTGATCAACAACCCGGATGGAACCTGCTCGTTTCAAAAAGGCTTTATTCCAACATTGAAACACGCCAATACGAGTACATTTTGGACAAGCAATAAAACAGAAGAATGGGAGAAAAATGCTCATCCAGCTCCAAGAAGACAATACGTGGTTACGCTGAAAGGTAAAATCAGATTTAAAGTCAGCGATGGTTCAACTTTTTTAATCAAACCTGGAACGATTCTTTTGGCTGAAGATTTGAAAGGTACTGGGCATAGCTGGGAAATGGTTCATTCAAAAAGCTGGGAAAGATTGTATATCCCTATCAATGAGGGAGCTGATGATCTTTTCGTGACAAAAAATAACTAGCATGTATGTTGTGCCGCAGTCTGACCTGTGGCACAACATTGCTCGTAATTTTTCTTGTTACCTATGAGGACTTATTTTGATGAGATTCCAAAGGTTTAAAGCTTTATAACCCATTTACAGAAAAGTTTTCTGTAAATAGGAGATTGAAATAGTCTAGAAAAATTACTTATTATTGCCATAGTATATAGTTCAAACTAGTTTTACAATGAAACTAAAAGCTGATATTTTGCAGCTGATTTTAACCAAAAGATCCAAGCTACCAATGCACAGTCGAATAGCCGTAGCGACGTGATTAAATCCTTGAAAAAACAAAAAGGCGAAAAGCTAAACTGTACAGTAAGCGCTGATATTATCGAGGAATCGGCAGACTATATGGTCGCTAAAGTGACTTTGAAATTTGAGAATTTTACTAAGACTAATCTGTTTAATTACGAAATTAGCCAGACCTGTAGCATGGAGAGTGCTGCTTTTTTTATAGGAAGATTGAGCTCGAAATTATGGATATTAATGTTAATTTTATATGAAATTAACATCTGTTAGGTTAATTTGCATCAATTAAATATACCGAATTCATGATAGCTGGACTGAACCATATTTCCATATCAATTGACGATTTTCTCTTATTACAAGCTGGAGATCAGTCTATTTTTGGTGTTGTGTTCAAGTATTATCAGCCGATTATCTATTTTAAAGTCAGGCAGCTCTGTAAAAGTGACAGTGATGCGGAGGAGGTCACACAGGAAGTTTTTATCGAATTTTATTTAAAAAGAATGCAGCTTTCCGGTCCGGAAGCCATTTTTCCCTTTCTGTATACCATTTCAAAAAGAATGGCCATATCCAATTTCCGTAAATCGCTGGTTCGGTCCAATTATCTACAGTCGCTTCAGCATACTTGGCTTGAAAATTCCTTTTCGCTGCAGGATGAACTGGATGGCAAAGAGCTGCAGGTCATCCTGGAATCCATTATTGAACAATTGCCGCCACAGCAACAGGCAATTTACCGGCGGAGCAAGTTTGAAGATCA
This sequence comes from Sphingobacterium sp. UBA6317, assembly GCF_002440385.1. Classification (NCBI taxonomy): domain Bacteria; kingdom Pseudomonadati; phylum Bacteroidota; class Sphingobacteriia; order Sphingobacteriales; family Sphingobacteriaceae; genus Sphingobacterium; species Sphingobacterium sp. UBA6317. The sequence continues at coordinate 36,828 of NZ_DJTD01000067.1, read as the reverse complement.
ATCTTATCAGGAAATTGCCGATGAAGAAGGGCTCTCCAAAAATACGGTGCGCAATCACCTCAGCCTCGCCTCGAAATTTGTGCGGTTCAAGCTGGGCAAAATCCTGTCTATCTTTTTTTTATAAGAACTCAACTTGTGCATCGATTTTTTATTAGCCCATTTAGCAATCCCAGGGACTAAAAAAACGGCATCTATAATCCTTTTCAAAAAAAAATATTTTTCTATTGGTACTTTTTCTGAGTTCGTGCGATTATGTAGGTGAAATCGATCCAAAGGAATGAACCAAATTGAACAATACAGCCAATTAATACGTAAATATCTTGCTGATCAAGCCAGCAAAGAAGAGCAGGAACAGCTTCAGGAATTAATGGATGATCCCGTATTTCTTCAGGCTTGGGAGAAAGTCTGGCTGGAGAATTCGTATCCCGCACAGCCCGCAACATACCCTGATCCACATCGGATGTTGGAAAATATAATGGCTGATCCCCGAATTACAACAGCGGCATCTACTCCCCAAAAGACTACAGATGGTCATTTTAATTTCAGAAGAAGTTGGTGGCAGGTTGCGGCAGTTTTTCTTGCGTTCTGCGGTGCCGTGCTATGGGGCTACTACAACTTTTATACAGCGGATACGCAACCGAAAGAGCAGCTGTCTAAGGTGTCCATCGTACCGGGTTCTGATAAAGCCATGATCATTCTTGAAAATGGAAAACAGATCGACCTCAGTTTGCTCCGTGCGGATACGGTCCTTGACCAAGGGGAATATTTGATTACCAAAGACAATAAAGGTCAAATCAGTTATAAGCTCAAAGACAAGTTGTCACCAACAAATAACATCGTCTACAATACGGTCGTAACCCCTAGAGGTGGAGAATATTCATTAAAGATGGCCGACGGAAGTCTTGTGCAGCTCAATGCAGGCAGTAAGATCAAATATCCTGTAAAATTTGATGTTAAGTTGCGGTCGGTGCAGCTTGAAGGTGAAGCCTATTTTGAAGTGGCTAAAATGGATAATAAAGGCAAACGGGTACCTTTTATCGTACAAAGTGGAGCACAGACACTTGAGGTTCTTGGAACACATTTTAACATCCGGAGTTTTGATGATCACATCGTTACCACATTGGTCGAAGGAAAAGTCAAGCTCTCTTTTGCCGATGCTGCCTTGAAAGAACAGATTCTAGTGCCCAATGATCAGGTCGTTTTCAATAAAAGGCGTAAGAGCGTGAAAAAGGAGCAAGTGGATCCGTTCTATAGTCTTGCCTGGAAAAATGGAAATTTTGCTTTTGATAATGCATCCATTCAAACAGTCATGGATGAGGTAGCACGCTGGTATGATGTCGAGATCAGTTACGGAGACAAGCTGCAAGGACAGCACTTCTCGGGGACGATCTCCCGTTATGAAAATATCGATAAATTATTGAAAACAATTGCTTTCGCCGGTGGCGTACATTTCGAACGTAAAGGAAGGAGGATATATGTGCTAAACTAACACTGAGGAGAAGATAGCATATATAACAATCAGGAGCGCGCCAACGCCCCTGAAAGTTTTGTCTTTTTCTCGACATGGATGAATAGTAAAACCGTTAAATTTTATATCAACCGAATGCAATTTAATAAAAAAAAATTGATCGGACCGACCCTATTATGTCAGGTAAGATCCCAGAAAATACCAATTTCTATGAAATTGTCATTAGCAATTCCTCTCTTATTCGCAGCCAATTTACAGCTGCACGCATTTTCTTTTGGCCAGACCGTCAATCTGAAGCGGAACAATGTGAAGGTGAGTGCTGTCTTGAAAGAACTGCAGAAGCAAAGCGGATACAACATTTTTTACAACGAATCGCTGATCGCAAAAGACGACCGTATCAGCGTCAGCTACCACAATATTTCTTTTGAAGAAGCCCTCAAAGATCTGTTGACCCAGCTGCAGTTATCTTATGTCAAAGCGGATAAAAATATTGTTTTGAACAAAAGAGTGGAACAGTCTGCTCGCCAAGCGTCGGCTATGGCGGCTCCGCAGCTGTACCCGGTCAACGGATCTGTCAAAGACGATCAGGGCCGGCCCTTGGACAATGTTACGGTCAGCGAAAAAGGCAAAAAGGAGAAAACGCTCAGCCGCGAGGATGGCAGCTTTCAGATCCAGGTCAGCAGCCCTGATGCCATACTCGTATTCACTATGGTTGGCTATCAGCCGCTGGAAATAGCGGTGGCACAGCAGTCAACAGTGCATGTGACCATGAAGCCGGCTATCAATGCAATGGAAGAAGTGGTCGTCGTGGGCTATGGTGTACAGAAAAAAGCCAATCTGACGGGGGCCGTGTCGCAAGTCAATGCTGAGGATATCGCATTACGTCCCAGTGCGAATATAGCAGGTACGCTTCAGGGACTTATGCCCGGCTTAAACATCCAGCTCAATAACGGCGATCCATCCAAGGCACCTGATATCAATGTGCGCGGTTTTAATTCCATCAATGAGGGCGGCCCGCTGGTATTGATCGATGGGATCGAAGGAAATATCACACGGGTCAACCCCAATGATATTGAAAGTGTTTCTGTCCTAAAAGATGCCGCTTCGGCGGCCATTTATGGAGCCCGTGGCGCTTTTGGTGTCATCTTGGTGACCACAAAAAAAGGGAAGGCAGGAACTGTGAAGGTGGATTATGTCAATAATTTCGCATGGACTACACCGGCCTCACGTACCGATTATATTTCCGATCCCTATGTTTATGGGAAAACGGTAGATGCTGCGCTATATGGGTATAATGGCAGTTCATATACGCGGTACAATCCAATGGACTGGGAAGCGATCAAAATGGTGGCTGCGGGTGAGATTGCGCCCTTTCATGAGAAACAGGCGGATGGAACGTACAAGTTTTTCTATAAAACCAATTGGTGGGATTACCTATTTAAAAAATATCAGCCTTCCAATTTCCATAATATTGCCATTTCTGGAGGTAGCGAAAAGCTCAAAGCCTATCTTTCGGGACGTATGTTCAAAAGAGAAACAATCAATAATATCAATGACGATGCCAATATGGACCGTCAGAATATGAAATCCAATTTGGTATTCACACCCAACAGCTGGTTGGAAATTTCGAACAATACACAGTTCATCAACGAAAAGGATAAAGAATATGGTGGATATGCGAATGGTCTAGGGGGACTTTGGAGTACGACTACCTGGTATTATTTGATGCCTTTTTACCCCAATTTTGTTGACGGTATTCCAACGGATATTGGTGTAGGTACTGGTGGTCAGGGAGCGAACGCAGGACTGGAGTCGGGAAAGAGCTGGGAGCTGCGCAATAGTGAAGAATTTACCAATACATTCCGTGTCCTGCTCAAGCCATTGAAAGGTCTACAGGTAAATTTTGATTATAGCAACCGTATCGAAAACTTTTCACGGAGCACACGCCTCAACCCCTTCAGTTACTACTCGGGCAACAAACTCAACTATACCACTGCAGGGCTCAACCGTCTGACAGAATACCGCTGGAAAGACAAATATAACGCGATGAACCTGTTTGCGACCTACGAAAAAAATGTGGCGCAAAAACATCAGTTCAAATTATTGGTAGGCTACAATCAGGAATCCTTTGACCGGGACCGTATCGCCGGGGCCATGGACGATCTCCTGATCGAAGATCTGTCCAACCTGGCGCTGGGTACCTCGATGTATAGTCTGGCTGGAACGGCTGAAAATTGGGCTATTCAAGGGGTATTTGGCCGTTTTAATTATGCCTACGATAATAAATACCTGCTGGAAATAAATTCACGGTATGATGGCTCATCACGCTTTCCAAGCGGGAGCCGATGGGGATTTTTTCCCTCCATCTCATTAGGCTGGCAACTGGACCGTGAGCACTTCTGGGAGTCGATCAAAGGCAGTATACCCACCTTAAAACTCAGAGCTTCTTATGGCAAGCTCGGCAACCAGACTGTTGGAGTCAATACCTTTAAGGAATTGATGACCGTGCAGCAGTTGGCTTGGCTAAATGGGGGGGGGCGTCTTATTGGCGCAAGTACACCGGCACCATTGCCGAATGTCGTCACCTGGGAACGGACCAAGAGCATTGACTTCGGTGTTGATCTTGGGCTGATCCAGAACAAGCTAAATATCAACTTTGACTGGTATCAGAAGGATGTTGAAGGCATGTATCTTCCAGGGCAGCCACTTCCAGCAGTATTTGGAGCTAATGAACCCCGTGAAAACTATGCTGCTTTGCGTAATAAAGGTTTTGAACTGGGAGTAAGCTACCAGGACAAATTTGACCTTGCCGGCTCACCTTTCCGCTTTAACATCGCCGTGAATACCACTAATTTTAAAGGGATCATTACGAAATATAATAATCCACAAGGCTTGTTGAGTTCTTATTACGAAGGACAGGTGCTGGGGCAGATCTGGGGATACCATATCGACGGACAGTTTCAGTCCGATGCGGAAGCATTGAGCTACCAGAATAGTTTCCAGGATCCACAATTGTCCCTTTCCAAAGTATATAATGATATTCTGAGTGTATCGCAAAATAGTGAATGGAATATGTTGCGCGGCGGCGATGTGAAATATGTGGATCTCAATGGTGATGGACGCATCGACAAAGGCGACAACACGCTTGCCAACCACGGTGATATTAAACCCATTGGCAATGCCATGCCGAAATTTCCATTTGGTATCAATATGAGTGCCTCCTGGAATAATTTTGATCTCTCGGCCGCCTTTGCTGGAGTTGCCAAACAGGACTGGTACCCGACAGGAGATTTATACTGGGGATCCTATCAGCGGCCCTATCTTTCCTTTGTGCGTAAAGACCTGGTGGATAATGCATGGACCCCGGACAATAAGGGGAACAGGTATCCACAGATCTATCGGGGATACTCTTCCCTGCAGAGCGGAAGGTCGCTCTACGAACTGAACGATTATTACCTGACCAACGTTGGGTTCCTGCGGATGAAAAATTTTACGTTGGGTTATACCTTGCCACAGAAATTGACACGGCGCTATAAAGTCGAAAAATTACGGTTTTACTTCAGTGGCGAGAATCTGTTGACCTGGAACTTTGGCAATCTGACGAAGTATATAGATCCCGAACAGGCTGGTGCTATGATCAATTATAATTCGCCCGCAAGTGCCAATGATCCTGCGGACTCCTCGGAGCGGGGGCTGCTGCGGGACTATCCCATGGGTAAAACGTATTCTTTTGGTTTAATGCTTACGCTTTAATACTTGACAACGCAATGATAATGAAACTTACAACAAATACCTATAAACTACTTGGTCTGTTGATCTTACTATCGCTGGCAGCTTGTCAGAAAGATTATTTGGACCGTCCTTCAGAGGACCAGGTGGAAGCGCCTTATTTTTTCAATACAGCAAAGGATCTCGAGGTTGCCACCAATGATTTTTACACTTTTTTGCCCAATGAATCCTGGTATACAAATGATGGTAGTTCGGACAATATGATCCCCCTCACGGTAGCCGACCGGATCAAGGGCAATCGAACTGTCCCCGTGGGAAGCGGCTCGGGCGGTTGGTCCTGGAGCCAGTTGCGCAAGATCAATTATTTTCTGGCCAACTACCATAAAGTGCCCGACGCTGCGGCACAAAAGAAATACGGCGGCATAGCCCGTTTTTTTAGAGCAAATTTTTACTACGATAAGGTCAAAACTTTCGGTGACGTGCCCTGGTATGGAAAGGTGCTGACTGCCAAAGATGAAGATCTTTTCAAAGCGAGGGACTCCCGACAGCTGGTGATGGATTCCATTATGGCTGACCTGGACTATGCGATCGAAAATATACCAGCCGAAAAACAGCTTAACTTGATCACTAAATACACGGCGCTGCTGCTGAAAGCCAGGGTGGCACTCTTTGAAGGAACATTTAGAAAATACCATCAGATCGCGGGACATGAAAAGTTCCTGAATGAGGCTATTAGTGCATCGGCCGAACTGATGAATGCTGGGGCCTATACCTTGTACAGCCAGGGCGGAGCAGATCAAGCCTATCGGAATCTGTTCGCCCGCAATAATCAGGATCAGGTGGAGACTATCCTTGCCATTGATTTTGAACTGGGCATGCGTGTGCATGGTCTTGGCTATTCCTTTACCTCTGCAACTTCTGGAGCCTATGGGATCGCTAAAGATATGATCAATAGCTATCTGATGAAGGACGGGAGCCGCTTTACCGATAGATCGGGTTACAAGACCATGGAATTCTATCAGGAAATGCAAAATAGAGATCCAAGGCTGACACAGACAACTGCGGGGCCGGACTTCCGTGCCAATGGAGAAACCGCAAATGAGCCTGTCAACTTGACGATCACCACCACGGGCTACCGCCTGATCAAGGCCTTGCCGGATAAATTGCAGTGGGGCGTATCGGCCTCCTATTTTGATGTCATCTTATTCCGTTATGCAGAGGGACTGCTGATCAATGCCGAAGCAAAAGCCGAACTTGGGACGATCAGCCAAAGCGACCTCGACCTGACGGTCAATAAGCTACGTAGCCGTGCGGGGATGCCGATGCTATCCCTCGCTGACGCGAATGCTAACCCTGACCCTTATCTGCTGGCCATGTATCCCAATGTCGATGCTGGTGCATTCAGGGGAATTCTTTTGGAAATACGGCGCGAAAGACGGATCGAATTGTTCAACGAAGGACAGCGCTGGGATGACTTAATGCGCTGGAAAGCTGGATCCAAACTGAATCAGCCTATTGTCGGCGTTTATTTTCCCGGTGTTGGAGCCTATGATTTTACAGGGGATGGCAAGGCGGATGTGTATGTCCATACAGGCAATACATCGGGTGCACCGGGCACGGTGACCACATTGATCAACATCAATCAGCGGACACTTTGGGATCCCGTTTCAAATACCCAGAATGCCAATAAGGGCTCACTGGATCCCTTTTATCAACGGGGTAAGTTTGATGAAAAACGCGATTACTATGCACCGATCCCCATCGAAGATATCAAGTTAAACCCAAATTTGAAACAGAATCCGGAATGGGAAAAATTATACCGATAACATGAAACAACTTATTTTTATTGCGATTCTCTGTTCTCTTGTGTTCCCCGGATATACGTACTGTCAAAAACAGGATCGACCTGATTATGCCGTTGGCTACTCACTCGATATCCGGAAGATAGCATTGGAAAAGCTAAAGGCGGACAAAGCAGCTGGTATGGATTATATCGAGATTGCAGGGCTCGGAAGCTTTGTCAATGCAGACCTCAGTTTAAAGATTCCACAGCATGAATGGTTGCTTAAATGCGATTCGCTGGCTACTGTGCTGAAGAAAGCGGGGGTGAGGGTATGGTCTGTCCATATGCCCTTTTCCGCCAAAATAGATATCTCTACGGTAGACGAACAGCAGCGGCAGCAGGTGATCCGTATGCATTTGCAGCTGCTGGAAGGACTTTACCGCCTTCATCCGCAGGTGATCCTTTTTCACCCTTCCTATTATCTCGAGCCCAACAGACGCGCCGCCCGAAAGGACCAGCTGGTACGTTCTGTCAATGAGTTGTACACGGCAGTGTCTAAGGCGGGGCGACAGCTCGTCATCGAAAATATGCTCGGCCCTTCGCTGACGGTGGGTGAACGGGAGCGGCCCCTGCTGCGGACCGTGGAAGAATGTCAGGAACTTTTCGCCCGCTTTCCTGATCAGGTCGGCATTGCAGTCGATATGAACCATATTGCGCATCCCGAGCGTCTGCTCTTGGCTTTTGGGCCGCGCGTCAAGACGGTACATGTTGCTGATGGGGATGGAACCAAGGAAAGTCACTATCTACCCTGTAATGGCAAGGGACAGAATGACTGGAATAAGATCTTTGCCGCCCTGGAAAAAATTAAATATAAAGGTGTATTTATGTTTGAGTGCCATTATGAAACCACAGTGCAGTTGGTCCAATGTTACCGTCAGCTGCAGCAGAATTATAGCAACACACAAAACAATAAGTAGGTTCAAAACATTGATTATAATGAAAAAATCGTTATATATTATTATGGCTCTATTTTTTGCCCTCAGCATACAGAGCTGTAAAAAAGATAAAATAGAAAGTGAGCAGCGGCTCCTGATCGATCGGGACTATATGGAGGTCGGCAGTAGGGCCGATACCTATCAGTTGGACATCTTGGCAAATGCAACGATTACCGTAAGTAGCGACAAAGATTGGATCAAACTGGATAGTACGGTGTATCCCAAAGGGAAAAATAAGATCCGGTTTTCTGTTTCGAAAAATTTGGAAGACGAACGTTCGGCGACCTTGTTGCTCCGATTGAATGATAACCTATCGCAGGAAATCTTGGTTTTCCAAGAATCCGGAAAAGTTCCCGTTTTTTATGTAACTCCTGCGGGCAAGGGGGATGGCAGTTCGTGGAGCAGTGCTACAGATCTCGATCAGGCACTCGAAAAAGCAACGACCGGCAGCACCCTATTCTTGGCCGAGGGAACCTATGTTCCAAGCAAAACCATTCGCAATGGCGAGGTGAACGAGGAATCAGACAAAACCATAGAGATTGCAAAGAATGTCAGTCTTATTGGCGGATATGCGGCCAATGCCAAACCTGGAGATCAGCCCAATCCGGCCTTGTATAAAACCATCTTTCAGGGGAAGCTTTCCAGTGGAAAATCGGTGTTTCATACAGTCACGGTGACGGCAAGCCTAGATCCTGAAAATCAGGTTATGTTAGAAAATATCAGCATCAAGGGTGGGAATGCCACCGACCGTAGTGCCAGTACAACGATTGACAACGTAAAATTCAGCCGTGGCCAAGGTGGCGGTATGTTGATTGGCATGGCTAAAGTCTTGCTTAAAAATGTGGATGTGGTTGACAATAAAGCGACCGCAGATAAGGGAACTGCAGGTTTTGCTGCCGGCATTTATGCTTTTTCAGGTGCCCAGCTCAGGTTGGAAAACTGCCGTATCAACAATAATAGCAACAGCGGCAATAACGGCGGCGGACTATGGATCGCTGATGGGTCACTGGTTGCCTACGATAGCCAATTTAATCACAATAGTGCCAAAGGCACCGCAGGGGGCGTACATGCCTATCCAAACGCGGCTATCACACTCTATAATTGTGAGGTGATCGGCAATTCAAATACATCCTATGGAGCAGGTGTTTATCTACGTGAAAAATCAAAAGGGGTATTTGTTAATTGCCTGCTGGCTGAAAATTCGAGTACATCAGCCAACGGCGGAGGCGGACTAATGCTGTATGATAACTGTCAGGCAGACGTGATCAGTACAACCATTACCAAGAATGCCGTTGTTGGTCCCGGCGGTGGTGTCTATCGTCGCAGCAATGTCAACAACTTGACTTTGATCAATTCGATCGTTTCGGGCAATATTCAGGCGGGCAGTTCAAGCGATGTTGATGCTTATTCAGATAACGTCGCTGTTGTTCCATTGATCCAGCACACTGTTGCTACGAAGGCGGTGTATGGCGCTGATGGAAGCATTGTTCCAAAAGTAAGTTTTGAACCTGCGACTATGCTGAATCCAGATTATCTACCTATCGGTGCCGAAAATCCGTCCATGAGCTATGGTTTAAGCTCATCCGGGTTGCTGGAGCTTGCCAAGAAATATAAGCCGGTATTGGACGACAGTCGCATACAACAAGATATCAATAATAACCCGCGCTCTTCCAGCTGGATGGGTGCAAAAGTGAAATAAGATGAAACAATTAAGCTGCCTATTTATCCTTACCATTCTTTTCATGTGTAACAGTCGCGCGGCTGAGCACAAGAATATCCTGCTGTTATTGGGTTCAGCCGATCCTGAGGTATTAGCCCGGCGGGTAGATGTTGCTGCTCAGCTCTACCGTATCCGGCCGATGGATGCTATTGTGGTGTCCGGAGGTTGTGGTGCACACGGTTCCAAGATTTGTGAAGCTTCGTCTATGGCGCTGCAATTGGTCAGCAAGGGGGTGCCCGCAACATTAATCTTTAAGGAGGAAAACTCCAAGACGACGGTGCAGAATTATATTTTTAGCAGGCGGCTCAAAAATAACGCTGGCGAGCGAATCATCCAGCCCGGAGATACGGTGTATGTTGTATCCGACCACTGGCATGCTATCGCTGTTGCTGCCCGCTTGGAAAAATACGACGGGGTGACAGCCAAGTTTTTTATTGAAGGTGCTATACAGCCCAAAAAGGAAGACCGTCTTGATTATGGCGGAATATTTAACGGTTACGAAGACAATCATCTTTTTACGTTAAAAGGGACATGGCTTACACCTGAAGCGGTATGGACAAAAAAAGACAGTACCTATTATCTCACACAGGATATGGTCTACGCAACGGATGCAGCTAACATTACCTATAGCGTCAGTCTAGTGGAGAAGCTGTTTCCTTTTCTGAAAGGGAGTTCAGAATTTAATCCACCAATATATATTGATGACCCGGCCGCATGGTATATCCTGTTTGATGGATATTGCCGTAAAGTTTCAAAAAAGGATTATCAGGTACTGAATGAACTGCCAATTCACGAATGGCTGTCGCTGCCAGACACATTGAACTGGAGTCTAATAAATACAGGATATATTCAGGGGAAATCATTGGTACTGATCGGGAAGGACAGGATGCTATTGGCGGAACGAAAAGGGAAGGCCTTTCAGTTTGTCCGGGAAACTGTGCCGCAACGTTATTTTGTTAACTGGCCTTATAGCTGGGGGGTGGGCAATGTCAGTGCGGCAAGATTGCTGCCAGGAGAAAATAAGGTTATCTTTTATCGTAATATGGAGTCCGTTGTATGTACTATTGACAAGAAAACAATTGAAAAAGCGGTTCCATTAAAATTAAAGTGGATCGGCGAAATAAAGTAGAAAACAGATGAAAAGAAATTTTATATATAGCTTATTGCTACTTTTTCTTGTTATTTCATGCAAGAAAAATGAGGGTGGAACGCAGCTGCCCTATGACTACAGTATTCCCCAGGAAGAAAACTTGGCGGAGATTATCAATAAGGCAACCTGGAATACAAAAACGGTTGCTGACGGTGTGCTGTGGAAGTACTACCAATTTCCGCGGATATTTGATTCCAAACAATATGTCAATGTATTTGAGATTGATCTGAAGAAAGGCGTGCAGCTGGAAATTCCCTATGTGAAGACCGGATTTCTAAAAACAAGTGCTGCCGCCACGGCTAAGGGAGCTTTGGTGGCATTTAACGGCAGTTACTTTAATACCAGTACAGGTGGATCAACCGTGTTTTTCAAATACGATGGCCAGGTGATCAACCAGACTGTGAATGGATTTAATAGCTACCGTGAAAATGGTGCATTTACCTTTACGGGGCAAAGCTATCAGATTGTGCCGAAGCCTGCAGGAGGTTGGGGTACCCTGAACTCTACAGCTGCATTGGCTGGCGGTCCACTATTGATGCAGGATGGTCAGGTGCTGGAGCAGTTGAACGTAGATTTCAATACCAGTAGGCACCCCCGTACAGCAGTTGGGCTTACCACGGACAATAAGCTGATCGTAGCTGTTATCGATGGCCGCTCATCACAATCACAGGGACTGACGATACCCCAGCTGGGCGAGTTAATGGCTGCCTTGGGCTGCACTTCGGCGTTAAACTATGATGGCGGCGGTTCCTCCACAGCCTGGGTGAAGGGCGAAGGTGTGGTCAACTATCCTTCAGATAATGGAAAGTTTGACCATGAAGGTGAACGTGCTGTAGCCACCGTATTTACAGTGAAATAAAAAATCGATACTTTTATAGGTAGTCGGCCATCTTATGAATAATACGAGATGGCCACTATTCAATTAGAATCATTTCTATTGCTATTAATTGAACCATCATGAAAAAAAAGATAAGTATTCTATTTTTCCTCCTTCTTGTTTGCGGCTCAGTATCTTCATACGCCCAGCAGGTTATTTCGTCGGCCAAATTTGAGCTGCAGGGAAGAGCTTTTGAAAATGCTCCAAAATTTCATCGGATAGATACAGCGAGGTACAGCGAACTTCCTGCTGCGGTAAAGAAATTATATACCCATGCTGCAGGAATGTTTATTACGTTTAAGAGCAATACGAGCAAGTTGTCGCTACACTGGGAGACGGCGGATGCGGCGCTAGGTAATAATTCCACGCCGATTATGTCACGGGGTTTTGATGTATATGTAAAAGAGCCCAGTGGGTGGCGCTTTGCAGGAGTAGCCCGTCCCGATCTTAACTTGGCAGAAAGTAAGGCTACGCTGGTCGAGGATATGGCGAAAACAGAAAAAGAATTTCTTGTTTATTTTCCGCTATATAAAGAGCTACTGGATTTTGACCTGATTATTGATGACAAAGCCAGCTTTGTTAGTACCAAACAGTCGTTTGCTAAAAAGGTCGTGATTTATGGTTCCAGCATTGTCCATGGAGCTTCCGCAAGCCGTCCGGGATTAGCTTATCCAGCGCAATTGGGGCGTCGCCTGAATGCTAACGTGATCAACATGGGCGTGAGCGGTAATGCCCGGATGGAGCCTGCTGTGGCCGATATGCTATGTGACATTGATGCTATGGATCTACTCATCATGGATTGTGTGCCCAATAGTAGTCCCGAAGAAGTCCGCGAACGGACATTCAATTTTGTGAAACGGATTCGTAGATCCCATCCTCAGTTACCCATATTGCTGATAGAGAGTATTACCCGGCAGGTCGGCAATTATAATTTAAAGTGGAGCGCGCGATTGACCGAGCAGAATAAGAATTTTAGGTTACAGTATGAAAGACTGCTGCAGGCAGGTTACAAAAATTTGTATTACATCCCCACAGACCATTTAATAGGTGATGATTCGGAAGGAACAGTAGATGGCACCCACCCAACAGATGTGGGATTTGAAAGGATGCTTAAAATAATAGGGCGTAAAGTAGAAACTATCCTAGAAAATAGTCTATAAATTTTTGCTAGCCCTCCACCGCTGATAAGCGCCGACGCCCAAAAATACAATGTCATATTGTCGGGTCCGTTTACAGACTCAGATACATATTTTAAAACCCATTAAGAGCGACTTCGGGAGATGTGGCTTTTACGTCAAAAGGGCCTGATTCTCATCAGAACCTTTCTCTTAGTATTTTCTTGTTTAGCAATTATTAAGCAGACCCATGGTTTTCAAAAAGCCAATGTTGTTATCTTGGGAGGATACCTTACTCATCTAATGCCTTGACTATAGCCATGCCTACAGCTTTAGCTGATTGTGGATTTTGGCCAGTGATCAATCTGCCGTCAACGGTAACATGGGACTGCCAAGGTTCGGATTTTTCATAAATCCCACCTATTGCTTTTAGTCTATCTTCTAGTAAAAAGGGAACAACATTGCTGAGCTTGACAAGCTCTTCTTCTTCGTTGCTAAAGCCATTAACTTTTTTCCCTTTTATCAAATATTCGCCGGTGCTCAGTTTGATGTTGGTTAAGCCTGCAGGTCCATGACACACGGCTGCAATGACCCCATTTGCCTCGTATATCTTGCTGGCAATCTTTGCGATTGATGAATCGAAAGGAAGATCCCACATCGCACCATGTCCTCCGGCATAAAAGATAGCTTTATATTCTTCAGGTTTTACCTGGTTAGGTTTGAGTGAATGGGTGATTTTATTGTGGTAGTATTTATCCTCCCAGAATTTTTTGTTAACGGGATCATTTAGGTCAAATCCATCCACAGGTGGATTTCCGCCCTCTGGGCTAACAAAATCAATCTCATATCCGGCAGCTGTTAAAACCTCCCATGGATGCGAGACTTCCCCGAGATAATAACCTGTTTTTTCGCCTGTATTGCCTTTTGTATCGTGACTAGTCACTACAAATAGAATTTTTGGTTTTCGGTTTGTTGCGTAGCAATGCGTTGCTATTAGGATTAATAAAGCCGAAAATATTCCTATTTGCCTAAAGAGTTGTTTTGCTTTCATATTGCTTTGATTTTCTTCTTGTTGGAACAAATTTCTTGATTTTGTATGGTAATTTACCGTGACCTACATCACAAAATTAAAATTCACCTGCCCATTTCCACCATTCACCGAGTTTTCCGGTCTGTTAGTCTAAAGATTATAGGCTAGGGGCCTATTGTGTTGTAGTTTTGAGTCAACAAATAAGAACAACAGAACTAACAATATAAAATAAAGACATTATGAACTCGTTAGTAAAAACATTCGCAGCGGCAGCCTTAATCACAGTATCCACTTTCGCTATGGCAGCTGAAGGACCTGGAGCAAAAGCAACAAAAGCAAACGTTAACCTTTCCACAGCAGACTTGGCACTCGATCACTACGTTGCGGTAACGACAGAGGGAGAATCAGCAGGAGTAGAGCAGTTATTTGCAGCTGATTTTAATCAAAAGATCCAAGCTACCAATGCGCAGTCTAACAGCCGTAGCGAAGTGCTTAAATCCTTGAAAAAACAAGAAGGCGAAAAGCTGAACTGTACAGTAAGCACTGATATCATCGAGGAATCGGCAGACTATATGGTTGCTAAAGTAACCTTGAAATTTGAAAACTTCACCAAGACTGATCTAGTTACCTTGGAGCGTGTAGGCAATGACTGGAAAGTTTCCAAATCAATCAATTCGTATAAGTAGAAGCCATCTCAAATAAATATATATGTTGTAGAGCCATATCGGAAGATGTGGCTTTTTTTGTTTTGGCGTATAGACAACATCCATGGTAAAGAGATATGTCTTTTTTTTGCCTTTTATCAAATTTTTGATCTTAAAAGAAGGGTAGCTTTGGGATATTAAATAAATCAATTATGAAAAAGCATAGTTTCTTAATGGAAAGACTAGTAAAATATAAAGCGTTTATTAATATCATTATAATATTGCTTTTGTTGCTTTTACCTCTACCGGGTGAAAAATTTACGCTCCTTTTTTTTATGGTGTTATTTCTTGCTCTATTTCAGTTTTTTACTTGCCTGAATTATGTTGATTTCATCAACATGTGGGACTTAGTTGTTCAAGCTCTACTGGCGGTTATTTATATTCTAATCTGTACAACAGTTTTACTGAATTCGTTATATATAGTAAAAAGAAGACTGGGAACTATATTAGATAGGATATTTTCGATAGTTATAGGGATAGCAGGTCTTTATAGCCTACATGCTGTCCTACAATACCCGGATATGTTTTCTTTTGCTTGGCTTGCATTATTTTTCATTTTCAATATAATGAGATGGATGCTTATAATAAAGGCTGATTATTAGCGGATGATATGTTTATTGGAGCAAATAAAGGATCCCGAAAACTAGGGGTAGTACGTTTTAGTTTAGTTTAGAAGCCAGATCCTGAAATCTGGCTTTTTACGTCAAAAGGGCCTGATTCTCATCAGACCCTTTCTCTTAGCGTTTATTTGTACAGTAATTTTTATGTTTCCTATCGTTTCCTCTTTTTTGTTTCACCATCCAATGTTTTTAAAGACTATTGGATTTTTACTGTACGACGCCAATTTTTATGTTGAACCTTTCCTTCGAAAGATAGCTTGGAGCCGCTTTGTATTATAAGAACAATTGCCATTTCCAAATAGTTTTATCGGAGTGATTTTTTTTATAAATTGGATCGACTTATTTAAACTGTATGAACATCTTGTTTTTTCTAATGTCATTCTTGTTCGCCCATATTCCGCAACTAATTTATTGTTTTAAATAGACCGCTTTATAGTTCAAGTGATGGAGGTGGAGCTATTTATTTTAAATACAGTAACTAGCGGATTCCTATCGCTGACAGATTGTCGATCGTACTTTGAATAAAAGCATCAGACGCCAAATTTTTAACCGTATTCTTATTGAGTATACCATTCTGTTTTTTTAAGACATACTCACTAGCTTTAAACCACTGCGGAGGTATTCCGTCTATTTCTTTCTCTGGTAAATAAAAATAAGTGAAATTCAGTTTTTCGATGTCGGAGACCAATTTCTTTACTTCATCGGCGTAATTTTTGAGTTGTGACACGCTGAGGCTATCTTCAATCCTTTTTGTCAATAATCGGTCCTCATACAATCTCGATTCGGTGAGTTTGATGACTTCAATAAAAGAAGCGATCGATGAATCATCAAAACCATCCCACCAATAATCACGTAATTGTTCATTTTCAGTATCAAAATAAACCCTCCGTTCTTCTGCTGACATTAAGGAGCCTGGTCTTACATAACTTTCTGTTGGAATATCACCCCAAACAGAAGCCCATCGGGCTGTTTTGGAGTAATAAAAAGATCCAGTAAATTCGCTTTCCATATACCTGCTAATTGTTAGCCCTAATGACAAGTAAAAACCGTTTTCTAACTTTTTTGAAAAAAATCCTTGTGCGCTGGGTATGGAGTTTTTAAAATAGAGGTATCCTGATGTTGCTAAAGGAGCTTTGACTTTAGCGACTAATTTTGCCTTTGTTAACTTCATTTGTTAAAGATTATCTAATATCTCAAAAACTTATTCAATCAGTTTGTAGCGTCTGAGATTATCGGCAGACTCAAGTGTATATTGCTGATCGGTATAGATGAATACTTTATAGTGTTGATAGGAAATTTCAATCATTTGGACTTGTAGCTTTTGCTATTAAAGATAGCAGTTAGAGTCTGATTATCGAAAATTCAGTGCTTTATTCTAAACACTTTCCTCTCCCCATTCCCGCCATTTACCGAGTTTTCCAGAGCGTTGGTCTAAAGCCCGTATGCTAGGGGCCTATTGTGTTGTAGTTTTGAGTCAACAAATAAGAACAGATAAATAAACTAATACAATAAAATAAAGACATTATGAGAACGCTAGTAAAAACATTCGCAGCAGCAGCCCTAATCGCAGTATCAACTTTCGCTATGGCAGCTGAAGGACCTGGAGCAAAAGCAACAAAAGCTAACATTAACCTTTCCACAGCAGATTTCGCTTTAGAACACTATGTTGCGGTAACCACAGAGGGCGAATCAGCAGGAGTTGAGCAGTTATTTGCAGCTGATTTTAATCAAAAGATCCAAGCTACCAATGCGCAGTCTAACAGCCGTAGCGAAGTGGTTAAATCCTTGAAAAAACAAAAAGGCGAAAAGTTAAACTGTACAGTAACCACAGATATTTTAGAAGAATCAGCAGACTATATGGTTGCTAAAGTGACTCTAAAATTTGACAACTTCACCAAGACTGATCTCGTTACCTTGGAGCGTGTGGGTAATGACTGGAAATTATCCAAATCAATTAATTCGTATAAATAGAATTTAACAACTAGTGGTTTGTCAGCTCAGGCAGGCTACAGACCACTAGTGAATCATATGTTTAAGTTTAGTTTAGAAGCCAGGTCTTGAGACCTGGCTTTTTTGAGTCATTACTCCCCGTAGCTTTAATATCCCTATTAAAGCTTTCTTGATTTTTTGATCTCTTTTGCTATTTCCATTGCTTTCTTCATGTCAGGAATACCATAACCATAAGGGATAACCGGAGTATTGATTCGATCTCCTGATTTGCGTATTACATCCATTAGCTCTTTATTGCTCAATTGCGGATAAGCTTGCCATAAACAGGCGGCTAAGCCACAAAGTATAGGACTCGAATAGGAGGTTCCGCTACGTGTTTCACCGACGCCTGATTCCCCGATTACCCATGCTCCTCCACCTAGGGCCATAACATCCGGTTTCATTCTGCCATCTACTGTCACTCCCCAAGATGTAAAATATGCTACCCTACGATTATCATATACCGCGCCTACTGTAAGTACATGAGGAGAGTCGGCCGGACTCCCTACCCAGCTTCTGTCATTGCCCGCACAATTGACAATTAAGATACCTTTACTGGCTGCAATGTTAGCAGCCCTGGTGGCAAATGTGGTCTTTCCATCCATCTCTTCAAATTTATAAGCAGGATTGTAGAAACTTTCTGGACCATAATAAAGTGACGAATTAATGATATCTACACCAACACTGTCCGCAAATTCAGCAGCGCTGGCCCAGTAGTCCTCTTCAACATGCTGTTCAGATGATTGATCTTCAGAGCGCAGCAGCCAGTAATTTGCCTCCGGTGCGGTACCCACATATGTTCCAGGTTGGTTGACAGCCATACAGGAACTTACCCAAACTCCGTGCATATCGACCGCATATGGATCATCGTTTTCATAGACAAAAGATTTAGCACCTTTGATATTCACATTTTTAAAAGCTGGGTTATTTTTAAGATTCAAAAAACCGGCATCGATGACAGCAATATCGATACCTGCTCCTTTAAAACCATTCTCATGAAGCACCTGGCCATCATTTATGTTTATATTGGAGGCAGCTCCGCCATAGTCCAATTTATTATTGGGGGTAGTGTTGGATACCCTTTGCGGGATATCTTTATACTTTCCTTTCTCGGTCGAGGTTTCCCTAGGCCCTTCCCATACTTTTTCTGCGGAGTGCACAAAGGGGAGATTTTTATAGTTGTCAATAAGGAAATAATCTACACAATGTACCGTGACGGTATTTAGCCATTTACTTTTAGAGACAATTTTACATCCTATCTTTTCAATTTGATTTAAATAGTCTTCCGAAATCGGAAGATCGGAATTGTCGATTGGGATGTTTCGTTTCTGCCGCCGCTGGATAGCCTTCTCTGATAAGAATGTTTCAGGATTATTCAACGTATGAGAGGATGTCCCTTTGTCCTTTAGTACTAATCTAAACTTGTAGTCATTGGCATCTGTTACAATGATTTTTACTTTTGCTGTTGCCTTGCCATTCGCGAGGGTTGCTATTGCATATGTTTCGCCAGCTCCTTCAGGCCATACTGAAGCTTCTTTTGTTTCTGGATTTTGTGTTAAACTTGCAATTCTTGTGTTCTCGACTGTCCAGTTTATTTCATCTGAGTCACCTACCGGCAGATTCTGTATTTCAGTTGACAGCCTGGCCCCTAAAAATTGTATTTCACGTTTTAAGTAAACTTCATCTGGTTTAATGACAATTCTTACAGGTTCGGGAATGACAGTCTCTTCATTTTTTTTGCATGAATTAAATAAAAAGCACAGTAAAAGTAAATACGAGGAAATTTTGAATGAATGAAGCATTTATATGTTATAATTCAATTGATTTTTGTGGTATATATAGACTTATTGGTGTTACCAAATAAGTTTTTGTATTTGTAGTGAAATCGAGTGCAAATTAAATAAATATTGACTATTAATTCTCTTTATTTATTATTTAATTTTAGTTTTTGTGTCGATTGCCCTTATATTTCTTTAATTGTGAATATAATTCTCCGTAATCAGTAATTCGTAAACATTCACCTCCCCATTCCCGCCATTCACCGAGTTTTCCCGATCGTTGGTCTAAAGCCGATAGGCTAGGAGCGTATTGTGTTGTAGTTTTGAGTCAACAAATAAGAACAACAGAACTAACACAATAAAATAAAGACATTATGAGAACGCTAGTAAAAACATTCGCCGCAGCAGCCTTAATCGCAGTATCAACTTTCGCTATGGCAGCTGAAGGACCTGGAGCAAAAGCAACAAAAACTAACATTAACCTTTCTACAGCAGATTTCGCTTTAGAGCACTATGTTGCGGTAACGACTGCAGGCAAATCAGCAGGAGTAGAGCAGTTATTCGCCGAAGATTTTAATCAAAAGATCCAAGCTACCAATGCACAAAGTAACAGCCGTAGCGAAGTGGTTAAATCCTTGAAAAAACAAAAAGGTGAAAAGCTAAACTGTACAGTAAGCACAGCTATCATCGAGGAGTCGGCAGACTATATGGTGGCTAAAGTGACTTTGAAATTTGAGAATTTCACCAAGACTGATTTCGTTACTTTGGAGCGTGTGGGCAATGACTGGAAGGTTTCCAAATCAATCAATTCGTATAAATAGTATCCAATAACAAGTGGTTGCCGTTAACAAAAGACAAACCACTAGTGAATCATATGTTTATAAAGGCCAGATCCTGAAATCTGGCTTTTTTATGTCAAAAGGGCCTGATTCTCATCAGACCCTTTCTCTTAGCGTTTAGTTGTACAGTAATTTTTATGTTTCCTATCTTTTCCTCTTTTTTGTTTCGTCATCCAATGTTTTTTAAGACTATTGGATTTTCACTGTACGACGCCAATTTTTATGTTGAACCTTTCTTTCGAAAGGCAGCTTGTAGCCGTTTTGTATTATAAGAACAGCTGTCGATGTAAAATTGTTTTAAAAATAAATGTTTCGATGTTTTAAATTGACATTTTTGAAATAAGCTCTTACTCGTTAGACATTATTATCGAATTTCTAATTTAAATATCTCTTCACTGTTTTTTCTATTAGCAATTTGATATCATCATTGCGGGCGATGCTCAAAAGCCAATCTTCAGGTATACTTTCCAGCCCATAGTACAAACCAGCTAATCCGCCCGCAATCGCAGCCCCGGTGTCTGTATCTTCACCAAGGTTTACAATAGATAATACAGTGTCTTTATAGTTGTCTTTTTCCATAAAAAGCCATAGGCTTGATTCTAGACTATCGATCACATAACCGCTGGACCTTAATTGATTATGTGTCTTAGATCTGATGTCATGCAAAATGGTGCTATTAAAATGAATTATTTCCGACTCAGGGAAATTGATGTCCGTCCAGAACTTTGAAACTTGATTCCGCATTTCAGCATAAGCCTGCTCTTTGGCCAAACCTAGCAAAATGAGCTCGGCTAATTTAAGATAGATAAAACATGCCATTGCAGCGCGTATGTGCTTATGCGTTAGGGCGGAAATTTCCCAAATTTTCTCGAATTGTTCCGACGGACTAAGTCCCTTGATCTCAAATAAAAGGGGTAATATTCTCATTAACGAACCATTGCCGTTGTCTTGTTCTCTCGCCCGATATTTTAGCAAATGTAGCTCTCCGATTTGCCCGGATCCGATAATATCTTTAAGCTCACCGATCGATTTAGCCGTGGTGATACCGATATCAAAGACTTCTCCTCTTGCTGTCCACAGCTTACCTTCCTTCCAAGCTATAAATTTTTTGGAGATATCTACCAAATCATATCCACCTAACAGCGAGTCTGCAAGACACAAGGTTAAAGATGTATCATCTGACCAGGTACCCATAGGTTGATTATGGCTGCCAAATCCGATCATTTCGGTAGCTGGATTTTTTAGCATTTCTTCTTTCGACCTGAATTCAAATGGTACACCAAATGCATCACCAACTGCGATGCCAAACAATGCTCCATACATTTTATTTTTCGCTTGATTAGCAGCTGTATTAGACTGTATATTCATAAATAATTTGATCGTTGATTCATATCAATATAATAAAAAATATTCACCTCCCTATTTCCGCCATTCACCGAGTTTTCCCGATCGTTAGTCTAAAGCCCATAGGCTAGGGGCGTATTGTGTCGTAGTTTTGAGTCAACAAATAGGAACAGATAAACTAACACTATAAAATAAAGACATTATGAAAACGCTAGTAAAAACATTCGCCGCAGCAGCCCTAATCGCAGTATCTACATTCGCTATGGCAGCTGAAGGGCCTGGAGCAAAAGCAACAAAAGCTAATATTAACCTTTCTACAGCAGATTTCACTTTAGAACACTACGTAGCGGTAACTACAGAGGGAGAATCAGCAGGAGTAGAGCAGTTATTTGTAGCTGATTTTAATCAAAAGATCCAAGCTTCCAATGCGCAGTCTAACCACCGTAGCGAAGTGGTTAAATCCTTGAAAAAACAAAAAGGCGAAAAGCTAAACTGTACAGTTAGCACCGGTATCATCGAGGAATCGGCAGACTATATGGTTGCTAAAGTGATTTTGAAATTTGAGGATTTCACCAAGACTGATCTGGTTACTTTGGAGCGTGTGGGCAATGACTGGAAAGTTTCCAAATCGATCAATTCGTATAAATAGAATTTTACAACTGGTGGTTTGGCGTTAATACAAGACAAACCACTAGTGAATCATATGTTTATTTAAGGCCACGTCATAAGATGTGGCTTTTTTTATGCAGCTAAGGAACCTATTCCTTTTGTTTCTGCATTATTCCAAATTGAACATGTTGATTGCTGTCTGGCGTTATACTTACATAGGTGACCCAAATATGTTTTGTCACAGCTTTTAAAGATTTATTGAGTCTGACTGGGTGATATCCCGGGCCTGTAAAAAACTCAACTTCATTGTCGATTTTTGAATACCAGATATTCCCAATGTCTTTCACCCTTAAGATGTCAGGCGGTGTGATTTTACGAAAATGCTCTAGTCTATCCTGATCTAATCCAATAACCTGATACGCTTGTGTTTTGTCTTGGCAATCGACCTGAATATATTTTTCGCCATCCCAGCACATGCAATCTTTAGGAGTCAAAAAATGTATTGTAATAAAAATAGCAATAATGAAAGAAGTAGCTCCGGTAAATCTTAAGGTATGTCTATTTAAAAATGGTTTTTTCTGCGAGCCTGATTCATTTTTATTTCTTTGGCTTTCATCAACCCCTTCTGAACTAATTAACTTACTTGTGTCAACATGGTCTATATCCACATTGGTTTTCTGATGATCTCCTTTCGAAATAACAGACTCGTTTTGGCTATTACCTTCTCCGTTAATAGATGTGGATGGGCCCTTTTTAGCATCATCTTCAACAGGTGGATCATTCTTTTCTAAAGGTGGGTCATTCTCAATTTGTATGGGCTTATGATCATAATTAAGGCGAAATGGACGCGGTTGATAATCCACAAGTACAGCTAATAATTTGACAAGAAGCTCATCTGGGTTTTCTGTTTCCCGTAAAATAAACTTCTGTAAAGCTCTTAACCATCCTGTTTTATAATTGTAGATAGCATCTTCTAAACTTTTCTCCTTTTTAAGTGGATCAAAGAATTTTTGTAAGACCTGAATATCGGTTTCTGGTAACCCTTCGGATAATCTAATTAAGCAGTAATCTCTCAAGTTTGCAGGTGAGGGACTGGCCAATAATTCATCCATTTCTTGTTTGCTTTTCTTTTCCTCATAGAGGGAAAGGACCCTTTCTTTAAATATGTTAAACGTCGGCATGGCTACAAATTTAGGTTCTATTTCTATCAGTATTTACGGAATCCCGTAAGTCAACACCTTATCAATATATCGGTATTTATCGAATTTTTAGAATTCTATCAGTCTTTCCCGTATTGTCGGAATCATTTGATAAAAAGGGTTTTAACGGCTATAACTTTGTTCTCGAAGTCAGATGATAAATCGATTAAAATATAAACTAAGATACTAATCTGATTTCACAATGAGAAGATCTCGCGGTAGTCTTTAGCCGGTTTGGGAAGCAGCTTCTGCCTCCCGCGATTGACACTCTTACTTCCCAAAAAATTCAGAAGGCCTTCTGAAAACATCTGTAGCAATCCCGTGCATGGAGCACGGGGACTACTCATTTTTTCAACTTTTTAAATTTTTTGAATCATGTGGAGTTTAATATTATATTTTCTATTTGGAATCGGTCAACCTTCTAATTCGCAACCCAGCACAGGAACACCAACAGTACAAACGGCAGATGCACCTCCTGTGGATCCGGGGGATCATGGTGGAGAAACAGAAACACCCCTACCTCCTCGACCTCCAAAATCATAATTTTATTTTAAAAGGCAGCTCAGGCTGCCTTTTGTATTAATAAGGAATTTTTATTATTTTCGGGAAAACAGATCCATTGAAGCCTTTTTTTATTTTCCTATCAATATTAACTTTTTTTTCATGTTCGCGAAAAGAAGATCAGCCGTCAAATAAAGTTAATTCTATTTATTATGATAAAGCATACAGTTTTTTAGAAAAAGGGTTAACAGATAGCGCCTTTTTAGCTTTTAGCCAAGTTAAAGACCTATATGCTGAGGCCAATGACAGTCTAAACATTGCCAATTGTTTAATTATTATGGCTGTTATTCAAAAGGATGGAGGTGATTACTTCGGTGCTCAAGAAACAGCATTGCAGGCCCTTGGATATATGGACACTAAGGAGTCTAAATACAAAGTTTACCTAAGTACCAATTATAATAATCTGGGTGTTGTTAGTTCTGCTCTCGGTCAATATAAATCAGCATTATCTTTTTATGAGTTAGCTCTCAAATTTTCAAATGACTCCAATAATACATTTAGCTATCAAAATAATATAGCGCATTGCTATCAAAATATCCGGCAGTATGATAAAGCTATTGCAATCTATGAAGGTTTACTTGTGAAAACTAAAGATAATCCGAAGCGCTTCGCTCGAATCCTATCTAATTTAACGAGAACTAAATGGCTACAACGAAAGGACTATCCTGCCGAAGATGAATTATTGGAAGCTATGTATATTCGAAAGAAGGAGAAGGATAACTGGGGTTTAAATGCAAGTTATGTACACTTAACTGATTATTATACCCTTAGCGATCCGGTCAAAGCTCTTTCTTATGCAGAGAAGATGTATGAAGTTGCTAAAGAATTAAAAAGTGCTGATGATCAGGTTTATGCCTTGGGCAAATTGGTGGAGTTGACTTCCTCCAATGAGGCAAAAGATTTTTTTAGAGAATATCAACATCTTTCCGACAGCATCCAACAAGCCCGAGCAGCCGCCAAAAACCAGTTTGCCCTAATCCGCTATGAAGTCGAAAAAAATAAGGCCGATAACCTCCGGCTGGAAAAAGAAAATTCCGAAAAGCAAAACCGTCTTGTCAGACAACGAGCCATTACCGGCGCAAGTATCTTTTTATTCCTATTAGCTGTTGGTGGGGGAACGCTTTGGTACAAAAGGCGTAAGCAACGTCTAGAACTCGAAGCACAGAACCGCGTCAAAGAGACGCAGCTACATCTTTCCAAAAAGATTCACGATGTCGTGGCCAATGGCATCTACCGGGTGATGTCGGAAATCGAACATGGCGATGAGGTGGACCGCGATGGTGTGCTCGATAAACTGGAAAATATGTACCACCAGTCGCGCGATATCTCGCACGATGTTGAACAGAAAACGATCACAGAGATACCTTATAACGAGCAACTGGCCAGCTTACTCAAATCCTTTGCCGCTGACCATCGGAAGGTATTAATCGCTGGTAATGACGCCGAACAGTGGGACGAAATCAGCAAACGTATCAAGGATGAAGTCAAACATGTGCTTCAGGAGCTGATGGTCAATATGAAGAAGCATAGTCAGGCCGAACAGGTCGTCGTACGTTTTGAAATAACAGACCAAGAGCTCAAGATATTCTATAAAGATAATGGTGTAGGGATCCCACAAGAAAAATCGAAAGGAAAAGGTCTAGCCAATACGGTTTCCCGTATTGAAAGTCTTGGTGGTAAAATTACCTTTGACAATGAACCGGGAAAAGGACTTAATATTACGACCGTTATCCCATTATAAAAAGACAATAATGTATGTTTAAGAAAGTACTCATTGCCGAAGACCACGAGATAGCCAACATTTCTGTGCAGAAAACCCTGCACGACCTCGGTATTCACAATACCAAATACGTTTACTACTGTGACCATGCGTTGACCTGGATCAAAAATGCCATCCGCGATGGCGAACCATATGACCTACTCATTACGGATATCGAATTTGAAGATGATGATAGTCCGCAGGAGATAAAAGATGGGCTCTCACTGATCAAAGCTGTCAAGGTTGTACAACCAGACATTAAGGTTATTGTGCTGACGGCCAAGGATCGCTCATCTTTGATCAATGAGATGTTCAAAAACAACGAGATTGATGGCCTTGTCCGCAAAGCACGCCGTGATGGCCAGCATCTGCGCGAGGCATTGCAAGCTGTTGATCAGAACCGCACGTACCAATCGCCCGACAGTAAAAAATTTATTCAAGAGCAGAACTCGCACGAGTTTACGCAGTTTGACCTGCATATCATTAAACTCTTGTACGAAGGTGTATCCCAAAAGGAAATGCCCGAGTATCTCCAGCAACGTGACATTCGTCCGTCGAGCCTGAGCAGTATCGAGAAACGGCTCAACCTCATGAAGGATGTACTTGGATATACTAAAAACGAACAGCTTGTTGCGTACTGTAAAGAATTGGGCTTTATATAACAATCGCCGATATTGGATTACGGTTTACCGTAAATTTTCTTGGGTTTATCGTGCTACTTTTGTGAAAACAAGGTAAATAATGAGGTAGGATTATTTGCTGAAAACGATATCTAATGCATTCAAGATATTTAGTGCCATATTTTAACCGATAAAATGATGAGAAAAGGCTATCGTAGGATAGCCTTTATTTGTTTCATGATTATCTGTAAAAGCTGGACTCATAAGTAGCCGGGCTGAATGCACTATTTTTAATCAGCCTGATTTGAAAAGGTATTGATTGAGTTTAGCGCATAGTAAGCGATTCCATTTTCGGGATATTCTTGCAGGATCTCTTCGTAGAGCGCTTTTGCTTTTTCGGCTTGCCCCATCTGCGCATAGCAGAATGCAATATTACAGAGCGCCATTTCCCGATAGCTCATTTTTGAAGCGCTAAACAGGGTAACTGCTCGATATTTATCTAGCCATTCTTTTTTTGTAAAGAAATCGACACTCTGTTTAAAATATTCAATCGCACCTTTAAAGTCATTCTGTTTGACCGCTTTCATTCCCTTTTTGTGGCTCTTTGGAATGAGCTGTTGCAATGCTGTTACTAAAATGAAAAAAAGGACTGAGGCGATCATCACGCCCTCAAGTTGGAATAAGAATAAGGAAGCTACCACCAGGACTATCCAGAAGACAATCAGTATTAAAACAGCTGGCCAGGACACTGACCTTACAATAGGAACATTTGCACTCATATAGATTAATAAATTGCTGATTGTTATTTTTCTAAAGGTATCAAAAATCTCAAGAAATTCTCTCCTCTTAATTTCGATTACCTTAGGTTTTAAAGATTTTTTTATCTGATGTACCTCCTGAGGCGTCTTTACGGGAAACCGTAGAATCTCGGTTACGGTTTTTGATAGTTTTGAATCGATAAAGCAACAAATAGCAGAAAAGTCAATTAACCGTATTTAACTGAAAAACACTATGAACACAGATCAATTGATCCAAGATACACTCTCCGATAGCAGAGTCATCTACGAACGTATTAGGCAAGAACTTTCTAAAGCTCGATCCGAAGTTCTGATAGCAATGGCCTGGTTTACCGACAATGAGTTGTTTGACACAGTTCAGGGATGCCTTGATCGTCACGTTAAAGTTTCTATTATTATCTCCGATCAGCCCGATAATGAAAAGCTTGATTTTTCACTTTTAGAAAAGCAGGGGGCTGAAGTAACCAAGGTTAAGAATGTCGGCTGGGGAATTATGAACCAAAAGTTTTGCGTGATCGATCAGAGCGTAGCCATAACAGGCTCCTATAATTGGAGCAACAACTCCAAAAGTAACAACCATGTCAGCGTCATAGTGACCAATTACCCGAAGACCATTTCGGAACTTACAGAAACTTTTCATGGAATCCGCAACAGGGCCATACGAATCAATAATGGTGAATCCTTAGAAGATATCATCTCATCTGAAAAACTAGAAATACCCATGCAGACAAAATTGGAAAACCAAACCTCAAGGTACAAGGTGTCATCGGGCAGTGATCTCAATTTTCAGCAACAGTCTTTAAAAGAGTTCAAAGATGTTTTAGACAATATCATTGCCTCGGAGGTAGGCTCTTTTGACAAAGATCTGGTCAAACAGAGCGGATATAACCGAGCCAAAGAAAACAACGGGGATCATCAGATACTTCACCAGGCGATGGACAGCCTTTACTCTAATTTTATCAATGAAATTGAAGTCATTGCCGAGAAGAAGGAGCGTTTGAAAGTCCGTATTGACGAACAGCAAAAGGTGAGTACGACCAATATGGAATTTAAGACCGAACAGGAAGTCGAAAAGATCAAAACCAATACAGCCTTCGATCAGCAGAACCTAGATTCGGATATCAGCATCTTGACAACAAAAATTGAAGAGAAGCGCATGCAGATCAGCTCCAACAATAATACCAAGATACCATTTTTAGAAAGCAAGATCGTAGCGCTACAGCAAAAGATTAGGGAGCTTGAGGTGGAGTTTGTAAAACCCAGTATCAATAAACCTGTGATGGCCATATTGATAGCAACTACATTGCTGCTTGCCCTCTATATCTTTGTATTCTATTCTTCGGTAGCCTATATCTTTGTTTTTTCGAAAGAAGATATCAATAAAATGATTTTGATGGGAGCTGCCAATATTGAATCACCTGAAGTATTCAATCCACATGCGATCTCCAAAATAGGGCAAAAGGGATTGGGGGGAATACTATTCCTTTTTCTTTTTGTCGCCATTCCCCTAGCATTAGGGATGTATAAAGTGTTTAAAGACCTATTTGATTCGAAAGAAAAAGTAGAAAAATCCAATAGGAGTATCTGGCAGAAAATTAAAGGTGGCTTTATTGATAATCTAGGAATTATTCTTATTATCGTCGTCGATATCTTTATTGCCTATAAGGTTTCAAAAAATATCAATGATATTGAGCTGTTGACCAATCAGACAGACCAGCATCTTACCTTGTCAACTGTATTCAGGGACAGTAATTTTTGGCTCGTATTTATCCTCGGGGCTTTGGGCGTTTTTCTATTTGGGTTCTTCTTTGAAAAACTATTGGCTCAGATCAACGAGCGTAATCTATCCTTCCAACAACAGAAAAGCAAACATATTGTACAGAGCCATCAGGCTGAAATCGAAGAATACCAAGAACAGATCAACAAAATCCAGCTTGAGAATGATGCATTGCAGTCCGAACTCTTTGCATTGCAGGTCAACAAAGAAGAGAAAATAACGCAGGTGCAGCAGCTGCCCATTCAACAGAACGAGCGAGTCGGAAGCTTACAGCATCAATTATTGACCTTCAAAGAGCGCATCAGCAATATCGGACAGATTTATAAGAGCCAGATTGACAATGATAAGTTGCCTATTTCCAAAGCCGAGATGGAAAATAGGGTCAATATCTATATGGAAGGATGGAGCAAATATTTATATGAAGTATATGCGATCCTAAAAGCCGAAAATAAAACCCGTGAAGCCGTAGGGGAATGTGAGGCTTGGCTGTCGAATCTAGGATTGCAATCTGATATCAAACATGAACTTTTAGCAGATCTTACAGCTTTTAACAACTAATCCATCAACCAATGAAAGTAACTAACATCTTGCCATTAGCCATTTTACCATTTTTTGTTGCTTGTATGAATGACGGTTCCTCCAAAGAGGAGGAGCTGCCCAATAATCAAGTGACGCTCAAAGACTATAATATTATTATTGCTCCAGATCTCTCCAACCGGATCAATATGGCGCTTTATCCCAAACCGATCCATGATACGGTTCTGATCAGCAGTTTAATTGGCCATAGCAGTGATCTGCTGACTTTGAATACCCGTCGTTCAGGGCAAGCCGATATTTATAAAATTGACTTTATCAACCGTGGGATATTGAACGGAACATCATTTGAGCCTAAGAAAATGACCATTGATTTTAATCGATTTGAAAACAACCAAATGGATCGGGTCAAATACATTCGCCAAGGATTGAAAGCTGACGAACAGCAGTTTTCTGACGAAGTGAAAAGGGTATACGACTATTCATTAAAAAATCAGACGGGCGCCGATGTCTGGAATTACTTCAATGAAACAGTAAAAGCCTCCCTGGTAGATGCTTCCCCAAAGCGCATAAAAAGTGATAACAATATACTTGTTGACAAAAAAAACAACAATGTCGTTTTACTGTTTACGGATGGTTACCTTGAGAATGCCAATAAGGGAAAGGGCTATCGCTTAGACCCTGCATTAATTGCTAAGATCCGCCAGGACTTTAAAGCAAGTAGAAAATCTGATCTAGCTGCATTTATTAAATCTGATTCGGCCTATGCGCTCAATAAGACAGATTTTAACTTAAAAGATGTCAATATATTTATTGCCGAGCTTGTTGATCGATCCTTGGATAAATATGGTGTTGCAAAGGAACAGCCGACAGATTTTCAGATCATTAAGGTTGTTTGGGAAAAATGGCTGAAAGATAGCGGTTCGCCCAATGTTAAAGTTGTTCAGGCGGTCAACACCAAACAGGAATTTTACCAAGAGTTTGAACAGTTTCTTAAAACACGATAGGCCACATGAAAAAATGGGTAAATATAATGATCAAACTGGGCGTAATTGCCCTGTTTTTTCTGATCGTGTTTTTGATGAGCTGTTCACATGCCGAACGCACGTTTAGATCAGTAGGTTTTTTTGAGAAAACTAACCTTCCGTATATTGAGGAAGTCAGGGTTTACAAAGTTGTAGACGGCGACACATTTTGGGTTAGGAACCGTCAGGGGAATAAAGTGAAAATTAGACTGATCGGTATAGACGCACCTGAGGATAGAAACGCCTTCCATAAAAAGAAACATCCATTTGGAATTGTCTCCAAAAGGTATCTAGACAGTTTGATTCTCGATAAGAATATTCGATTGGAATATGATGTGGATTCACTTGATCGTTACGGGAGGACTTTGGCTTATGCCTATCTTCATGATGTTTTTATCAACGAGAATATGATCAAGAATGGCTATGCTTATTGATGACAGTACCACCCAATGTAAGGTATTTAAATAACTAGTGATCTGCCAAGATCAGTTTAAGGTTAGATCACTAGTGAATCAAATGTTTAAATTTAGTTTAGAAGCCAGGTCGTGAGATCTGGCATTTTTGTCATGCAATGTGCGTTACTCGTTGATTGCGACCATCAAACTTTAAATTCTGGTGCAATCATCACTTTTTCCTCTTTCACATTATTCAGAAAGTCACTATACTTTATGGGCAATTTCTTACGATGAAAATAAAAATAGAAGTCAAATGAACCAGCCACGATCCCTTTTCCTGGCACGTATACAAATCTGTCAATACCTCTATCTACCTCCAGCTCATGGTCATGCGTATGCCAGTCTGTATAAGTCCAAAATTGGTAACCCATTTTACCATTTTTAAACTTGACGATCTTAGATAAATATTCTCTTCGGTCTCTTAGATAATCGAAAGTAGGATAGTCGTAAGGGGTATTGCCGATAGTGTAAGCAGGAAATTCTTCATGCGGAAATCTCTTTTTAAAAATAGCTTCCATTTCAGTAATTTTAATAGGCTCTTGCTCAATATTTATTGTCCCAAATATATTCTGAAAAATGGAAGGCCTATTTCTGACGGCAAAAAATTGTATAAGACAATGTTTGGACGAATAGTATTTGTTGCCAATTTTCCGGATAATTTGATATTCGTCGAAATATTTAGTTTTTGCACCGTATGTTTTATCAAAATCAGCGTATGTATTGGCCCCTAATAGCCTTTTAAGGTATTGGTGAGGTATTGTATCATTTTTGATACTATCTAGATGAATTTCAGTCCAATCACGGTTCCCTTCCAAATCTGGAAGAACGGCAATAAGAATTAGATTAAGGTCTTTTTGCTGGTCCAATTTATTTCGATCTATAGCTATACCATCAATGAACGTCAGTGAAAATAGCTCAACGCTCTTCTTGATACCATACAAGTTATCTGTAGATAATTTGTAATTATCTAAGATACAGCCCTGTGGCTGATCAGGTAATAAGATATATTTGACGTTGGCAGATAAACTGAGCGAAACAATTAATAATGGCATCAAAAGCCATAATCTGAACCGTTTAATTATATGTTGTTTCATCTTTTCTTTCGCTATGGTTAATAACTCTATTTTTCTCCGCTTCGCTAAAATCATTTAATGAACCGACTTTGGTGAATAGCATTTTTAATGTGATGAGCGATCATTAAACTTTAAATTCTGGCGCAATCATCACTTTTTCCTCTTTCACATTATTCAGAAAGTCGCTATACTTTATGGGCAATTTCTTACGATGAAAATAAAAATAGAAGTCAAATGAACCGCCCACGATCCCTTTTCCAGGCACGTATACAAATCTGTCTATTCCTCTATCTACCTCCAACTCATGATCATGCGTATGCCAGTTGGTATAGGTCCAAAACTGGTAACCAATTTCGTTATTTTGGAACTTGATGGTTTTTGACAAATATTCTTTCCGATCTCTTAAATAATCAATAGCGCTACTGTAGGAATAAGGTGTGTCGCCGATCGTATATGGTGGAAAGTTAGTGCCGGGGTATCTCTTTTTAAAAATAGTTTCCATTTCTGTAATCTTGAGCGGTTCTTGCTCAATATTTATTGTCCCAAACACATGCTGAAAAATGGAAGGCCTATTTCTGACGGCAAAAAATTGAATTAAACAATGTTTAGACGCAAAGTATTTGTTGCCAATTTTCCGGATAATTTGATATTCGTCAAAATATTTAGTTTTTGGACCATAAGGGTCATCTAAACCTGAAAGCGTATTTATTCGGAATAATCTATTTAATACCGAAGTAGTAATAATGTCGTCTTTAATAGTATCGAGATTAATTTCTTTCCAATCTGTGCTCCCTAACAAATCGGGGAGGACAGCAATAAGTATTATATTGAGCTGCGTGTTGGCATTAATTTTATCTTTACTTATTGAGTCCGGTCCATTATGGAATGTGAGTGTAAATAACTCTACATTCTTTTCTATACCGTATAGTTTTTCTGTTGATAATTTGTACTGATCAATTGAATAGTTCTCCGGCTTATCCGGCATAACAAAATATTTTGGTCGGCTAAATAAACTAACATTGACAAATATAAATGACAATAAAAGTAATAATCTGAACAGTTTAATTACATGTTGTTCCATCTTTTCCTTCTCTATGTTAATAACAGTATTCTTCTCAGCTCCGCTAAAATCATTGACACCATCGGCCTTGGCGAATCGCGTTTTTTAATTGTTGTTAAAAGATAATAAAAATAATTTCACTTTCCTCGCCGTTCCATTCCCGCCATTCACCGAGTTTTCCCGATCGTTGGTCTAAAGCTTGTAGGCTGGGGGCCTATTGTGTCGTAGTTTTGAGTCAACAAATAAGAACAGATAAAAAACTAACACAATAAAAAAAGATATTATGAAAACGCTAGTAAAAACATTCGCCGCCGCCGCCCTAATCGCCGTATCAACTTTCGCTATGGCAGCGGAAGGACCTGGAGCAAAAGCAACAAAAGCAAACGTTAACCTTTCCACAGCAGACTTCGCTTTAGAACACTATGTAGCGGTAACTACAGCGGGAGAAACAGCAGGAGTAGAGCAGTTATTTGCAGCTGATTTCAATCAAAAGATCCAAGCTTCCAATGCACAAAGTAACAGCCGTAGCGAAGTGGTTAAATCCTTGAAAAAACAAAAAGGCGAAAAGCTAAACTGTACAGTAAGCACCGACATCTTAGAAGAATCAGCTGATTATATGGTAGCGAAAGTGACTCTAAAGTTTGAAAACTTCACCAAAACAGATTTAGTTACCTTGGAGCATGTGGGGAATGACTGGAAAGTATCCAAATCGATCAATTCGTATAAATAGTATTTAATAACTAGTTGTCTGCTCGGACAGATCGGTAGCAGACAACTAGTGAATCATATGTTTATTAAGGCCACGTCGGGAGATGTGGCTTTTTTATTTTGTCATGCAATGTGCGTTACTCGTTGATTGCCGATCAAGGTTTTAGTTCAAAAAAGTATGTTAGATGATTGGTATGATATGAAGAATAAGCCGATAGTTTTAAAAGTGTGAATCTGTTGGTAGTTAGTGTTTTAGATGTTTTTTTTGAGTAGGGGGAGTTCAAAGACGTTTCCAGTTGTTCGGAATTTCCGAACATCCACTCCGCACTGTTCAATTCTCGCTAAAACGAGACTCGTGATGTGAAATTTAAAATTAGTAATTCAAGACTGAATTCTCTACTTTTAAATGCTCCAGTTTTTTGGGGAGAGGTCAGTTTTTCCGAATCCAACTTACGGAATATGTGGTATTTTTACCAGACCTTTCCCGACTTGGACCGATTCTCTACGCAACGCGTAGAGAATCTCCAATCCGTTACGCACTGCGTAACGAATCTCAGCTGGACAATAATCCAGCGGATTTATTAAAGCCTCCTATATTACCTAGTTTCTGTATATGCCCGAAGATCTGACTGTAAATGACAGGAACTTCAAGTTAGGAAAAAGATTAGGGAAAGAAATAGTTGTAAGTGCTTGCTCGGAATTTCTGACATACCACTTAATTTGGCGCAATCGAAGGTAAATACTATACGATAGATTGTTTTGTTGTAACAAATATTTACTAAATTTGTTACAGATTAAATGGTTTTTAATGTCAGAAACATCTAGAAATAAGATAGAAACAAAGATTTTTAAGTCTTCTCGCGGCGAATTTTTTTTTGCAGATGATTTTAAGAATTATGGGACACCAGAGAATATCAGGTTGACACTTTTCCGCCTGGAGAATAATGGACTTATTGAAAGATTGGCTCATGGTATTTATATTAAACCTAAAAAGGACCCTTTATTGGGTACAATATATCCTAGTGTTGAAGAAATTGCAAAAGAAATTGCAAGGCGAGACAAAGCTCGTATTGCTCCGACAGGTGTATTAGCGTTGTATTTATTAGGGCTGACTACGCAGGTGCCGCTAAAAGCCGTTTATCTAACAGATGGTTCACAGCGGGATATTAAAATAGGTAAGCGTACAATCAAATTTAAACGTACTGTACCCAAAAGCTTTGCGATAAAAGATGATTTATTACAGTTGGTTGTTTCAGCTTTTAAAGAACAAGGTCAAGAGGGACTTTCCGAAGAATTCTTAAGCATGATCAAACATTCAGTCAAAAAGATAGAAAAACAAATTCTTGATTCTCAGTTGAAATATGCTCCAGTATGGATCCAGAAAGAAATAACTAAGCTTTACCAATCCTAAAATTATGTGGTTAAATCTTAAGACAGAACAAAAGAGGCTTGTATTGGATCAATTGAGCAATATAATGGGATTGCCAGCTTTTGTTATTGAAAAAGATTGGTGGGTGTGTATTGTTCTGAAGGCTGTTTTTGCAACAAGATATGCAGAGTCTATTATTTTTAAAGGCGGTACGTCTTTAAGCAAAGCGTATCAGTTGATAGACCGTTTTTCAGAAGATATCGATTTAATAATCGACCGACACCTACTGGGTTTCGACGAATTAGATTCAAAAACCCAGATTAAAAAACTGAGAAAGGCCTCCGGAGGTTTTATTATCAATGAGTTTAGAGAGGAATTGATTCTTCAATTGGAAAAATTGGGAGTTCCTAAGGATTTCTATGAAATTCGTTATAATACTTATGTTGACGATACTAGCGATCCTAATACGCTGGAAATTTATTACCAACCGATAGCGCCAGTCGGTCACGCATATATCAAGCAAAGAGTACTCTTGGAAATGGGGGCCAGATCGCTAACTGAACCGTTCGAGACACAACCGGTCCTATCTTTTATAGATGATAATTATAAAGATTCCGGGTTTGCTCAAGCCGCTTTTAATGTTAAAGTTGTAATCCCTACACGGACTTTTATAGAAAAGGTTCTCTTATTACATGAAGAGTTCTCTAAACCGATTGACAAAATCAGGACAGATAGGCTTACTAGGCATTTCTATGATATAGATAAGATTATGAATACTGATTTTGGAACAGAAGCCATTAAAGACGAAGAATTATTTAACACAATAGTCCAGCATCGAAAAACAGTCACATCACTTCGGGGGATTGACTATTCCAACCATCGAAAAGGGAGTTTAAGTATCCTTCCGCCTGAAGAGATAATAAAAGAGTGGGAGGCGGATTATAAAATCATGCGTGAAAATATGATAGTAGGAGAAAGTCTAACATGGGCGGATCTTCTTAAAAGCATCAAAGGAATTGAAGATAGCATGAACAATTACATGAAGAAATAAAGCGATTTAATTTGAAATATACCTTCTTTGAATAATAATAGAGTCAAAGTCCATAAGCATAGTAATTCTTGAAGATGGGCTATTTTTCATTGCAAGAACTATTTTAAGATAAATAAACAAATGGAAGCAGTCGAATTTGTTGAAAGTTTGAGAAATATTTATATCGATGCTAGTCTACTAAAAAAACAAGGCTTGTCAGACGAATATATTGAGCATATAAAAAGAGCGTATATCGTTATGCCAAAAGAGCGAACAATTGTATCTCAATATTCAATTATTGAATTGGTAGAAAACTATGACTGTTCGCATTTAGAAATTGGAATGGTCACCTTTGAGGAAAAAACAGAAGAAATTAGCAATTTTATATACTTTGGAAAGGCTTATGGTCATGATTTAGCAATTGATACTACTACTGGGGCCATTGTTGTATTGGAATCTGGATATGACAATCTACTTTTTAAGTGCGCTCAAAATGATAAATCCTTTTTATCTTCCATCTTTAATGTCGCTCTTTATCTTGAAAGAAGGGCGGTTGAAGAAGATTTGTATGTGAATATAGAATTGAACATTCAAATGGCTGAAGAATTGGGGGACATTGCAGGAGGTAAACTATATTATGATTTTTACAAAATGATGTTAGGTGTATAAGACTAATTATAGTCCATTTAAAACACCTATTCATGGTGTTAGATCCTATCTGACAATAGCGAATTTTTCCACGGTACGATTGTTTTCAATTTAACCACTAATGCCCTTGATTAACCCTGATCAATAGTTTTCATAAAGTTGTTCCAATAAGAAAGGATATTTATTTTGCACAGCATCAATTGAAGCGATATTTCGAACGATAACTTTCACCTCCACATTCCCGCCATTCACCGAGTTTTCCAGAGCGTTGGTCTAAAGCCCATAGGCTAGGGGCCTATTGTGTTGTAGTTTTGAGTCAACAAATAAGAACAAAAAACTAACAATATAAAGTAAAGACATTATGAAGGCATTAGTAAAAACATTCGCAGCAGCAGCTTTAATCGCCGTATCAACATTCGTTATGGCAGCTGATGGACCTGGTGCATATTCCGGTGATGTTGAC